>NZ_CP054841.1:0-321493 GCF_013363755.1 Comamonas antarctica
CTGACGGCGGGCATGTCGGGCAATGCATGCAGCGGCACGGTCGGCACGACGGTTCCACTCTTGATCAGGCCCGAAAGCTTTGGCGGTGCTTTGGCCATGGTCACTCTCCAACCGGCATGCCAGGCATGGTGATGCGATAGCGGCGAATCAGGCTTTTGGCGACGTCATAGATCGCGGCGGCCCCGACCGAACTGGGTTCGACCTCGACCAGCGGCGCGGTCTCCCGGGCATTCGGGTTGAGCTGGCGTGCAAACCCCGAAAATTGCGGAATGATCGAGTCGTTGAGCATCGAGCCGTACTTGGAATACAGGAAACCCATGCTTTCGCGCACATGCTTGAGACTCGGGTGGTATTTGTTGATGACCACTTCCATGCCGACATCGGCGCCGGTCACCGACTGGATCTCGGCCAGGTTCGACGCCAACGAATCCAGGGCCCGCAGGCAGCTGCCTTCCGGCTCGACAATGGTCAGCACCTTGCCCGACACCTTGGCCGCAAACGAAAATGCAAGTCCGATCGGTGTGGTACCTGGCGCGGTATCGACGATGATCACGTCATACGCGCTGGACAGGAACGCGCTGTTGCGGTTCAGAAAAAGCTGGGCCCGTGCATGGCTGGCCATGACCGCCACTAGGCTGGCATCGGTTTCAGCTAACGTAATGTCGGCAGGAATGAGATCCAGAAACCCGCCTTCATAGATATGCTTGATTGCCGAAGGCAATTCGGCATCGGGATCCTTCTCGGCCTTGCGCAGGAAATGGCCAATGTGCCTGATATCGGTTTCGTAACCAGTTGTATCAACACCCAGCAGGTTGGATGCCGATGCCTGGGGATCAGCATCGATGACCAGGACCCGGAAACCCATCATTGCAAGTGACGAGGCCACATTGACCGACACACTGGTCTTGCCCACACCGCCCTTGGTCATACGCGTGACGATCACCGGCGGCAGACTGGCGGACCCCAGCGGCAAGGTGCCGGTGGTGGGCGGAACCAGACCGGCGGCGCGATAGCGCGCGGCGCGCATGTCCGCCGGGGTGTATTTCATGTGGTGCTGGCCTGCAGGCTTTTCGCGACCCACCAACTCCTGCAATTTCTTTGCGGAAACATCCAGACCCGACAGGACTGTCGCTACAGACGTTTTGAATTGAATCGCTCTAGCCATGGCATTAACCAACGTATCTCATGTTTGAGGAGGCAAGCATAAGGCCGAAGTACAATGTTGACAAGTTTTTTCTGTGCAAACATAAAAAAACTAACCACCATCGATCACTGTGAACAAGCTTTTCCCTGAAACATTAGGAGATAGAGAGGTTTTTGCCATGCCAGACAAAAGCGTCATTTCGGGTGGATGCCTGCGCATGGCGCATCGCTGGGAACTCAAATCCACTGAGAGACGCAGCCATCGGCGCTGCGGCCCGTGGCGTTCGCTGCGGAAAATGGGAGCTCTGGACTGGGCCTGTCTTGCGGCGGCGACATACCACATGGATGGCAACGATGTAGCACCAAGCGCCGGGACGTGCAACGTATGTGTGGCACTGTGGGGTAAGGTTCGCATGGATAGCGTTTCAGAGGCATGGGATTTGCCTGGAGCTCATGGCGTGAAAACCTCAAAAATCGAACCTGGGCCACAGCCAGATGAATCTAGCTTACATGTATGTCTTTTCACTAAGCAGACAAAATATCGTGGTGTGTCTTTCGTTTCATGTAAGCTGTATTCATTAGCTACTGTACGCGTGCTTTAAACGGGCAAAGATCGCCGTGCCCTCCAGTGACAGATAGTTTTTCCTATCGCTTGCCAGCCGAATCGATGAATGCGCCGGCCGTGCTGACAACATTGCGGTGCCTCGTCTCCTGGCGACATCGCTTGCGCGACGTCGCAGCGATAACATCGATCGCCGCCCTGTGGGTGAAACGCAAGCAGGCAGGAGACTTTCGCCTTGGACTCGGCCATATGGGCTGTCTTGTCCTAGAGCACGCTCTGGGACTTGCACTCCCATGCCCCGCCAGATCGAAACAGAAGAAGCCCTTTTGCACCCTACTGCCTGTCCCATGACTGATCTGGTCATAAAACAATGCCGCGTTGGCGCTTTAGCGAGAGTGTTATTCCCAGCAATGCAGTCGTTCCATCACAGCTTTGCCTGCTGAAGCCGTGCACCCTACTGAGCCGCACAGCAGCGGACCAGCGTCGTCAGGACTCTCGCAGCATGCGATGAATAGCCGATTCAATCTCGTAAATATTCAGCATGTAAGCTGCATTCATGAATGCGGTGTCAAGCTGGCAGGAAAGACTTGCTTCCTACCTACGGAAACCAATGGCCTCACCGGGAACTCGATGGGCATCCAGGTGCCCGGCAGCCGCCGCACAGCCTCACAATCAGGCCACCCTGTCCTTGCCATATGCCGACCATGCCATTGATGCCCGTTCGCACGCCACTTCCGAACCGCCCCGTGGCATTAGTCACCGGATCCACCTCCGGTATTGGTGCCGCCATCGCGCGCCGGCTCGCTGGCGATGGCTTTGCGCTGGTATTGCATTCGCGCAGCTCGGCGCAGGCTGGACAGGCACTCGCCCAGGAACTGGGCGCGGCGGTTTACATCCAGGCCGATCTGGCGCAAGACGCCGAGCGCGTCCGGCTGGTGCGCGAGGCCACGGCCGCATGGGGCCGGCTCGACGTGCTGGTCAACAACGCCGGTATCAGCCAGGTCATAGCGCATGCCGATCTGGCTGCGGCCACGCCTGAAATCTGGCAGGCCATGCATGAAGTCAACGTGATTGCGCCCTTTCGCCTGGTGGCGCTGGCCGAGCCGGCCTTGCGCGACGCGGCGCACGGCGGACGTCCGGCTTGCGTGGTGAACATCAGCTCGCATGCGGGCGTGCGTCCCAAGGGCGCTTCGATTCCCTATGCGGCCAGCAAAGCCGCGTTGAACCATATGACACGGCTGCTGGCGCTGTCGCTGGCGCCGGCCATCCGCGTCAACGCCGTGGCGCCCGGCCTCGTCGATACGCCGCTGACGCAGAGCTGGGTGCAGGCCCAGCAGCTATGGCGCGAGCGCGCGCCCATGGGCCGCGCAGCACGGCCCGAGGACGTTGCACAAGCCGTGGCATTGCTCTTGGCCTCGGACTATCTCACCGGCGAGATCCTGTTGTCCGACGGCGGCCTGAACCTGACCTGAACCGCCGCAGGCAATCGGCCTGGTGTCCCATTCAGGAGCCCACCGGCAGGCGTTCAATGCGATTGCGGCCATTTTTCTTGGCCGCATACAGCTGCTTGTCGACCGCATCCGTGAACTGCGCGGATTGCGAATGCGCGCCGGGCACCAGCGTGCCTACACCGATGCTGACCGTGAGTTGCTGGCCGTGCGGCGAAAGCGCGTGGATGGTAGCCAGCTTATGAATGCGCCGCTGGCAGCGCTCGGCCACCTTGAACGCCTGGTCGGGATCGGCGCCGGGCAGCAGGATCACGAACTCCTCGCCGCCAAAGCGCGCCACCAGGTCGCGCGGACCGTCGAGCGCGAGGCTCAGCGTGTGCGCCACTTCCACCAGGCACTGGTCGCCGCGCAAATGCCCGTACAGGTCGTTGAACTGCTTGAAGTAATCGATGTCGATCATCAACAGCGACAGTGGCTGGGCCTGGCTGCGGGCAGTCTCCCATTCCTGGTCGAGGCTGGCATTGAAACGTCGGCGGTTGGCGATATTGGTCAGACCGTCCTTGAACGACAGCGCCTCGAGCTCGCTTTGCAGCGTCAGCAAGCGTTCCTCGGTTTTCTTGCGCTCGCTGATGTCGAACATGAAACCGATCAGCGCCTCGACCACACCGTGCTCATCGCGCACCACATGCACCACATCGCGGATCCAGACATAGCCATTGTCCCGCGTCAGCGCGCGGTAGTCGGCCTCGTGGTCGGCACCGGCCTGGGATTGCGTCACGCAGAAATTCACCACGCGTTCGCGGTCTTCGGGGTGCATGCGCTGCGCCCAATCCTCGACGCTGCGCCAGCTGTCGCGGCTCCAGCCCAGCAGCGGCTCGATCTGGGGGCCGATGTAAGCGAACTTCATGCTGGCCCAATCGATCTTCCAGGGAATGGCCCGGGTTGACTCCAACAGCGCCTGATAGACCTGGGGGTCGTCGCTGAACTCTTTGGCACTCACCATGCGCATCGCTCCCTCTCGCCGTCAAGCGGATACCAGTGCCGGCGGGCGCCGCACCTGACCACAGCATACCCTGGCAAGCACAGCGGTTCGGCGCGCTTAAGATCGGCCCATGAAGCAAGCCCAACTCCAACTCGATGTTCCATTTGCGGCCAAGGACCAGGCCAAGAGTCTGGGTGCGCGCTGGGACCCCCAGCAGCGCAGCTGGTATGTGCCCCAGGGCGTGGATATCCAGCGCTTCCAGGCGTGGTGGCCCGAAGCGCTCAAGGCGCAAGCCGGCGCTGCGCTGCAGCCGCCCGGCAAAGCCGCTGCGGCCCCATCGCGCAAGCCGGCGGCAGCGCGCGTGCGGTCTGACGCGGCCGCGATTTTCACCGGTCCGCCCGAAGTCGCGCCGGACCATTCGGGCAAGCTGCCCTGGGAAGACTGAGCGGGGTGGACCATCCGGCCCGCCACCGCACAACGCGGCGCAGTTTCAGCGCTCGCTGACCTGCAGCGGCCGCGTATCCCTCGGCACCTGCGCTGGGGTCCGGCCTGCCTCGCGCGTCACAAAGCGTGCTTCCAGCCAGTCGGCCCAGCGCGCCGCGCGGCGCATCAGGTCGCTGCGGTACACCGCGTTGTAGCCAGGCGTGCGCGAATGGTAGTTGGCCACACGGGTCCAGAGGTCGCCGCTGTCGTTGCGAATATGCTGGCTCAACCGCCAAGCCGCAAGCTCGAACGGATAGCAGCCCGGCGCGGCCACATCGCCAGCCGTGATGCCGTAGCGCTGTAGTTCCGCGAGATAGCGGGTATTGAATTGCATGGCGCCGACATCGTGCGTGCCGTTGCGGTTTTTTACCCATTGGCCCGGCCTTCCGCCCTCTTTCTCGGCCACGGCCAGCAAGATGTTCGCGGGCAACCGGTATTGCATCGCTGCCGTGATCGAACAGACCACACGCTCCTGCAGTTGCGCGGGCAGATCGTCCAGCGCGGTCGCGTCCATGGCCCTGCTCAGCGGCCGGCGCTGGAGTTTCGGGCCGCGTCTTCGGCCACGATCCGGGCCGCGTATTCGCCCTGCGCCTTGGCATGGTCATGCGCCGGCACCCAGAAGCCGCCGCGCTCGGGCACCCCGACATAGCGTGGCAACACAGCTGCCCAATCGCTGTAGGCGTGCGCGAAATAGGCATCGCAGTAGGCCGGCAGGCGGTTGCCAATGGCGAAATCGTTCTCGCCCAGCCCGGTCACCCGGCGCTGGCTGGCGTTGAGCGCTTCGGCATCGCATTTGCCCGCGGCTTGCGACTGGATGCGGATCAGGCCGGACATCGAAGCGTCCTGCTGCCCGACCGGACACAGGCGCAGGAAGCTTGCGCGCCGTCGCAAGGTTTCCGACATCCGCCGATGCGTGATGCTGAAATAGTGGCGCAGCGCATTGGCGCATTCGCCAGGTGGCGAACCGGTGGACAGGCATAGTACTGCCTCGCACGCAAGATGCGCCTTGCTGCTGAGCCCTTCTTGCGCCTCGGCGCCCTGGTGCAAGCCGGCAAGGGCCACCAGGGCCGCACCGGCAAGATGTTTTCTGTGCATGGCTTGTCTCCTTGGAGTCTGTTGGCGGCTCAGATGCGTTCGACAAAGGCCCTGACCTCTTCGGCGCGCTGCTTTTCATCCAGGGCCCGACCGCGCGCCGGACGATTTGCGCGCGTGGCGACGTGCGTGTGCGTTGTCGCACCGGGGTTGCCCGGCACATCGGGCGCGGGCTGCTGCGGAGACGGGCCGGCCCCGTCCTGGGTTGCGCTCGATCCGCGCGGGCGAGCCCCCTCGCCTTGCGCGGCAACGCTGGCAAGCTCGCCGCCTTGCATGCCTGCGGCGCCCGCGGCCGAGGAAGCACCTTCGCCACTGCGGCCGCCGCCGGTGCCAAGGCTTCCATCAGCACCGTTGCCGCTTGGGCTGTTGCCGGCGCCAGGGTGATGGCCACTGACGTGGCTGCGGCGGCCGCCCGCTTCTGCGTACACGACGGCCGCGTCATCCCCGTAGTCGATCTCGGGAAATACCAGTTCGCCCTCGTCGCCGTCGAGACCGTCCGCACTGCGGCTGTCGCTGTCGCGACCGATGCCGTCATCGCCGTAATCGATTTCGGGAAATGTCAGTTCGCTCTCCCCGCCATCGCCCTTGTCCGTACTGCTGCTGTCGTTGTCGCCACTGCCGCGACGCTCGTCATCGCCGTAGTCGATCTCGGGAAACACGAGTTCGGCATCGCCGCCCCTCGCCCCGGCTGCAGCGCCGCTGCCGCCAGTGTCCGCAGCCCGGCCTGCCGCGCCCGGATCCGGCGGTGCCATCTGGGCCAGGGCCGCGACCAAGGCCTGGACACTGTCGTCGCCTTTGGCCGTATTGGAGGCTTTGGAGCCAAAGGCGGCACCCACCATGCTGGCGGCGCCCAGGGTGGCGCCCTTGACCGCGGCCGAGCCAAAACTCCCCAGGTCGCCTGCCCCCCCAGCGCCACTCACCATCCCCGCCACCAACGCCGGAATGCGCGTTGTCAGCATCAGCAGCGCGAGGCAGAACACCAGCATGACGACCAGTTCGTTGAGGTTATGGCCCGCGCCGAGGCGACTGTAGAACTCTTGCAGCAGCTGGTTGCCGATGCCCACCATCAACACCATGGCCAACAGCTGTGCTCCGACCCCCAGCACGCTCTTGTAGTAGTTGACGGCCATGTCGCTGGTCCATCGGCTGCCACCGAAGCCCAGAAAGAAAATGCCCGCGTACATCAGGATCCACCCCGACACCGTCAGCAGCAGCATGTTGACCGCAATGATCGCCAGCAATAGCAAGATGCCACCGCTGAGGAGGATGCCCACCAGGCTTTGCATCGGCTTCCACACTGACATGTTGCTCACCGCCTTCTCCCAGATCAGGAAGCCGAGATCGACAATGCTCGACGGCGTGATGCTGGACAGTCCCGAGGCCTGCGCGCCAAGCTGGCGCATCGAATCGAGGATGGCGCGCGCGAATGCCGGGCCATTTCTCAGCAGCCAGAGAAAGAAGCCGAAGAACACGATGAAACGCGCGAACTCGGCAAAGAACTCGCCCAGGTCCGCCTTGCGCAACACCATCATGCCGGCGGTCCAAGCCAGCGAGATCGTGCCCAGGGTCCAGAACAGCCAAGTCGCGGCACTCATCATCGCGCTTTGCCAGCTGGCGGCCTGCGCCGCGAAATGGTCGGTGACGGTGTCGAACACCCCCTTGTTGTCCAACGCTGCCGCCGGAGCTGCCAGCAACAGCAGCGCGAGCCCGGCGGCACTGCCGCGCATGCGGGGCATCTGCGCAAGTGCCCTCGGCGCCGAATGGGATGAATCGGGCATGGCGGACCTCTCAGGGTTTGGTGGCGAGCCAATTGCGCGGATGGGGAGTCATACCCATGCGCGGCGCGAGCGCTTGTTCCTGCGCGGCCTCGGCCAAGGCCTCGCGGTCGGCCAGCACCTGCTGGCGTGCGGCCATGGCGGTCTGCTGGGCAATCAACAGCGCGCGGATCTGCTGCAACTGCAACGCCAGATGGCTGGCAAACTGGTTGGCGGCGCCCAAGGCCTGCATCTGTCCGCTGGCGTTCTTTGCGCCTGCCTGCAATCGCTCTAGCTGCCGGGCATCGACCTGCATTGCCTGATGCTGCTGATCCAGACCGCGCAGCAAGGCGTCGTTGGCGCTTTTCTGCGCCTGCGCGCCCCGCCGTCCCTGCTCCTGCATCTTTTGCGACCACTGCGACGCACTGCACCGCGTGTGGAAGCACTCCGTGGAGCGGTGGCCTTCGACGTCCTTGAACTGCTGCAGATGGGCATCGATGCTTCCAGCCAGTTGCCGGTACTGGTTCAAGGTGTCCAACGTGGATCGCAGCCTTCCCATGGTCTGGGTTGCCTGGTCCCACACCTCGTGCGCAGGCGCAGCCGTGTTCTGCTGCATGTTCGCATACTGCTTCAGCTGCAGTTCATACTGCTTGATCTGCTTCATCGTCTGCTGCGCCGACTCCGAAGCGGTTTTGGCGTTTTGCACGAAGTTGCTGCCATCGAACACCGGAATGCCGCCCGACCGCGCGGCAGTTGCCCCGAGGGTGCAGGCCAGCAACGCCCTGGCAGCCAGGGATCGCGGGAAATAGGCTTGCATGCCATGCCTCCTTGCTAATAATCAAAGGCCTGGTAGGGCCGGGGGAACGTCATGTCTTTGGTGACGATGACGTTGAAGCGGTAGCCGGGGCGGATCTCCAGCGTCGGCGCAATGCCCATGTTCTTGGCAATCATCTGGGCCGTGACCTGCCCCAGCTGCTGGCCGAGCGCCTCGCTCAGGGCGCTGGTGACCGTCGGAGCACTCCCATAGGGCGCGGCGGTCTCGCGCTGGCTCAGGGCAAAGCCGGCCGTGACGCCCGACATCAGCAAGGCCGAGCCGAACAAGCGCACATAGTGGTTGTTGCTGCGGTCACGAAAGCCGGCCTGGCCCGAAGCATCGGCACCGGGCATCGCCCCGATGTCCATGGCTTTGCCATCGGGAAAAACGATGCGCTGCCAGGCCACGAGCACGCGCGACTGGCCATGCGCGACCTCGCTGGCATACTGACCGACCAGGCGCGCGCCCTGCGGAATCAGCTTCCAGCGGCCGGTGGCGGTATCGAATACATCCTGGCTCACCTGGGCGACGATCTGGCCGGGAAGATCGGAGTTGATGCCCGAGATCAGCATCGCCGGCAGCACAAACCCGGCGCGCAGTACGTACGGGCCACGCGGCGCCTCGGGCTGCGCATCGAGCTGCCAGCGGTTGCCGCCCGTGCCGCTCGGCTGGAACTGGGCGTAATCTGCGCTTGCTTGCGGCCCCACCGCCAGCGGGCCGGCGCCAGGATCGTCTGCCGCGGGAAAGCCGGCGGCTGCACCCTTCAGTTGCTGCAGCCGTGCCCGGTAAGCTGCCGTCGGATTGGCCGCAGCCTGCGCATCGACCTTCTGGCGCACCGCAGCCAGCCGGGCCAGGGTTTCCTCGCGCGCGGCAGAGGCGCTGCCATCGGCCGGCGCGGAACCGGCGCTGCGCGCGGCCATCATGCGCACGCTGGTCTTGGACTTGATGGCTTCCTCGAGCTGCTGCAGCTTGAGCATGTGCACGCGCTGGGCATCCTCGTCGCCAGGCATTGCAGCGCTATTGCCACCCGGTGGCCGCGGCGGCACATCGAGCGGGTCCGGGCGGACGATATCGATGGCCAGCGGCGGCGTCGCGGCCGGCAGCGCCAGTGCCTCGGGCGGGATGATGCCGTCTTTCTGCGCCCCGGCAATTTCCTGCGCAAACACGCTGCTGTTGCCGGCTTTCTCCGCGCCTGGCGGCTCGGGGCGACGCTGCGCCGCGGCACGGTTGACCGCGACCAGCATCATGATCAGCAAAAACACCGCCACCGCGGCCATGACGATATACAGCGGCAGGTTGTTCACACGCCGCACTCCGCCGCCCCGGGCCATGTCGGCGGGCGAGCCAAGCGGCGACATCGGGTCGATCGCGGCCATGGTCACTCCTTGCGCAGCCAGGCACCCGCCGGCGCGAGCTGGCCGTCATGCGCCTGATAGACGCGCGTCAGGGTCTGGCTGCCGACCCGCAGGCTGATGCGGTACAGCCCCGGGCCCGCCGCCTGGTCCAGCAGATAGCCCAGCGGCACCCCCGCGTCCGCCGCTGGCGGCGCTGCTGCGCTACCTGCAGACTCCGAGGCGCCGGCTTTGAACTCCTGCAAGGCATAGCCGCGCGCACGCAGATCGGCGGCCAGCGGCTGGCCAAAGCCATCCGACACGGCCTGCTGCAGGGCGAAGCGGGTATGGCCGGGCGGATAAAGCACGGCCAATTGCTTGACCGCAGCGGCCGCCAGCTGCTGCTGCACCGGCGCGGGCGCGTCGCTGTAGTTGCCCAGCGAATGGGCGCCGGGGGCGGCGCAGCCAGCCAGGCAAGCCAGCAGCAATGCACAGGGAACGAGGCGCAACATGGTCATTTCTCCCGGGTGATCGTGACGCGGTCCTGGCTGCGGCCGACGCCCGCGACCAGCACCGCCTTGTCAAAAACCGCATCCACGATGTAGCGGTCGCCCTGCACGCGGTAGTTCACCATGACCGTGTCGTCGGCCTGAAAGGACCCGCCGTCCTTGCGCACGACCATCAGGGCCGGCGCCTCGGTCTGCTGCATGGCGGCAGGCATCTCGATGATGGTCTTGCGGCCGTCGTTGTACACGCGCACCGGTTTCCAGCGCGCCGAACCGGCGATGGCATAGCCGAAGTCCAGGTTGCCCAGGTACTCGCCAGTGGACGCCAGCGTGCGCTGCTGCTGCTCCTGCCCGGCGCGCGCCTTGAGCACATCCCACTTTGCCAGCGCCTCCTCGGGGTAGGTGAAGCCGACGCGCGGCATGAAGGCCGTGCGGTGCGAGCGCAGACGCAGGTGGTAGGTGCGCCGGTCGGTGGAGACGATCAGCGAGGTTTCGAGACCCACATCCATGGGCTTGATCACCAGATGCTGGACCTCGGCGGCGCCGCTGCCGGTGACGGCCGGCTCCACCGTCCAGCGTGCGGCGTCGCCGAGGTGGATCGAGTTGACCTGCTCGCCGGCCTGCAGTTCGATGTCGCAGACCTGCAGCACCGCGCAGACGATGCTGGGCTGCTGCGCGCCGAACAGGAAGCGCACCGCGCCGTCGCTGCCGGCCACGGGCTGCAGCCCCTTGGCATCGGGATTGCGCCATTTGTTGGCAATGGCAATCGCGGCTTTTTCCTGGGCCGTGAGTTGCGGACTGGCGCCCGGGAAGTACAGCTCGTTGAGCCGCTGCTCGCCGGCGCCAGCCGCGTGGCCGGGCGCGGCCAGCGCGCCCAGCAGCAGTGCAGTGAGTAGTTTGTCCATGCCGTCCGCCTCTCAAAGCTGTTTCGACCAGGAAAAATCGCGGACATAGATGCCCAGCGGGTTGTTGCGCACCTGCTCTTCGGTGGTTTGCGGCGTGGCCGCCACCGTGTAGACCGTGACCAGGGCGCGCATGCGCTGCGGCGCCCCCCGGACCACCCCCTGGCGGTCGCGCGTGGTTTCCATCCAGTCGACCTGCCAGGTATCGGGCGTCTGGGGCAGCACCGAGAGCATCTCGGTGCTCACGGTCTCCCGGGCCGCGCGCTTGAACGGGCTCGCCTCGTCGCTGCCGTTGAGCCATTCGTTGGCCTTGAGCGTGGCCGCATCGCCAGGCGACAGCATCGAGTAGACGCGAAACACCGCCTTGCGCTGCAGCGCCACGTCGGGCGTCACCAGGCGCAGGTCGGCCACGAACGCAGCCACACCCGCGTGCACTACGCGCACGTCGGCGGCATCGGCACGCCGGGCCGGCGCAATGGCCAGCGGCTGGCCCAGCTTGTCGACCTCGACCACATAGGGCACGAATTTCGACTGGCTGCCGATATAGACCAGGCCACCCACCGCCGCCAGGACGATGAGCAGCGACATCAAGCCCAGCAGCTGCCAGGCCTGGCGCGATGACACCAGCGCGCCGACATGGTCGTTCCAGCTGCGTCGGGCATTCAGGTAGGGGTTGTCGGTGACCTCCGCCCAGGCGGGCGCAGGCGATTGCGCCGTGACCGCGCCCGTGGGCGCAGCACCCGCCAGCGTGCGCGGGCGCCTCCAGCCCGCCATCATGTGTGCAATGCGCATGTGCTCACCCCATAGTCTTTCAGATGCAGATTGCGCGCCGCCAGCCAGGCATCGACCCAGGCGGCGCCGTGCCGCGCTTCGAGGGCCTTGATCGCGGCCAGCGAGTCCTTGTCGGATGCGCCGACAAACGCCAGCGCCAGCGGCCCGAGCGCGAGGTCATAGAGGCGGCGGCCTTGCTCCGACACGTAGTAGTACTGGCGCTTGGGGATGGCGGTGGCCAGGATCTCGATCTGCCGGGCGTTGAGCCCCATGCGCCGGTAGAGCGCAGCGCTGTCCTCGTCGCGCGCATAGACGTTGGGCAGGAAGATCTTGGTGGCCGTCGATTCGACAATGACGTCGAGAATGCCGGACTGCACCGCGTCGGACAGGCTTTGCGTGGCCATCAGCACCAGGCAGTTGGCCTTGCGCATCACCTTGAGCCACTCACGGATCTTGGCGCGGAACACCGGATGCCCCAGCATCAGCCAGGCCTCGTCCAGAATGATGGCCGCGGGCTGGCCGGTCAGGCTGCGCTCGATACGGCGAAACAGGTACAGCAGCGTGGGCAGCGCGTATTTGTCGCCCAGGTTCATCAGCTCCTCGATCTCGAACACCGTGAAGTCCGACAGCTGGAGCCCGTCCTCTTCGGCATCCAGCAGGTGCCCCATGCTGCCGTCGACGGTGTACTGGCGCAGCGCCTCCCGGATCGCTTCGTCCTGGACCGTCACGCTGAGTTCCGACAGCGTGCGCGCGCCGCTCGCATGCATGCTGAGCACCGCGTGGCCGAGCTCGTTGCGCTGCGCGGGCGTAGGCGTCACGTGGTTGAGTTCGAGCAGCGTGCAAAGCCATTCCATGGCCCAGGCCCGGTCGGCGCGCGTGTGGAGAAACTGCAGCGGACAGAAGGCCAGCGGCTCATCGTCGGCGGCCACGGTGAAGTGGCGCCCGCCCACGGCCTTGGCCAGCGGGTACATCGACTGGCCCTTGTCGAACGCATGGATGCACATGCCCGGATAGCGCCGCAGCTGCGCGGCCAGCAGCGCCAGGTGCGTGGACTTGCCGGCGCCGGTCGGGCCGAACATGAAGGTATGGCCCAGGTCGCGCACATGCAGGTTCAGCCGGAAAGGTGTCGAGCCTTGGGTCACGCAGTGCATCAGCGCTGGCGCCAGCGGCGGATACATTGGACAGGGCGCGGCATTCAGGCCGCTCCAGATGCTGCTGGTGGGCAACAGGTCGGCCAGATTCAAGGTGTTGATCAGCGGCCGGCGCACGTTCTCCACACCATGCCCCGGCAGGCTGCCAAGAAACGCGTCGAGCGTGTTGATGGTCTCGATGCGCGCCGCGAAGCCGAGCCGGTTGACGGCCTTCTCGATGTGCCGCGCCGAGGCTTCGAGCCGGGAGCGGTCCGGATCCATGAGCACCACCACGCTGGTGTAGTAGCCCGCGGCGACCAGCCCGCTGTTGATCTCGGCAATGGCGGCCTCGGCGTCGGCCACCATCGACAATGCATCCTGGTCGATGGGCCCGGTATGGGTGTTGAACACCTGGTCGAAAAAGCCGCGCGTCTTCTGCCGCCACTTCTTGCGGAACCGGTCGAAGTGCTTCACGGCTTCGTGGCCGTCCATGAAGATGAAACGGCATGACCAGCGGTATTCGCAGGCCAGTTCGCCCAGCGCGGTGAGCATGCCCGGCGTCGACTCCAGCGGAAAGCCCTCGATGGCCACCACCTGGATGAACTGCCGCCCGAGCTTGGGCACCACCCCGCCCAGCAGCTCCTGGCCGCCGAGCAGCGCATCGAGGTACATGGGATTGCGCGGCAGTTGCACCGGATGGTCGAGCCCGGTGATGCAGCGCTGCAGCCAGCGCAGCAGTTCGTCCTGCGTGACCTGTGTGCCATCCTCGGTGGTGATCTTCTGGCCGCGCAGGCGCTTGAGCTCGACGGCCAGCGACAGCCGCGACTCGACGGCCATGCACTCGCGCTGGAAGTGCTCGATCAGGCCTTGCGTGCGTGCGCGCTGGCCGGGCGTGCGGTTGTCGTCGTCGAACATCAGTTCGACAAACCGGCGCTGCGCCAGCAGCGGGGGGAAGTAGCTCAGGCTCAGGATGAAGTAGCCTTCGTACATCGTGCCCAGGCGCTCGAACAGGCGCCGGCGCTCCTCGTCGATGGCCGCCGACACCGGGTCGGGGAAATGCGACAGCCCGGCCTGCGCATAGCGCGGCGCGGGCAGGCGCACTGCATCGACATGCAGCATCCAGCCGTTGCCCAGGCCGGCCAGCGCCTGATTCAGGCGCAGCGATACCGCCTCGCGCTGCGCATCGGTGCTGCTGGCGTTGTCGGCGCCCTTGTAGAGCCAGGCCGCCAGGAAGGCCCCGTTCTTGCCAACGATGACGCCGTCATCGACCATGGCGGCGTAATTGAGCAAGTCGGCCAGACCCGCATCGCGGCGGCGGTGGCGCTTGAGCCGGAGTTCGGCGTCGACGGCGCGGATGCGCAGGAACAGCCACAGCAACAGCACCGCACCCAGCGACGCGGTCAGCACGGCAATGGTCGTGATCATCGGTATTGCCTTTCCTGCGCCGCGCCATTGCGGCGAAAGGGCGTGCTGCGCGCGCAGTAATAGGCCTTGTAGCGGCGGTGGCGCAGATAGACCCGGCGCAGCTTGGGGTCGGACTTGGCCATCAGGCGGCACGCAAACAGTGCACCGAACCACAGCAGCAGCCCCGCCGCCGTGGCGCGCAACTCCTGCGCGCTGAAAACCAGCGCAAAGGCCAGCACCCCGGCAAACATCACCAGTTCACGGTCGCCGCCCATGAACAGGTTGTCGCGGTTGCCCGAGCGGCGGATGGGAATGGAGCGCAAGCTCATGCCCAGCTCCGGTGCGAAGCCCAGGCGGGCGCCGAAGCCGGCGCGGCCTGCGCCAGCTCCGCCCCCCGGCCAAAGAAGTTGCCCATCACGTTCTGCGCGCCGATCAACAGCGCCATGACCAGCACCAGGAAGATCAGCGTGCGGAAGAAGCCGTTGAGGTCGCCGCCGAAGATCAGCACCCCGCCTGCGATGACGATGCCGATGATCGACAGCGCAAATGCCACCGGGCCGGTCACCGAGTTGCGCAGTTTGGTGAGCCAGTCTTCGTAGGGCAACGAGCCGCCCGTGCCTTCGGAGGCCCACGCGGGAGCGCCTGCGAGCAGCCACAGCACGAGCAACGCCAGCAGCAGCCAGCACCAGCGCGGCATGGCGCGGCACGCCGCCGACGGCGCGCGCAGGCCGTGCCGGCCGTGAAAAGGTAAATCGCGTTGCATGGCGGGCACTCCTTACAGTCCTTGGGTGATGTAGCGGCCCTCGGCATACCCGAAGATCCCGAGGATCTCGTGTACGCGGCGTCCGCCTTCGGGGGTACGGGCGATGTGCACCACGACATGAACCGCCTCGCCGATGAGCGCTTCAATTTCCGCCGGGGCCGCATCGTTGCGGGTGATCAGCGAGCGCAGGCGCGACAGCCCGGCGCTGGCGTTGTTGGCATGCAGCGTGGCCGCCCCGCCCTCGTGTCCGGTGTTCCATGCGTCCAGCAGGTCGAGCGCCTCGGCGCCGCGCACCTCGCCTACCAGGATGCGGTCCGGGCGCATGCGCAGCGTGGTCTTGAGCAGCACCGTCATCGGCACTTCCATGGAGGTGTGGAACTGCACGGAGTTCTCGGCCACGCACTGGATCTCGCCGGTGTCTTCGAGGATGAACACGCGCTCGCCCGGATCGCAGGCGACCATCTCGTGGATGATGGCGTTGACCAGCGTGGTCTTGCCCGAGCCGGTGCCGCCGATCACCAGGATGTTGCGGTGGTTGCGCACCGCCGCCTGCAGCGCGTCGTGCTGGGCCTGGGTCATGATGCCGGCCTCGACGTACTGCGCCAGCGCAAAGATGGCGACGGCGCGCTTGCGGATGGCAAAGGTCGGAGCGGGCACCACGGGCGGCAATTGCCCGGCAAAGCGCGAACCGTCGAGTGGAAACTCGCCTTCGAGCACGGGCTTGCCGCGCGTGACTTCCTTGCCGTGGTAGCCGGCGATGGTCTTGATGATGGCTTCGGACTGGGCCGCGCGCAATGCGCCTATGCACTTCATCTTCTCGCCCAGCCGCTCCTGCCAGAGCCGGCCATCGGCATTGAGCATGATCTCCACGG
Source organism: Comamonas antarctica (assembly GCF_013363755.1). NCBI lineage: Bacteria > Pseudomonadati > Pseudomonadota > Betaproteobacteria > Burkholderiales > Comamonadaceae > Comamonas > Comamonas antarctica. Next base: position 15,958 of record NZ_CP054841.1, read on the forward strand.
TGCGCGGATCGTTCAGCGCTGCCAGCAGCAGCGGGCCCATGTCGCGCTCGAGCTTTCTCTTGGCGCGCTCCTTGAGGATGGAGAAATCGTCTTCAATCATGTGCGACCCGCCTGTGCTGGCAATTGGGCGCACGATATACCGAAACAAAACACCAGACAACGGGCCCGCTTCCAAAGAAGTGTTACTTGGAATTTCCGGGACCGGCGCGTCGCGTTGGCGGCCCTCTGAGCGAGCGTTTGTGCCGCACGCCGTTTTTTTTAGCCGCTAAAAAACACCGGGCAATTTTTCAGGCTGAAGAATCCTCGGACTTGCCCATGGTCTTACGGTTGGCGGCATCCCATTGGCGCACGTGGAAGGCCTGGTAGTCGGTCAACACCGCCGCCACCTGCGTCAGACCTTGCGGCAGGCGGCGCACCACGCGGTACTGTCCCGGCGGCTCCGCGGCTGCGGGCGCGGCGTTGGCCGTGCGCAGCAGATCGGGCAATGGAGTGTCCAGCGCGCTGGCAATGGCGGCCATGATCTTCAGCGAAGGATTGGCCTTGCCGTTCGTCAGGTCGGAGAGAAACGAAATCGACATGCCGGCTTTTTGCGCCAGCGACTGCTTGGTCAATTGCTTTTCGTCCAGCAGCCGCAGCACGTTGGCCATGAAAATATCGTGGTACACGACTGGCGCCCTTTTGCGGCCCTTTTTAGCCGCTGAAGTTTCTTCTGGGGCCAGCGTGCACAATCGGCTGGCGCCACTCGGGCAGCCATCTTAGCGTGGTTGCGAGGCCCCGCGACGGTCGGTGTTGCCTGCGGGCATCGGGACCCCTGGCGCTCAATCCCACTGCGGCGCGAGGCCTTCAGGATCAACCAGGCGCTGGCCGCGGTCCATCGCATCGATCTGTGCCAGTTCCTGCGCACTCAGGTGCAGCGCGCGCGCAGCCAGGTTGCTGGCCAGGTTGGCGCGCTGCGTCGACGAGGGGACCACCGCGAAACCGCGCGCCATGGCCCAGGCCAGCGCGACCTGGGCCGGCGTCGCGCCGTGCGCCTGGGCAATGGCCTGGATCAGGGGTTCGTTCAGGGTCTGGCCATAGCCCAGCGTCATATACGAGGTGATGCGGATGCCATGCTGGCGGGCATGCGCGACGACCTGCGGGTTCTGCAGCCGGGGGTGCAGCTCGATCTGGTTGGTGGCGATCTCGTGCGCGCCCACGGCGTCGATGGCTTGCTGCTGCAGCGCCACCGGAAAGTTGGAGATGCCGATGGCGCGCGTGAGCCCCAGTTCCCGGACCTGCATCAACGCGTCGAGGGTTTCGGTCAGCGGCACCTGGCCGTTGGGCGAGGGCCAGTGGATCAGCGTCAGGTCGACATGGTCCGTGCGCAGCTTGGCCAGGCTCTCGCGCAGGCTGGGCAGCAAGCGGTCGCCTCCCAGGTGCTCGGTCCAGATCTTGGTGGTGAGAAACAGCTGCGAGCGCGCCACGCCGCTGTCGGCAAGGGCTTGCCCGATCTCGGCCTCGTTGCCGTAGATCTGCGCGGTGTCGATGGCGCGGTAGCCGAGTTCGAGTGCGTTGCGCACCGAATCGACCACCTGGTGGCCGGTCAGGCGGAAGGTACCCAGGCCCAGGTCGGGGATATGCAAGGAATTGGTCATTGGTAGTGAATTGCTTAGGAAACCACCAATGTGCCAGCCGAACCCTTGTCGACAAAGCCCAGTCACAGCACAATACTCTTGACTTAATATCAACAATCCATGAAAACCACGCTGGATGAATTGCAGGCCTTTGTCGCGGTCATCGACACCGGCTCGATCACCGCTGCCGCCGAGCACCTGGCGCAGACCGTGTCGGGCGTGAGCCGCACGCTGCGCCGGCTCGAGGAAAAGCTCGGCACCACGCTGCTGCGGCGCACCACCCGCAAGCTGGCCCTGACCGAGGAAGGAACGCTGTTCCTGTCGCGCGCGCGCGCCGTGCTCGATGCGGTGGAGGCGGCCGAAGACGAGATCGCGGCGCGGCGCGCGCATCCCGCGGGCCGGCTGCGCGTGAACGCGGCATCGCCCTTCATGCTGCACGCCATCGTGCCGCTGCTGGGCGGGTTTCGCGCGCTCTACCCCGACATCGAGCTTGAACTCAACAGCAATGACGACCTGATCGACCTGATCGAGCAACGCACCGATGTCGGCATCCGCATTGGCGCGCTGCGCGACTCGACGCTGCATGCGCGGCCGCTGGCGCGCTTTGCGCTGCGCGTGCTGGCCGCACCCGCCTATCTCAAGGCGCATGGCCGGCCACGCAGCGTCGAAGACCTGCGCGGGCATAGCCTGATCGGCTTCACCCAGCCCGAGAGCCTGAACCGCTGGCCGCTGCGCCATGCGGGCGCAGAGGACTACGAAATCACGCCCGCGCTGCGCGCCTCCAGCGGCGAGACCGTGCGCCAATTGGCGCTGGCCGGCGAGGGCATTGCCTGCATGGCCGATTTCATGACCCGCGCCGACCGCGCGCGCGGCGACCTGGTGCAGGTGCTCATGCCGCATACCGTGGCGCAGCTGCAGCCCGTGAACGCGGTCTATTACCGCAACACCGAACTCGCGGCGCGCATCCAGGTGTTCGTCGACTATCTGGCGCAGGCGCTGCAGGCGGCTTCCCCCCGGTGAACGGCGCAGGCCGCCGCCGCGTGGTTTGCTGGGGCGCACCGCGGTACATGGCATGATCGCGCTCGAAGGGCGCCGCAGGCGAGCGCCCGCACTCATCCATACCATGCAAAAAACCTTTCTTCTGCGCTCCGCCCTGCTGCTGGCATCAGCCAGCTTGACGGGTTGCTTCCTGACACGGGTCTCGGACTCGCGCCATGCGAGGGAGGTCGAGGAACTGCAGGCAGTGGGTTTCACCATCGACCAGGCGCGCGCCAGCGCGACGCAAAAGGGCTATGACTGCGACGCGCAGCCCGACCGCGGTCGCACGGTGCGGTCCGCGCTCGGCGACCGCAAGACCGATATCCTGCGCTGCAGCAAGACCTCGGCGGAACTGATCTGCCCGCAGCGGCGCTATGTGGTCTTCAATATCGACCCCGAAAGCGGCAGGGTCCGTGAGATGGGCCAGCGCATCACGCAGAAATCGTGCTTTTGACCCAGGAACGTCCCCGAACCCGCCTATTGCCGCGGTAGCGCCGTTCGTCGCCGGCTGCGCGCCCTGGCCCTTCAGCTGACTTTGGTGAACAGCGCCTTGCGGCGGATGGTCTTGCCCGACAGCATGAAGGCGCCATCGCCGCTGTAGTGCAGGGTCTGCGGGCGCCGGGGCGTGCGTGCCACATGGGCCTGCACGACCTCGAACACAAAGAAGCCGTAGCGCTCCACCAGCGCGTCGTCGAACAGCCGGCACTCGAAACTGGCGTGGCATTCGCGGATCAGCGGCGCGCCCACGCGTTGCGCCGGCTCGGGCGTCAGGCCGAATGCGGCAAACTTGTCGATGGCGGCGCCGCTGCTGTTGCCTATCCTTGCCACGCTGTCGACCAAGGCGGCGGTGGGGAGGTTGATCACGCACTCGCCGCTGCGCCGGATCAACCCGAAACTGTGGTTGGCGCGCGCGATCACACAGCCGACCAGCGACGGCGAGAACTCCATCACGGTATGCCAGCCCATGGCCATGATGTCGGTCTGATCGCCCGAACGCGACGACACCAGCACCACCGGCCCGGGCTCGAGCCAGTGGCGCACCTGGTCGACCGGAAAATCCTGCTTCTTCGCTGTCATCAGCTGCGCGGCGACTGACGCGGCGCCTGACGCGGCGGCTCTTCGCTGGGCGGCGCAGCGACCTCGGGATCCAGCGGCACCTCATCGTTCTCGCTCGGGGGAACGGCGGGATGCTGCTTCAGCGGTTGCTCGGGAACGGCGGGCGGCTTGACGGTCAGGCGCATGGCGAAATCCTTGGGGCTTGGATGGCGTCCAGTGTCGGCAAGCCCGCGCCGGGTGCGCGTAAGAATGCACGCCGCTTACGCCTTGCTGCGTCGCGCGTGCGTCAGCGCCCCTGCGGGTTGAACACCACGTGCGCCAGGCAGCCCGGCCCACCGCCCAGAAACCCAAACGACACCCTGACCCCGTCGAGATGCACGACGCGATAGCGCACGGGATCGGGATTGTCGGGCTGCGGAAAGTCGGCATTCTCGAGGCGCGCGTACCTGCCGATGAGCTCGTCGGGCGTGATGCAGCCGCCCTGCACTTTCAGCACCATCAGCTGCACCGCGTCGCCCTCGGCCAGGCGCATTTCGGCAATCGACGTCTGCAGATCGGGCGCGAGCGCGAGCGGGGCGCTGCCGGCATCGGCGCCGCGCACCAGCGGGAACGGCCGGCCCGGCCATTGCCGCACCACCGCCTGCCCGCCCTGGGCAGCGGCGGCCGCAAGCCCGCTGCGATGAAGGGCTGGCATGGATGGCGCGCCTCGCTAGACACATCTTCGCGCCGCAGGGACGCGGGCACAAGCTCGCGCCGCGCCATTGCGGCCGCCGGCTACAGCGCAGCCCGCGCAAGGAGGTCTCGATGCGACGCCCGTGGGCTGGAGGGCGCATGCCGGCAAGCCGGGCGCGCCGGCCGGCGCATGCCCGGCGCCATTGCTCAGCGCCGCGTGCTGGCCAGGATATCGATTCCGTAGCTCGCGTCGGTGCCCGGCGCGCCGTAGATCGACAGATGCAGATCGCCATCGGCGACGGCGTCATCGGTGGACACGGCCTTGACGCGGCGCTCGAGTTCATAGCCGAGCTTGCCGCCGTTCACACCGACGTTGTACTGCACGTTGGCCAGGTCCAGCGTCGCGGGTTCCTTCACGATCTGGGTGGACGTCAGGCCGGTCAGGGTGCTGCTCGTGCCGCTGGCGTCGTCGCCATAGACAAAGCCGAGCTGGCTGTCGTTGTCCGTGGCAATGCGCAGCGCGCATGCCGAAACCTGCACGACATACTGCTTGCCGGGGGTCAGCGCCAGCGTGCTGCCGCTCGACTGCGCGGCGTTGACCACGCCATAGTAGTTACCCTGCATGGCGACGAACAGCTCGCGCGCGGCGCCTGTGCAGGCCTGTTCGGCGGAATTGCCGGAGTTGCTGCCGCCACAGGCGCTCAAGGCCAGCAGCGCGAGGGAACAAAGAAGGGGCTTGATGCCGGAACGATGGCGCTGCATGGGAGGGAAATTGAAAAATGCGTGCGATGGCCGTCCGCACGAAAAATGGGGGGTTGCCGTGAGGCCTCACTACCGCGGCCGCGTTAGTAACATCCAGGCTTTTGTGGTTCCAGACCCACAAATTCTCTCACAATAGTTACGGTTAGATTCATCGGCCCTGGCACGCCAGTAAACTCCGCCACGGGCCGCAGAAGTCCACGGAAGCCCAGTCCGCCTGCGCCATTCAACCGCACCGACTTTTCCGTTCATGCCTACTTCCTTCTCCGGCCTGGCGCCGCTGCCCGCCCGTGCCCGCCCGCTTTCACTCATCACTTGTGCTGTGCTGCTGGCCACCCCGGGCGCCGCCGCCCTGGCCCAGGTCCGACCCGATGCCGGCAGCCTGCTCGAAGGCATCCGCGAACTGAACCAGCCGGCGCCGCAGGCTCCGCGCACCGACCTGATCCCGCAAAGCCTGCCCGCGGCCGCCGCATCGAGCACCGCGACCATCGGCGTGCAGCAGGTGATATTCGAGGGCGCGCAACGCGTGCCCGAGGTCGAACTGCAGGCGCTGGCCGCGCCGCTGGTGGGTGCCACGGTGTCGCTCGAACAGATCAACGCGGTGGCGGCCCGCATCACCGCGCTGTATGCGCAGCGCGGCGACTTCCTGTCGCGGGCGCTGGTGCCGCCGCAGGACACGCGCGGCGGCATCCTGCGCATCCGCATCGTCGAAGCGGTCTACGGCACGGCCGATGCCACGCTCGCCGAAGGCGCGCGCCTGGACCCGCAGCGCGTGCGCGCCCTGCTTGCCGCGCAAGGCGTGGCCCCGGGCGCGCCGGTGCAGCGCGCCGGCCTGGAACGCAGCCTGCTGCTGCTCGAGGACCTGCCGGGCGTGCAGACCCGCGCCAGCTTCGCGCCCGGGCAGGCAGTCGGCAGCTCGGACCTGGGCCTGGAAGTGCGCGAGGGGGCGCTGCTGTCCGGCCGTGTCGGCCTGGACAACCTCGGTGGCCGCTATACGGGGCGCGGCCGTCTGTCGGGAAGCGTCAATGCCAACGACCTCTCGGGCCGCGGCGACCAGTTGCGCGTGGGCGGGATCACCTCCAGCGGCCTGGACTTCGTCTCGGCCGGCTACCAGATGCCGGTGGGCCTCGACGGGCTGCGCCTGGGCGTCAACGCCTCCGGCCTCGACTACCGGCTGTGCTGCGCCTATGCGCCGCTCAATGCCCGCGGCCAGGTCAGGACCCTGGGCGCGAACGCCAGCTACCCGCTGCTGCTGAGCCAGAAATCCACCTTGCGCGGCGACTGGAACGTCGAGCGCCGCCGCTCCAGCGACGACGCCAGCGGCACCGAGATCTCGCGCCGGCGCATCGATGTCTCGACGCTGTCGTTGAGCTGGCTGTCGTCCGACCGGCTCGGCGGCCTGTTCACGCTGTACGGCGGTGCGACGTACGGCAATCTGGACCTGTCGGGCAATGCCGCCAACCAGGTCTTCGACAGCGGCACCGCGCGCACCGCGGGCCACTACGCCAAGCTGCGCACGGCCTACGCGCGCATGCAGAGCTGGGGTCCGGCGCAACTGCTGGTGCGCATCAATGGCCAGCTGGCCAGCAAGAACCTGGATTCGTCGGAAAAGCTGAGCCTGGGCGGCCTCGACGGCGTGCGCGCCTATGCCCAGGGCGAAGCCGCGGGCGACCAGGCGCTGCTGGCCTCGCTGGAATATGCGCACGCGCTGCCGCTGCCGGTGCCGGGCCGGGTACAGGCCTCGGCCTTCGTCGATGCGGGCCGCACCCAGCTCAACAAGAACACCTGGAACGGATTCCAGGGCACCCGCCCGGGCCTGCCCAACCAGTACAGCCTGTTTGGCTGGGGACTGGGCTTGCGCTGGGACGCGGCCGGCGGCGCGAGCGCGCAGCTGATGCTCGCCACCAAGGCCGGCAGCAATGCCGGCGCCCAGGCCAACGGCCAGGACATCGATGGCAACACGGGCAAGACCCGGCTGCTGCTGGTGTTCGGCCTGCCGCTGTGAGGCACCGGACCGAGTCCGCCCCCTTGTGCCACCTCCTGTGCCCCCTCCTCTGCCGCCTAGTTCCCGCTCCTGCCCCGCACCGAGACCTGCCATGAAAAAAACGCTCGCCACCCGTGTTCTCGACTGGATTGCCCAGCTGTGCCTGCGCGCCAGAACCGCCTTTCAGAGCCATCCGCGCAAGCGCCCGTCGCGCCTGCTGTGCGCGCTGCTGGTGAATGCCGGGCTGATGGGCACGGCCGGCGCGCAGGCGCTGGCACCGACGGCGCTGCCCACGGGCGGACAGCTGGCGGCAGGCCAGGCCAGCATCGGCGGCGTGCAGGCCACGGCCGGCAACGGCGTGCGGCTGGAGGTCACGCAAGCCAGCCAGCAGGCGGTGCTCAACTGGCAGAGCTTCAACATCGGCAGCCAGGCGCAGGTGAATTTCGTCCAGCCGAACGCGTCGGCGACCGTGCTCAACCGCGTGGCGGCGGGCAATCCCTCGGAGATCCAGGGCCAGCTCACGGCCAACGGCCAGGTGTTTCTGGTCAATCCCAACGGCATCCTGTTCGGCGCGGGCGCCCAGGTCAACACCGGCGGCCTGACGGCCTCGACACTTGACATCAGCGACCAGAATTTCATGGCGCGCGATTACCGCTTCGTGCTGGGCAGCGGCGGAGAAGCGTCGAGCGTGGTGAACCAGGGCCGGATCACGGCCGCCCAGGGCGGCTACATCGCGCTGCTGGCGCCCGAGGTGCGCAACGAAGGCGTGCTGGTGGCGACGCTGGGCACGGTGGCACTGGGCGCGGGCGAGCGCATCACGCTGCAGATCCAGGGCGACCGGCTGATCAACATGAGCGTCGACAGCGCGGCGCTGGACACGCTGGTCGAGAACCGGCTGGCGATCCGCGTCGCGGGCGGCCAGGTGATCCTGTCGGCGCGCGCGGCGAATTCGCTGCTGCAAAGCGTGGTCAACAATACCGGGGTCATCGAAGCCACCAGCCTTGCCGACCTGCAGGGCGGCGCGCAGGCCGGCGCCATCCGCGCGGATGCCGGGCAGATCACCAATACCGGCACGCTGGACGCGAGCGGCACGGGCGCGGGCCAGTCCGGCGGCAGCATTGCCTTGACCGCGGGCTTCATCGGCCTGGGCGGCACGCTGCAGGCCGACGGCCAGCTGCAAGGCGGCAGCATCGCCGCCAGCGCGCAGGGCACGCTGTCGCTGGCCGATACCGTCAGCGCCCGGGGCCTGGCCGGCCAGGGCGGCGCGGTGCGCTACAGCGCCGGCGGCCAGATCGTGGAAAGCAGCGGCAGCCGGACCGACGTCTCGGGCGCCACCGACGGCGGCACGGTGCGTGCGCTGGCCGACGGCGGCGTGCTGTCCTCGGGCAGCTACCGCGCCGATGGCGCGCAGGGCGCGGGCGGCCGCATCGACATCTCCGGCAGCGGCGTGCGCCTGCTGTCGGCCGAGATCAGCGCCACGGGCCAGTCGCAGGGCGGGCTCGTGCGCGTCGGCGGTGCCTTCCAGGGCGGCGCCGAGGCCGATCCCGCGGGCGCGATCCCGGTCGAGCGCTTCGTCACGCGCTGGGGCGCGACGCCGAACCTGGTCAACGCCGGCAAGACCTTCGTCAACGACAGCAGCCGCATCGATGTCTCGGCGCGCGGCGCGCAGGGCCAGGGCGGCACGGCGGTGGTGTGGTCGGACAGCGAGACCACGCAGCTCGGCGCGATCGACGCGCGCGGCGCGGGCCAGGGTGGCGCGATCGAGATCTCGTCGAAGGACATGCTGCGCCACACGGCGCTGGAAAACGTGCAGGCCGGCGCCGGCGGCAGCCTGCTGCTGGACCCGAAGAACCTCTACATCGGCACGCCGGTCGAGACCAGTGCCTGGAGCTACAGCGCGTTGATGGGCAACGGCTACGGCCCGGCCAACCCGTCGCAGGGCGTCAAGGATGGCGCGGCGTTCGGCGCCGCCGTGGCGCTGAATGCCGACAGCCGCACCCTGGCGGTGGGCACGCCCGGCGACATGGGCGCGGCCGGCGGCCCGGGCCCGGGCTACTACGCCAGCAGCGGGCTGGGCGCGGTGCGGCTGTACCGCTTCACCGACAGCAGCTACTCCGGCGCGGCGCTGACGTCGACCGTCGGCAGCGGCTACACCGGCGGCAAGAACGTCAACGTCGCGCTGGCCGCGGGCGACCTGTTCGGCACCTCGGTGGCGCTCAACGCCACGGGCGACCTGCTGGCCGTGGGCGCGCCGGGCGACCTGGGCACCAGCGCCAACGGCATCTCGCAGGGCGCGGCCTACCTGTTCCGCTTCGGCGACGCCGCGCTCTCGGGCGGCAGCCAGGCACTGAAGATCGGCAATGTCACGGCCGGCGCGGGCGCCCTGGACCTGCGCGGCGCAAACGGCGCCAAGACCGGCGGATTGGTCGATGGCGATGCCTTCGGCACCAGCGTGGCGCTCAATGCGGCGGGCGACCGGCTGGCGGTGGGCGCCACCGGCGATCTGGGCGGCGGCAACGCCAATGACGGCGCCTATTTGCGCGGCGCGGTCTATCTGCTGGGCATCGATCAGGCGAACTACGCCAACAGCAAGGTTCAGACGCTGCTCAGCGCGGCGCCGACAGCGGGCAGGAATGTCCAGGTCGCGGGCCTGGCCGACGGCAGCCAGTTCGGCCAGAGCGTGGCGCTCGATGCCAGCGGCAATCTGCTGGCCGCAGGCGCGATCGGCGACATGGGCGCGGGACTCGACGGCCTGCAGCGCGGCGCCGTCTATCTGTACAGCTTCAGCGGCACGCCGGCTTTCAGCGGCGCCACCTTGCAGGGCCGCATCGGCAGCGGCTACAGCGGCGGCAAGAACGTCGATGCGGCGCTCGAGGACGGCGATACGTTTGGCGCGGCCGTGGCGCTGTCGGCGGCCGGCGACCTGCTGGCCGTGGGCGCCACCGGCGACCAGGGCCGGGACAACACCGGCTACTACGGCGCGGTGCGCCTCTACAGCTTCGGCACCGGCACGCCGTTTGCGGGCGGCGCGCTGGCCGGCACCATCGGCAAGGGCTACACCGGCGCGGGCAACTATGACGTGGCGCGGCTCACCGATGGCGGCGAAGGCTTTGGCGCAGCGGTGGCCATGAACGCCGCCGGCACCCGGCTGGTGATCGGCGCCCCGGCCGATGCCGGCAGCAGCCGCGCGGCCGAACTGCCCGACGCCGGCGGCGCGGCCTATCTGTTCAGCCGCACGGGCGGCACGCTGGCGCTGGACGGCGTGATCGGCAGCGGCATCGCCGCCGTGGGCAGCAAGAGCGTGGACGTCAACACCGTGGCCGCGGCGCCGGGCGTGGAGGTCGGCCTGCAATCGACGGACAATTTCGGCTCGGCCGTGGCAATGAACGCCGCCGGCACGCAGATCGCCGTCGGCGTGCCCGGCGACTCGGGCTTCAACAGCGCCACTCCCAATGCCGGCGCGGTGCAGCTGTTCACCTTCAGCGACGCGAACTACAACGGCGGCGTGCTCAAGGGCACGCTGGGCAAGGGTTATACCGGCGGCAACAACCTCGATGTGGCGCTGTCGGGCGGCGAACGCTTTGGCTCGGCGCTGGCGCTGAGCGCTGCGGGCGACCGGCTCGCGGTCGGCGCCGCGGGCGCGGGCAGCGTGCGCTTCTACAGCTTTGGCACCGGCTTCACGGCGGCCGCCTCGCGCTGGACCAGTCCGTTGACCGGCGTCGGCGCGAGTTCCGTCGCGCTCGATGGCGCGGGCACGCGCCTGGCCGTGGGCAACGTGGCCAGCGGATCGGTCAAACTCTTCGACACCGGCACCAACGCGCCCTCGCTGCTGCGCACCCTCGGCGCGGCCGAGGTCGGCGCCCTGGCCAGCGGCGATGCGTTCGGCTCGGCCGTCGCGCTCGACAGCGGCGGCACGGCGCTGGCCGTAGGCGCCTCGGGCACCGCGGGCAATACCGGCGCCGTCCACCTGCTGAGCTTTGTCGACAACAGCTACGCCAGCGTCACGCAGCGCAGCGTGATCGGCAAGGCCCGCACCGCCACCAACGACATCAACCTGGACCTGTCGGCGGGCGACCGCTTCGGTGCTTCCGTGGCTTTCAACCGCAGCGGCACGGCGTCGCGCCTGGCGGTCGGCGCGACTGGCACCAACGCCGATTCGGGCGCGGTCTACCTGTTTGGCTTCCCCGGCAGCCTGCTGGCTGCGGGCGAGCTGCGCGGCATCATGGGGCGCGGCTACAACGTCAATCCGGGCGACGTCACCAGCGCCGGCAACGTCAACGTGGCCGCGCTGCGCAGCACCAGCAGCACCTATGGCACCGGCGACAACTTCGGCGCCGCGGTCGCATTCAACGGCGCGGGCGACCGCCTGGCGGTGGGCGCATCGCAGGACATCGGCGCCAACAAGACGCCCAACTTGGTGCCCGCGCCGCACTATGGCGCGGTCTATCTGTTCACCGCGGCGGCACCGTCGGGCGCGCAGCCGGGCCTTGCAGGACAGATCTACACGCCCGGCACCACCGCCGTCCCCGTGGTCAGCAACACCATCAGCGCCGCGTCCATCACCACGGTGCTCAACGGCGGCACGGCCGTCATCCTCAAGGCCGACAACGACATCACCGTGGGCAGTGCCATCAGCGCCAACCGCACCTCGACCGGCGCGCTGACGCTGCAGGCCGGGCGCTCGGTGCAGGTCAACGCCAGCATCGACACCGGCAATGGCAACCTCACGCTGATCGGCAACGACAAGCGGGCCAATGGCGTGGGCAACGCGCTGCGCGATGCGGGCAACGCCAGCATCGAGATGGCCGCCGGCACCGCGCTGAACGCGGGCAGCGGCGCGGTGAACATCGCGCTGCGCGACGGCGCGGGGCTGACCAACAACACCTCGGGCAACATCACTTTGCGCGATGTCACGGCGCACACCATCACGGCCACCAACCAGGGCCCGAGCGCGAACTCCAACATCGTGCTGGAAGGCACGCTCAGCGCGAGCGCCAGCAGCGGCACCAGCATCACGCTGGCGGGCCAGAAACTGGTGAACAACCGCGGCGCGACGGCGCTTGCGGCGGGCGCGGGCAGCCGCTGGCTGGTGTGGTCGGCCGATCCCACGGCGCTGGCCGGCAACAGCACGCTGGGCGGCCTGTCTTACGGCTTCAAGCAATACAACGCCAGCTATGGCGCCACGGACGTGGCTGACGCCACGCTCAACGGCTTGCTGTTCAGCCAGGCGCCGACGCTGGGCATCACCCTGACCAACGCCAGCCCGGTGAGCAAGACCTACGATGGCACGAACAGCGTCACCGCGCCCGTGAGCTACACCACCACCGGCCTGGTCGACAACGACACCCTGGCGGCACTGACCGGCGCGTCCTACGACAGCGCCAACGCCGGCAACGCCAAGACGCTGAGCTTTGCCGGCCCGCGCACCATCAGCAACGGCGCGGTGGCCGTCTATGGCTACGGGCAAGCGGCGCTGGGCAACGCCAACATCGGCCAGATCACGCCCAAGGCACTCACCGCCACCATCAATGCCGGGTCGGCCGACAAGGTGTATGACGGCAGCACCGCGGCCACGGCCACACTGACCATCACCGATGGGCTGGTGGGCGGCCAGACGCTGGCGGCCACCGGCACCGGCATCTTCAACAGCCAGAACGTGGCCTCGGCCAACAGCGTCACCCTGACCGGCACGGCGCTGGCCAACGGCACCGGCCTGGCCAGCAACTACACGCTGGCCGCAGGCCAGACCGCACAGGCAGCGATTGCCGCCAGGACCTTGACCGCAACGGCCACGGCCAGCAGCAAGGTCTACGACGGCAGCGCCGCGGCCGCGCCGGTACTGACCATCAACGCGGGCCTGGTCAATGGCGAGAGCGTGAGCGCCACGGGCACCGGCAGCTTCAACAGCAAGGATGTGCTGGCGGCCAACCGCGTCACGGTCGATGCGATCACGCTGGCCGACGGCGCCAACGGGCTTGCCAGCAACTACCGCATCGACGCCGGCCAGCAGGCCGCGGCATCGATCACCGCCAAGGCGCTGGGCGCGGCGGTGGTCGCCGGGTCGGCCGACAAGGTCTATGACGGAACCACTGCCGCGAGCGCGCGCCTGGCCATCACCTCGGGCATGGTCAATGGCGAGACCCTCACGGCCACCGGCGCCTCCACCTTCAACAGCCGCAACGTGGCCGACGCCAACCGCGTCACGGTGGGCGCGGTGACGCTGGCTGATGGCACGGGCCTGGCCAGCAACTACCAGCTCGCCGGCGGCCAGTCGGCGGCAGCGGCGATCACGGCCAGGACGCTGACCGCGAGCGCCAGCGCCAGCAGCAAGCAATACGACGGCGGCGCCAGCGCGGCGCCGGTGCTGACCATCACCTCGGGGCTGGTTGGCGGCGAGACCGTGAGCGCCACGGGCACGGGCAGCTTCAACAGCAAGGACGTGCTCACCGCGAACACCGTGACGGTGAATTCGGTCACGCTGGCCGACGGCAACAACGGCCTGGCCAGCAACTACCGCCTCGACGCCGGCCAGCAGGCCTCGGCCTCGATCACGGCCAAGACCCTGACCGCGAGCGCTACAGCGACCGACAAGGTGTATGACGGCACGACCACGGCAGCGCCCACGCTCGCCATTGCCTCGGGCCTGGTGACGGGCGAAACCGTTACCGCCACGGGCACCGGCAGCTTCAACAGCAAGGACGTGCTGACCGCAAACACCGTCACCGTGAATTCGGTCACGCTGGCCGATGGCAATAATGGCCTCGCCAGCAATTACCGACTTGACGCCGGCCAGCAGGCCGCGGCCTCGATCACGGCCAGGACGCTCACGGCCACCGCCACCGCCAACGACAAGGTCTATGACGGCACGACCACGGGCGCGCCGACATTGGCGATTGCCTCCGGCCTGGTCAACGGCGAAACCGTGACCGCTACGGGCACGGGCACGTTCAACAGCAAGGATGTGCTGGCCGCCACCACCGTCACCGTGAATTCGGTCGGTTTGGCAGACGGGAACAACGGCCTTGCCAGCAACTACCAGCTCGCAGCCGGCCAGCAGGCCACGGCGTCGATCACCGCCAGGGCGCTGACGGCGAGCGCTGCCGCCGCGGACAAGGTCTACGACGGCAATGCCAGCGCTGCGCCGGTGCTGACCATCACCTCCGGCCTGGTGGGCGGCGAGACGGTGACGGCCACGGGCACCGGCAGCTTCAACAGCAAGGATGTGCTGAGCGCCCACACCGTCACGGTGGCTTCGGTGGCGCTTGCCGATGGCAACAATGGCTTGGCCAGCAACTATCGCCTGGACGCGGGCCAGCAGGCTTCGGCAGCGATCACGGCCAGGACACTCGGCGGCAACGTGATTGCCGGTTCGGCCGACAAGGCCTACGACGGCAGCACGGCCGCCAGCGCGCGCCTGGACATCGCCTCCGGACTGGTCACGGGCGAAACCGTGACCGCCACGGGCACGGGCAGCTTCAATAGCAAGGATGTGCTCGCGGCCCATACCGTGACCGTGAATTCGGTCACGCTGGCGGATGGCAATAACGGGCTCGCCAGCAATTACCGACTTGACGCGGGCCAGCAGGCCGCGGCCTCGATCACGGCCAGAACGCTCACGGCAACTGCCACGGCGACCGACAAGGTCTATGACGGTACAAGCACGGGGGCGCCCACGCTGGCGATTGCCTCGGGTCTGGTAGCTGGCGAAACCGTGACGGCTAGCGGCACCGGCAGCTTCAATAGCAAAGACGTGCTGGCCGCGAATACCGTGACCGTGAATTCGGTTACGCTGGCCGATGGCAATAACGGCCTCGCCAGCAATTACCGACTTGACGCCGGCCAGCAGGCCTCTGCATCTATCACCGCCAAGACTCTGACGGCCACGGCAACCGCTACGGACAAGGTTTATGACGGCACGGCCACGGGTGCGCCCACGCTGGCGATTGCCTCGGGGCTGGTCAATGGCGAAACCGTGACGGCCACGGGCACGGGCAGCTTCAATAGCAAGGATGTGCTGACAGCCAATACCGTCACGGTGAATTCGGTCACGCTGGCCGATGGAAATAACGGCCTCGCCAGCAACTACCGCCTTGACGCGGGCCAGCAGGCTGCGGCCTCGATCACCGCCAGGACGCTCACGGCTAGCGCCACGGCAACCGACAAGGTCTATGACGGCACGGTCACGGGTGCACCCACGCTGGCGATTGCCTCGGGGCTGGTCAATGGCGAAACCGTGACGGCCACGGGCACGGGCACATTCAACAGCAAGGATGTGCTGACCGCCAATACCGTCACCGTGAACTCGGTCACACTGGCCGATGGCAATAATGGCCGCGCCAGCAACTATCGCCTTGACGCGGGCCAGCAAGCCGCGGCAGCCATCACAGCCAGGGCGCTGACCGCCACTGCTACGGCGACCGACAAGGTCTATGACGGCACGGCCACGGGCGCGCCCACGCTGGCCATTGCCTCGGGTCTGGTTGCTGGCGAAACCGTGACGGCTACCGGCACGGGCAGCTTCAATAGCAAAGACGTGCTGGCCGCGAATACCGTGACCGTGAACTCGGTGACGCTGGCCGATGGCAATAATGGCCTCGCCAGCAACTATCGCCTTGACGCGGGCCAGCAGGCCTCTGCATCGATCACAGCCAGGGCGCTGACCGCCACTGCCACGGCAACCGACAAGGTCTATGACGGCACGGCCACGGGCGCGCCAACGCTGGCGATTGCGTCCGGACTGGTCAACGGCGAAACCGTGACGGCTACCGGCACTGGCAGCTTCAACAGCAAGGATGTGCTGACAGCGAATACGGTCACGGTGAACTCGGTCACACTGGCGGATGGCACGAATGGCCTGGCCAGCAACTACCGCCTGGATGCGGGCCAGCAGGCTGCTGCCTCGATCACGGCCCGGACGCTCACGGCCACCGCCACGGCCACCGACAAGGTCTATGACGGCACGGCCACGGGCGCGCCCACGCTGGCGATTGCCTCGGGGCTGGTCGCTGGCGAAACCGTGACGGCCACGGGCACGGGGAGCTTCAATAGCAAGGATGTGCTCGCGGCCCATACCGTCACCGTGAATTCGGTCACGCTGGCCGATGGCACGAATGGCCGCGCCAGCAACTATCGCCTTGCTGCGGGCCAGCAGGCCGCAGCATCCATCACCGCCAAGACCCTGACGGCGACGGCGACCGCCACCGACAAGGTTTATGACGGCACGGCCACGGGAAACCCGAACTTGACCATCGCCTCCGGTCTGGTGGCTGGCGAAACCGTGACGGCCACGGGCACTGGCAGCTTCAATAGCAAGGACGTTTTAACGGCCCATACCGTCACCGTGGATTCGGCCACGCTGGCCGATGGCAATAACGGCCTCGCCAGCAATTACCGCCTGGATGCGGGACAGCAGGCCGCGGCCTCGATCACGGCCAGGGCACTCACGGCGACCGCCACGGCGACCGACAAGGTCTATGACGGCACCACCACGGGCGCGCCCACGCTGGCCATTGCCTCGGGGCTGGTCGCGGGTGAAAACGTGGCGGCCACAGGCACGGGAAGCTTCAACAGCAAGGATGTGCTCGCGGCCCATACCGTCACCGTGAATTCGGTCACCCTGGCCGATGGCAGCAATGGCCTGGCAAGCAACTACCGTCTTGATGCGGGCCAGCAGGCCGCGGCATCCATCACCACCAAGACTCTGACGGCCACGGCAACCGCCACCGACAAGGTCTACGACGGCACGACCACTGGAAACCCGACCTTGACCATCGCCTCGGGTCTGGTCACGGGCGAAACCGTGACGGCCACGGGCACTGGCAGCTTCAACAGCAAGGATGTGCTGACGGCCGATACCGTGACCGTGAACTCGGTCGCGCTGGCCGATGGCAGCAATGGTTTGGCCAGCAACTACCGCCTTGACGCCGGCCAGCAGGCCTCGGCCTCGATCACGGCCAGGACGCTCACGGCTAGCGCCACCGCCACCGACAAGGTTTATGACGGTACGGCCACTGGAAACACGACATTGACCATTGCCTCCGGCCTGGTAGCGGGCGAAACCGTGACGGCCACGGGCACCGGCAGCTTCAATAGCAAGAATGTGCTGACCGCGAACACCGTGACCGTGAATTCGGTCACGCTGGCCGATGGCAATAATGGCCTCGCCAGCAACTACCGCCTTGACGCGGGCCAGCAGGCCGCGGCATCGATCACCGCCAGGGCACTCACGGCTACCGCTACGGCGACCGACAAGGTCTATGACGGCACGGCCACGGGCGCGCCCACGCTGGCCATTGCCTCGGGTCTGGTCGACGGTGAATCCGTGCAGGCAACTGGCATCGGCACATTCAACAGCAAGGATGTGCTCGCGGCCAATACCGTCACCGTGAATTCGGTCACGCTGGCCGATGGCAATAATGGCCTGGCGAGCAACTATCGTCTTGACGCGGGCCAGCAGGCCTCGGCTTCGATCACGGCCAGGGCACTCACGGCTAGCGCCACGGCGACGGACAAGGTCTATGACGGCACGGCCACGGGCGCGCCCACGCTGGCCATTGCCTCCGGTCTGGTTGCTGGCGAAACCGTGACGGCTACCGGCACCGGCAGCTTCAACAGCAAGGACGTTCTCACGGCCAATACCGTGACCGTGAGCTCGGTCACGCTGGCCGATGGCAATAACGGCCTCGCCAGCAACTACCGCCTTGATGCGGGCCAGCAGGCCGCGGCATCCATCACCGCCAAGACCCTCACGGCCACGGCCACCGCCACCGACAAGGTCTATGACGGCACGGCCACCGCAGCGCCAACGCTGGCCATTGCGTCAGGACTGGTCAACGGCGAAAACGTGACGGCTACCGGCACGGGCAGCTTCAACAGCAAGGACGTGCTGACCGCAAACACCGTCACGGTGGATTCGGTCACGCTGGCCGATGGCCATAACGGGCTGGCCAGCAATTACCGCCTCGAAGCGGGCCAGCAGGCCGCGGCAGCCATCACGCCGCGGACCCTGACGGCCAGCGCCACGGCGCCCGACAAGGTGTATGACGGCAGCACCGCCGCAGCGCCCGCACTGGCCATCACGGCCGGACTGGTCGGCAGCGAGACGCTGCGCGCGCTGGCGACGGGCAGCTTCGACAGCAAGGACGTGGCCACGGCGCGCCAGGTCACGGTCCATTCGGCCGTGCTTGCCGATGGCACCGGGCTGGCAAGCAACTACCAGCTGGCCGCAGGCCAGACGGTGGCGGCGCGCATCACGCCGGCCACCGTGCAGGCCGGCCTCAGCGGCAGCGTCGAGAAGGTCTACGATGCCGGCACCGCCGCCACGCTGACCGCCGCCCACTACACGCTCACGGGCGTGCTGGGCAGCGAAGACGTCACGCTCACGCCCGCGCCCACGGCAAGCTATGACAACCGCAACGCGGGTGCCGGCAAACAGGTCACGGCCACCGGTATCGCACTGGGCGGCAGCGGCGCCAGCAACTACCAGCTGGCCTCGACCACGGTCTCGGCCGCGGTTGGCCGCATCACGCCGGCCCGGCTGGTGGTCAGCGCCGATGACCAGAGCAGCCTCAACGGCCTGCCGCTGCCGGAACTGACGGGCGTGGTCAGCGGCCTGCAGGGCAGCGACACCGCGGCGCAGGTCCTCGGCAGCCTGAGCTATGCGACCGCCGCCACGCGCGTCTCGGCGCCGGGCCAGTATGCGATCACCCCGTCGGCCACGCTGGCGAGCCCGAACTACACGCTGAGCGTGGAGAACGGCAGCTTCACCGTGTTGCGCGCCGACACCGGCGGGCCGGAGTCCGGCCGGCTGCTTGAAGCCGTGGAGGACAGCGATCCGGTCAAGGCCCGCGTGCATCTGCGCGAGCTGAGCGCGCCGCGCCGCCTGGACATCGATGTTCTGGTCGGCGGCGTGCGCCTCGAGCCCTGAACGGAGCCTGCCGGGGCGCGAGCGCGCCGCGGCAGGCGGCGCGCAAAGAAAAGCCGGCGCAAAGGCCGGCCATCGCAAGCGGCGCCGCGCGCGGCGCGGTGGCTTCACCCGCGTGGTGGAAACACCCCTTGCAGCGCGATGATGAAGTGCATGGTCAGATAGGGCTGCAGGTTGTTGTGCGGCTGGCCACCGCCCGCATCCACGGTGCGCGGCGACATCATGCCGGTCATGCCGCTGGCCGGGCCATACAGCGAAGCCGTGCCCGGCGCGCGCGCCAACGCCGCGCCCTCGGGCGACACCGTGCCGCCCGGCGCGGCCACGGCGCGGATGGCATGGGTGTGCGGCGGCATCTCCGGCTCGACCAGGCTCACGGCGGCCTGGCCGCCGTACTGGCCCAGGTCATAAGGCGACAGCCCCGGGCCCTGGCCGGGATGCATGGCGGCGCGGCCCTGCAGGTCGGGCAAGGCGAAGGTGGACTTTCCATCCCCGCCATAGGTCGTGCCCAGCAGCGAGAACAATGCCGTGTTCTGCGACAGCGGCAGCAGCTGGCCGTTGCAGGCGGCCCAGCCCCGCGGCACGAAATTGAACGGAACCATGCGGATTTCCGCGACGAAAGGATCTGCCATGGGTGCCTCAGGTGGGGGAAGGAAAGATGCCGAACAGCGAGATGATGTGGTTTACGCAGAGATAGGGCATCAGGTTGTTGTGCGGCTGGCCCGCGCCGGCCGATGTGACCACCGTGGCATTGAGCGCCGCCGTGGGCGCCACCGATGGCGCGGCATAGATCTTGGTGCTGCCCTGCGCGGGCAGATTGTTCACCGGCGAGGGGCTGGTGGCATTGATCGTGCCGGCGGGCGCATTGGCCGGCACGGCCGCCATCACCGCATGGCTGTGGACCGCGATCTGCTGCGCCGTCAGCGCGACCTGCTCGACGCCGCCGGTCTCGGCCAGCACGAAGCCGCTGCCCTGGTGCAGGCTCAGGCGCCCGCGCAGATCGGGCAGCGCGAAGACCGTCTCGCCATCGCCGCCATAGGTGGTGCCGATCAGCTGGAACAGGGTTTCGTTCTCGCTGATGGGCAGCAATTGCCCCTCGCAGAACATCCAGCCTGCGGGAGCGAAATTGCCCGCGAAGATGCGGATTTCACCGACATAAGGTTGTGCCATGGTGCGGCTCCTAGTTGGGCGAAGGGAAGATGCCCTGCAGCGCGATGCAGATGCTCAGGGTCAGGAACGGCTGCATGTTGGTGTGCGCCTGCGCTCCCCCGGCCGTGGCAAGCGTGGCCGGGTGCATGGGCGCCAGGCGCTCGGCACTGCTGACGCCCGGGCCCGAGTAGGCGTTGAACGGGGCCGCGGCCAGCGTGGCGTTGGTGGGCGCCGCCACGCGCGCGGCGCCCTCGGCCACGCGCAGCAGATGGGTATGGGGAGCGAGTTCGGAAGCCGTGAGCGTATGTGCCTGTGCGCCGCCGCTTTGGCCCAGCGTGAACCCCTGGCCCATGTGGATAGGCACGCGTCCTTGCAGGTTGGGCAAGGCAAAGTTGACGCGGCCATCGCCACCGAAAGTGGTGCCTAGCAGCGAGAACAGCGCCTGGTTCTGGTTGATGGGCAGCAACTGGCCGTTGCACAATGCCCAGCCCCTGGGCGCAAAGGCGAAGCTGAAGCAGCGGGTCTCGCCAAGAAAAGGTTCTGCCATCGTGGGCTCCCTGTGAATCGAAAATTTAGCGCGCCGGGCCGCGCGGTGGCGCGGCCAGCGACATGAAAACCGTGGCGCCGTCATCCACGCCTTCGACAAATCCCAGCCGGCGGTACCAGGCACGCGCGCGGCTTGCGACCGCGGCATGCAGCGTCAGCCGCGCGCCGCTGCGGGCGGCCTCGGCGGTCAGCGCCGCGAGCAGCTGCGTGCCCCATCCGGCGCCGCAGCATTCGGGCAGCAGGCGGATATCCATCAGCCGGATCTCGCCGGGCTGGCGCCAGACGCAGAGCCGGCCGATCAGGCGGCCGTCGAGCAGCACCGCATCCAGCGCCGCGCCCGGGTAATGGCGCGCGTGATGCGCCTGCTGCGCCAGCGACTGCAGGCGCAGGAACTGCGCGCGCTCGGCCTCGCCCAGCGGGTAATGCGCCATCTCGGGCATGCGCGTCGCGACGTACAGCGCATGCACCGCCTCGGCATCGGCGGCCGTGAGCGCACGCAGTTGCAGGGCGGCGGTCAAGTCAGGCTCGGACGTGGGTACTGCGGGCGCGGCGCCGGCTTCAGCCAAACACCACTTCGTAGTGCTGGCCGTGCGGATGCGCGGCAGCGCCGACCGCGCTGGCAAACGCCGCGAAGCGCTGGCCATCGGTGCCCTGGAACTCATGCGTCTGCGAGGCCAGCGCGCGCTGGTCCATGGCCACGAACACCAGGCTGAAGGGCTCGCTGCGGGCCGCCGCCGGGCGCTCCTGCGCCGCGCCGGAGGTCTCGATGCTGACCAGGCGCAGCGCCGCGGCCTGCCCCGCGGGCCCCACGCTGAAGAACTGGCCGACGGCGAAATCCGCGGCGCAGAAACTGCGCATGCAGGCCTGCGCGGCCGGGTCCATTGCGGGAAACTGCGGCGGCGCCGGCGCGAAAGCCGATGCCGTGGCCAGGCCGGTCGATGCCGAAGCCAGCGCCACGGAGGCGGCGCTGCCGCGCGCCAGGAAACCGCGCCGGTTCAGTGCAGGGTGATTTGCCATGGGAGACGCTTCTTTCGTGGGGTAGTCAATTGAACACCGCTTCATACTGCATGCGGCCATCGCTGCGCGAGGGGCCCAGCGGCACGATGAACAGCGCGAATTCGCCCAATCGGGCATGCGAAAACAAATGGGTGCCCTGCCCCAGCCTGAGCACCGCGTCGCCCAGGAACACCAGGCTGAAGGATGTCGGTCCAGGGGCCGAAGCATCCCCCGCGGGCGGGTGGACAGTGTCCAGCTGCAGTGCCACTGCCTCTGCCGCGCCCGAAACCTCGAAAGCGGTGCCCAGCTGCGCCGCGAAGGCGGCATGCGTCGGGTAGGTCATTTGTAATATGGAGGTAAGACTTGTTGCGGGGGCCGGCGCGCAGTATACCGAGGCGCCGGTTTCCTCAGGAAAACCGGGCCGCCCGCGCGCTGCAGCGCCCAGGCCGCGCCCCGCCCGCGCTCATGCTGGCGGTGCTTGCAAGGACTGCTGCAGCAGTTCGAGCAGCCGCGGGAAATCCGGCGCGGCCGGGCTGGCGAGCACCATCTGGCGCGCATAGGCCGCGCCGGGAATCGGCAGCACCCGGCAGTCGGCGGAAAAGCGCTCGATGCCCGGCCACTGCGGCACCAGGCTCATGCCCATGCCGTCGGCCACCAGCAGCGCAATGGCCTCGAGCGCGTCGAGGTCGCACAGCACCGTGGGCGCGATCTGCTGGTCGGCAAGCCAGGCGGCCGCATGGCGCCCGCCCCAGGCGTTCGGGTCGTAGCGGATGTAGGGCAGCCGGCGCAGCAGCGTGGCCGGCCGTCCGCGCGTGCCCGGCGGCGCCAGCAGCACCAGCGGCTCCGCGCGCAGGGCCACGGCGCGCAGCGCCCTGGGCCAGGCAAACGGCGGCGCGACCATCAGCGCCGCATCGATCTCCCCGGCCTGCAGCAGCCGGTACAGCCCGCGCGAGGTGTCGGGCACGATGACTGCCCGGGCGTCGGGCGCGGCCTGGGTGAAGCGGCGCAGCGCGCACGGCAGCAGCCCGGTCAGCAGCGTCGAGACCGCGCCGATACGCAGGCTGCCGCTCAGGCCGTCGGTGCCGACATCGCTTTGCAGCAGCGCGGCCTCGCGCACCAGCCGGCGCATGCGCGCCAGCAACTGGCTGCAAGCCGGGGTGGGCCGCGCCGCATGCCCGCTGCGCGACAGCAGGGCAAAGCCCAGTTCACGCTCGAGCACCTGCACGCGCTGGCCGATGGCGGCGGCCGTGAGGTGCTCGGTGCGCGCCGCCTCGGCAATCGAGCCGCTGTCGACCACTGCCAGCAGGCTTTTCAGATACCGAGTCTCCAAAAGAAAACCTTTAGCGAGGAAAAATATTATTGGCTATGTCTTTTGAAGTATGCCCGCTATTGTTGCGCCCATCACTGCTTTCCCCCACCGCCACCCGATTGCCTGCCATGCGCACCTGCTTCCATCTCGCCTACCATGTCCGTGACCTCGACCAAGCCCGCGCCTTCTATGGCGGCGTGCTGGGCTGCGAAGAAGGCCGCAGCACCGACACCTGGGTCGATTTCGACTTCTTCGGCCACCAGCTCTCGCTGCACCTGGGCGAGCCCTTCCCGGTCACCCATACCGGCCGCGTCGGCGAGCACCTGGTGCCGATGCCGCACCTGGGCCTGGTGATGGGCATGGACAACTGGCAGGCGCTGGCCGCGCGCCTCACCGCGCAGAAGCTGGACTTCGTGCTGCAGCCGCACATCCGTTTTGCCGGCGAGCCCGGCGAACAGGCGACGATGTTCTTTCTCGACCCCTGCGGCAATCCCATCGAGGTCAAGGGCTTTCGCGACCTGGACAAGGTCTACGCGCAATGAGCGGCTGCCTGCCGCTGGTCTGCGCGCCCGGCTACGCATTTGCCGAACCCTGGCGCGCGGCACTGCAGGCGGCGCTGCCCGAGGAGCGCATCGTGGACCTCGCCGCGCTCGATGCGCGGGCGCGCGCGGATTGCGAAATGGCCATCGTTGCCAATCCCGATCCGCGCGAGCTGGCCACGCTGGGGCGCCTGCAATGGGTGCACAGCGTCTGGGCCGGCGTCGAGCGGCTGGTCGCGGACTTGCAAGACAGCCCGGTGCAGATCGTGCGGCTGGTCGACCCGCAGCTCGCCGAGACCATGGCCGAGGCGGTGCTGGCCTGGACGCTGTACCTGCACCGCGACATGCCGCGCTACGCGCGCCAGCAGGCCGCGGGCATCTGGCGCGCGCATGACTATGTGCCGCCGCAGCGCAAGACGGTGGCGCTGCTGGGCCTGGGCGAACTCGGCGCGGCCAGTGCCGCCAAGCTGCGCGCGGCCGGTTTCCAGGTGTCGGGCTGGAGCCGCAGCCGCAAGGCGGTCGCGGGCGTGCAGTGCTTTGCCGGCGCCGAGGAACTGCCGGCGCTGCTGGCCGGCGCCGACATCGTGGTCTGCCTGCTGCCGCTCACGCCCGAGACCGAAGGCATGCTGGACGCTGCCGCCTTGGCCCACCTGCGCCCGGGCGCGGCGCTGATCAACTTCGCGCGCGGCGCCATCGTCGACGACGCGGGCCTGCGCGCGGCGCTCGATGCACAGCAGCTCGCGCATGCGGTACTCGATGTATTCCAGACCGAGCCGCTGCCGCCGGCGCAATGGCAGTGGCAGCATCCGCAGGTGACGCTGCTGCCGCATATCTCGGCGCCCACCAACCGCGCGACGGCGGCCGCCATCGTTGCCGCGAATGTGCGCCGCTGGCGTGCTACCGGCGCGCTGCCGGCAGTCGTCGACAAGCAGCGGCGCTACTGAGGGGCCGAGCGCCGGGCCGGCGCGCGGCAATAGCCCCGCCCGGCGCTGGAGCTCCCCGGCAGGCGCCCCGCGGCGCGCACGGCGGCTCCTAGAATCGCGCCCCATGCTGCTCAAACCCTGGACTCGCACCGCCGTGCTTTCGCGCTTTTCCCGCCAGGAGGCCGCGCTGCTGGCGGTGACCGTGCTCTGGGGTGGCACCTTCGTGGTGATGCACGCCGCGATGGCCCATAGCGGGCCGCTGTTCTTCGTCGGCCTGCGCTTCGTTGTCGCCGGGCTCGCGACCATGCTGGTCTTTCGCCGGCTGATGGCCGGAGTCACGCAGGCCGAGCTCCTGGCGGGCGCGGCGATCGGCGCGTCGATCTGCGTCGCCTATGCGCTGCTGGGCCAGGGGCTGCAGAGCATCGAGGCCAGCCGCGCCGCCTTCCTGACCGCGCTGTATGTTCCGGCCGTGCCGCTTTTGCAGTGGCTGCTCACGCGGCGTGCGCCCCATCCCATGGTCTGGGCCGGCATCGGGCTGGCGTTCATCGGCCTGCTGCTGGTCAGCAATCCGGGCGGCGCGTCGCTGTGGCGGCTGGGCGTGGGCGAAGCCGCGACGATTCTGGGCGCGTTCGTGATCGCGCTGGAGATCCTGCTGATCGGCAAATATGCGGGCCAGGTCAACGTGCAGCGCGTCACGGCCATCCAGCTGCTGGTGGCGGGCGTGTGCGCCCTTGCGGCCATGCCGCTCGCGGGCGAGAGCGTGCCCGCGTTTTCCTGGGTCTGGGCGGCCAGCGGCGTGGGGCTGGGACTGGTCAGGGCATTGATCCATCTGACCATGAACTGGGCGCAGCAATCGGTCTCGCCGACGCGGGCCACGCTGATCTATGCCACCGACCCGGTCTGGGCCGGCATCATCGGCCGCATCGCGGGCGACCGCCTGCCGGCCACGGCACTGCTGGGCGCGGTATTCATCGTCGCCGGCATACTGGCCAGCGAACTGCGGCCGCGCCGCCTCGGCCCGGCTGCCGCCACCCACTGAGCTTGCACGCCGGCCCATCGCGCCC
Organism: Comamonas antarctica; assembly: GCF_013363755.1. Lineage (NCBI taxonomy): Bacteria > Pseudomonadati > Pseudomonadota > Betaproteobacteria > Burkholderiales > Comamonadaceae > Comamonas > Comamonas antarctica. Next base: position 41,526 of record NZ_CP054841.1, read on the forward strand.
GGGCGCCCCGCCAGCAGCCCGCGCCGGCAGCACCCGCGGCCGACTAGTCGTTGCGCACGCCCAGCCGCGCCACCAGCGGCTTCCAGACGTCGGTGTCGCGGCGGATGTAGTCGGCAACATCGGCCCGGGTGCCTGGCAGCGTCACCGCATGCATGCCCTGGTAGCGCTGGACCACGTCGGGCTCCTGCAGGCATTGCTGCGTCGCGGCATGCAGCTTCTGCACCACGGCCGCGGGCGTGCCGGACCGGGCCATCAGCGCGGTCCAGGAGCCATGGGCCAGCTCGGCGCTGCCCAGGAGTTCGGCCACGGTCGGCACCGTGGGCAGATCGGCCAGCCGCGCGCTGCCCAGCACGGCCAGCGCCTTGATCTTGCCGGCCTTGACATTGCCCAATGCCGTGCCGGCAATGAACGGCGCCAGGTCGATCTGGTTGCCGACCACGCTGGTCAGCGCCGTGGCCTCGCCCTGGAACGGCACATGCACCAGCGCCGCCTTGAGCTTGTCCGCCAGGATGGCCGACATCAGATGCGCGGGGCTGCCGGTGCCCGGCGAGCCGAAATTCAGGCCTGCCGGCGCGGCCGCTGCCGCCTTGCCGATATCGGCGAATCGGTCGATCTTCGAGCCCGGGCTGGCGACCAGCAGATAGGGGCTGCTCACCACCAGGTTCACGCCTTCGAAGTCCCTGGCCACCTCATACGGCGGCTTGGCGTAGACATAGGGCGTGACGGTCAGCTGCGACATGCCGGCAATGAACAGCGTATAGCCGTCGGCCGGCGCCTGCTTGAGCGCCTGCACCGCCGGCAGGCCGTTGGCGCCGGCGCGGTTCTCGATGACCAACGGCTGGCCGATGCGCGTGGCGGCGCAGTTCGCCCAGATCCGCGCCACCGTGTCCACGCCGCCGCCCGGCGCGGACGGCACGATCAGCTTGATGGGTTTGGCCGGCCAGGTGTCTTGCGCCTGCGCGCCGGGCGAGGCCATGGCGCAGCAGCCGGCGGCCAGCAGCGCCGCAAGCCGGCGCCGGCTGCGGGCTGCGAAGGGAAGCGGCGATGGGAAGAAGTGCATGGCGGGGTTCGGGTCGGTGGTAACAGGATCAGGCATCGAGGGGCCATTTGGGCCGCTGGATGCGCCGGTAGGGCAGCGTGCGCAGGTCGTCGGTCAGCGTTCCGGGCGCCTGCACATACAGCACCTGGCTGGCGATCTTCGAGAACTCGGCAAAGAAATGCTGCGAGGACTTGACCACGATCAGCTTCCTGCGCGCCAGATCGCAGCCCAGTCCGCTGAACAGGTCGGTGCCCATGGCCTGGGTGCGGATCGAGGCCAGCACCAGTTGCACCCCCTGGGCTTCGACCAGCGCGCAGGCGCCCATCGGCACCTTGGCGCCCGACAATCCGCTCTGGTGGTGGGCCGGGTTCACGGCCAGCACGGTGCACAGCAGATCGACCGGGTCGCCGGACAAGGGGCCGATCTTGCCGCCGATGCGCAGCGGCAGGCGCGCGCCCGCGCCCGCGGCCACGGCCAGCGCCGCGGCCGACGGGTCCCACAGCGGGCCGATCGCCACCTCGCGGATGCCGCGCGCCAGGATCGCCTGCAGCACGAAGGTGGCATCGCCGGCCGCGCCGCCACCGGGGTTGTCGGCGCCGTCGGCCATGACCACCGGGCCTTCGGCCTTGAGGGCCTGGTCGAGCGCGGCCTCGATCCCCGGCGCGGGCGCGGACAGCTGGTCCCGGAGCGCGATCAGCTCGTCCGCCAGGCTGCGCGCCAGCCGGGCCGCGGCGCGCGCGTCGCCATCGGCATAGACCAGCAGCCGGGTCCCCATGTCGGGCACATCGCCCCAGGGAAAGCCATGCACCACCGAGATCGTCAGCGCCTGGCCCGCGCGCTCGAGCTGCTGCAGCCGGTCGACATAGCCGCGCATGGGCGCACGCGAGGTGTGCAGCACCGCGACCATCTGGCAATCCACCACCGCGGCCACCGGACGCACCTCACCGCGCACCGTGGCGGCACAGATGTCGACCAGTTCATAGGCGCGCTCGAGCACGTCGGTGTGCGGATATTCCTTGAACGCAACCATCACATCGGTGTGGTCGACCATGGCCTGCGACAGATGGCAGTGCGGGTCGAGCTCGGCGCCGATCACCACGCCGGCGCCGACCAGCGCGCGCACGCGCTGCAGCAGGTCGCCTTCGCAGTCCTCGTAGCCATCGGCGACCATCGCGCCATGCAGGCCCAGCAGCACCATGTCGACGGGCAGGCTGGCACGCAGGTCGGCCAGCAATTCGTCGCGCAGTGCCTCGTAGGTCGCGCGCGTGGTGATGCCGCCCGGCTGGGCCGCGGCCACCAGGCCCTCGTGCAGCACCCAGCCCTGTTCGCGCCCGCGCACGCGCGCCGCCCACAGCGGGCCGGAGTTGTACAGCGGCTCGTCGGGATGCTGGCCCGCGGGGAAATACGAGCGCTCCTGGAACGAAGCCAGGCTGGTGGGCAGCGGCGCGAAGCTGTTGGTCTCGGTGGCCAGCACGGCGCTGAACACGCGCAAGGGAACTGGCGCAGTCGCAGTTGAAGTCACGTCGAATCCTTATCGGGGTGCATGGCCGGCCGCGCGCACCAGCAGGGCGCCGTGGCGGCGCACCACCGCGGTGCCGCATACGCAGGAAATTTGCGCAAACGCAAAATTGTCGCGCAGATCCACGCAGCCAGCCATTCTGGTTTTTGCTTACACGCAACAAACATGCCGCGCCGCGGCAGGCGCCGCCCCGCGCCGGCTCAAGCCGATTGCGCACCCTGGCGCGCGCGCGCCATCAGCTCGCTCTCGTTGGTGCTGACGCCGACGATGCGCGCCAACTGGCGGCTCACGGTGACATAGGCATGACCCAGGCGGCTGTCGAAATACAGCGAATCGCCGCGCGCGAGCCGCACCTGCTCGCCGTTCTCGAAGTGCACGCAGATCGCGCCCGACAGCACATGCACGAACTCGGCCCCCGGATGGCGCGCGAAGTCCTGCGGGCCGTTGAAGGTGCGCGCATGCACCGTGCCCAGCATCGGCGTGATCGGCTTGGCATCCACGCCCGTGGCCAGGAACTCATAGGACAGCGACAAGCCGCGGTAGACCACGCCCTCGCCGGCGCGCGTCACTACCGGGCCGCTGGCAGCGCCCGCGCCGGCGCGGTCCGCGTTGGCAAACAGCGTGCCCAGGTCCATGCCCAGCGCGCGCGCCAGCGCCGCCAGGTTCTCGTAACCCAGCGCCAGCTGGCCGCGCTCGGCACGCGAGATGGTGGTGATCGATACCCCGGCGCGCTCGCCAAGCCCGGCCAGCGTCCAGCCCAGCTGCTTGCGCGCATGGCGCAGGCGCTGGCCGAGCGTGGCCGGGTCGAGTTGCTGCGCACGCGTCGCAGCGGAGATGGCGGGATGGTTCACTGCGCCATTTTGCCATTGCGGCGCGCGCTTGCCGCCCGCACGAACGCCCGGCACCGGCGCCTCGCACGGGATGCAATAATTTGCGTATTCGCAAATCCTTGCTCTACACTTGCGGCGCCCGCAGCTTGCGCGTCAAGACCGCAGGCAACCGTGCCCGCGCTGCTGCGCCGGGCTCCTTGATGCACCGTGAAGTGGTTTCTTGATGAAAGTCCTGGTCATTGGCGCCGGCGTGGTCGGCACCTGCACGGCGCTGGCGCTGCGCCGGCGCGGCCATGAAGTGATGCTGCTCGACGCTGGCGCGGAGCCCGCGACCGGCGCCAGCCATGCCAACGCCGGGCTGATCTCGCCCGGCCACTGCTTCAGCTGGGCCGAGCCGGGCATAGTCCGCGTGGCGCTGCAGTCGCTGCTGGGCAGGAGCGACGGCCTGGGCATCTGCGCGCCGCTCAGTCCCGCGCTGTGGCGCTGGGGCTGGCTGTTCGCGCGCGAGGGCACCGAGGCGCGCTGGCTCGAGAATTCACGTGCTGCACTGGCGCTGTCGGCGTACTCGCGCGACTGCCAATTCCAGCCCCAGGCCCTGCCGCCCGAGACCTATGGCGGCCGGCATGCGGGCATCGTCTACCTCTATGGTGCCGCGGACACACCCGGCGCGCACGACGCCCGCCTGCTGCAGGCCGCTGGCGAGCCCTTCGAGACGCTGGATGCACCAGCGCTGCTGCAGTGCGAGCCGCTGCTCGAAGCCAGCGCGATCCGCTTTGCCAAGGGCGTGTTCAGCCCGCGCGACGGCACCGGCGATGCGGCGCGCTACGCGCGTGCGGCGCTGGCGGCCTTCGAGCAGCTCGGCGGCATTGCGCGCTGGAGCGAGCGCGTGCAGCAGGTGCTGGTGCGCGCCGGCCAGGCCGTGGGCGTGCGCACCGACCGCAACGAGCACCGCGCCGATGCCGTGGTGGTGGCTGCGGGCCTGCAGTCCCGCGCTTTGTTGCGTCCCTTGGGCATCGACCTGCCGATCTTTCCCGTCGCCGGCTACTCCATCAGCTATGAAAACGTCGCCGGCGCGCTGCCCACGCGTGGCGCGGTATCGATTGCGCACAAGATTGCCTGGGCCTCGTTTGCGCCGCGCAGCGTGCGTTTCACGGGGTTTGCCGATGTCGGCACGCCCGACGCGGCGCGCCGCGCACGGCGCTTTGCGGCGCTCGATGCCTTTGCGCGCCAGATCATGCCGTCGCTGGCGGGCGCGCAGCGCCGCCAGTGGGTGGGCGCGCGGCCGATGACGCCCGACAACCTGCCGTTTCTCGGCGCCAGCGGCATGCCGGGGCTGTGGCTCAACTGCGGCCATGGCGCCATGGGCTGGACCATGGCGCATGGCTCGGCGCAGACGATTGCCGACCTGCTCGAAGGACAGGCAGCGTGCCTGGACCTGGCGCCCTATCGCGCCCGCCGTTATCGATGGCTTGCCCGGCGCGATGCCGCGGCCAACCCCAAGGAGCTTCGTACATGACCGCTGTCACCCACTATCCCGCCTCCGGGCCGTTTCCCTTTTCCAGCGCCGTGCGCGCCAATGGCTGGGTGCTGCTGTCAGGGCAGATTCCGTTCAACGCCGAGGGCAAGCCGCATGCAGGCGATATCGGCGCACAGACCCAGGCCGTGATGGACAGCGTCTGCCGCACGCTGGAGCAGGTCGGCAGCTCGATCCACGATGTGGTCAAGGTCAATGTGTGGCTCTCCGACCTGGCCGACTTTGCTGCCTTCAACGCGGTCTACGCGGGCTACTTCGATGGCGGCAAGTACCCGGTGCGCAGCCTGGTGCAGGCCGGGCTGGCGTTCAACGTCAAGGTCGAAGTCGAGGTGCAGGCGCTGGACCGGCAACAAGCCGGCCACTGACCCGGCCTGGCGCGGGCCGCGCTGCGGCTAACATCGGGGCCACACAAGGAGACAGGCAATGAACCAGAACCCGCAGACCGTGCTCATCACCGGCGCCGCCGGCCATCTCGGCCGTGCCGTGGCCGCGCATTTCCGCCAGCGCGGCGCGCGCCTGGTGCTGCTCGACCGCGATGTGCAGGCGCTGCAAGCGGACTACGGCAGCGACACCGGCGTGCTGCTGGCCCAGGTCGATCTGATGGACCGCGCCGCCGTGGCCGCCAGCGTGCAGCAGGCCTGCGCGCATTTCGACGGCCTCGACAGCGTGTGCCACCTTGCGGGCGGCTTTCGCATGGGCGAGGCAGTGCATGAGACCTCGGCGCAGACCTGGGACTTTCTCATGGACCTGAATGCGCGCACGCTGCTGAATGTGGCCGCGGCGGCCGTGCCGCAGCTGCTGGCGCGCGGCGCGGGGCAGGTCGTCACCGTGGGCGCGGGCGCGGCGCTGCGCGGCACGGCGCAGATGGGCGCCTATGCGGCCTCGAAAAGCGCGCTGATCCGCCTGACCGAGTCGATGTCGGCCGAACTCAAGGAGCGCGGAATCAACGTCAACTGCGTGCTGCCCTCGATCATCGACACGCCGGACAACCGCAGCGCCATGCCCGACGCCGACCACGGCAGCTGGGTCGCACCCGCGGCGCTGGCCGATGTCATCGGCTTTCTGGCGTCGCCCGCGGCGCGCGCGCTGCATGGCGCAGCCATCCCGGTGCTGGGCCGGGTCTGAGTAGCGGGCGCATACCGGCAGGCCGGCCGCCTCAGGGCGAACGCGGCGTCGCGGGCGCCAGCTGCGGCACCACCCCCACATAGCGCCCGCGCGGCCGGATCACCTGCGCCACGCCCAGCTGCTCGAGGCTGTGCGCCAGCAGGCCGATGCTGCGCGCCGTGGCAAACAGGCTGAACGCGGCGTCCTCGGGCAAGCGGTGCTGCGCCACCAGCGCGGCCAGCGCGACGTCGATGTTCGGCTGCAAGCCGGTGAGCCGCGTGACCTGCGCAATGAAGCGCGCAATTGCCTCGGGCGGCTCGAAGCGCGCCAGCAGCGCCGCGGCGCGCGGGTCGCCGTCGGCATAGATCGGGTGGCCGAAGCCCGCAAACGGCAGGCCGGCCGACAGATGCTGCTCCAGCACCTGCTCCGCACCCTGGCGCTCGACGTCGGCAAACAGCGCCTGCACCCGGCCCGACGCATCGCCATGCAGTGGACCCGACAGCGTGGTCAGGCCGGACAGCAGGCACGCCGGCAGCGAGGCCCCGGTCGAGGCCGTGATGCGCGCCGCAAATGCCGAACTGGTCAACTCATGGTCGACCAGCAACACCATCGCCGTGCGCAGCAGTTCGGCCACCTGCGGCGATTGCTTCCAGCCCTGCGCGAAGCGCAGGTGCAGCGGCGCGCTGCCGGGCGCGGCGCCAAAGGACGCGGCCAGCTGGCCCACCAGCGCCTGGCTTTCGCTGTGCAGCACGCGCGTGAGACGCCCGCGCGTGGAGTGGCCCGTGGCCGCCAGGCCGGCCAGCGCGGTAAAGGCCTGCAGCCGGCCGGCGGGCGCAGCGCGCCGGGGCCCGGGCCCTGCGCCCGGCGTGAAGTCCACGGCTTGCTGCGCGTCCCACAGCAGCCGCGCCACGTCTTCGAGCGTGGCCGTGTCCGCCAGCGCCACGGCATCCTGGCCGCGGTAATACGGGCGGCCGCGAAAGAACGCCGTGAGCGCCGTTGGAATGCTGGGCTCGGCGCCAAACAGCGTGTTGGCGGCCAGCGTCTCGTGCTTGCGTCCCGCCTCCTTGCGTTTCGCCAGCCCGGCCACGTCCTCGGCGCGGTACAGGCTGCGGCGCGTATCGGCCGGATCGGGCATGACCTCGATCTTGCCGCGGCTGACATAGGCATAGACGGTCTGCGGCCGCACGCGTAACTGGGCACAGGCCGCGTTCATCGAGATCCAGGAGGCCATGGGAAAACACCTATGCATTTATATATGTTGATTTTATACATCAATATTGACCCATGGATCAATGGAAAACTAGGATGGGTCCATCGCTAGAACACTTCCCTCCTCCGTGCCATGAAGCCCCAAGTCCTGCAACTCAATCCGATCCTGGTTCCCGCCATCAACGAACAATTGGCCGCGCTCTACACGGTGCACAAGCACTATGAGCTGCAGGACCCGCGGGCCTGGCTGGCCGCACACGGCGCGTCGATCGACGCGGTGATCACCGGCGGCCATACCGGCATTTCGCAGGCCCAGCTCGCACAGATGCCTGGCCTCAAGGTGGTGGCGATCAACGGGGTCGGCACCGATGCGGTCGACCTGGCCTATTGCCGCGCACGCGGCCTGCCGGTCACGGCCACGCTGGGCGCGCTGACCGAGGATGTGGCCGATCTGGCCATCGGGCTGCTGATCGCGGCCTGCCGCAACCTGTGCGCGGGCGACCGCTTCGTGCGCGCCGGCCAGTGGGAGCTGCAGCCGCAGCCCAGCGCGCTACCGCTGGCGCGGCGCTTCAGCGGCATGCGCGTGGGCATTGTCGGCATGGGCCGCGTGGGCCGCGCGGTGGCGCAGCGCGCCGCGGCGTTTGGCTGCGACATCGGCTACACCGACCTGCGCGCCATGGACGATGTGGCGCACCGTTTTGTGCCCGAACTGCGCGCGCTGGCGCACCAGTCCGACGCGCTGGTGCTGTGCGCAGCCGCGGACCAGGCCGAAGGCATCATCGATGCCGCGGTGCTTGACGCGCTCGGGCCGCGCGGCTTTCTGGTCAACGTCGCGCGCGGCCGGCTGGTGAACGAAGCCGATCTCACGGCCGCGCTGCTCGCGGGCCGCATTGCCGGCGCGGGCCTGGATGTGTTCGTCGACGAACCGCGCGTGCCGCCGGCCCTGCGCGCGTCGGAGGCGGTGACGCTGCAGGCGCACCGCGCCAGCGCCACCTGGGAGACGCGCACCGCGATGGGCGAGATGGTGCTGGCCGGCATTGCGCAGGCGCTCGCCGGCGAACGTCCGGCCATGAGCCTGACCACCTGAACCCAGGCCGGCCATGACGCACTTCATCCTCCCGCCACCCGCGCCGGCGGCCCTGCGCGTGGCCGGCAGCGCCGCGCTGTTTCCGGTCGCGCGCGTGTTCTGCATCGGCCGCAACTACCGCTGGAGCGCGGATGAGGCCGCACCCGCCGCGATGCCGGCCTGGTTCATGAAACCCGCCAGCGCGCTGATGGCCGCGCACGGCGAATTGCCCTATCCACCCGGCACGCAGGATCTCTGCCACGAGATCGAGCTGGTCGTGGCCATCGGCCGCGGCGGGCGCGACATCGACCCCGCGCGGGTGTGCGAGGAGCATGTCTGGGGCTATGCCGCGGGCCTCGATCTGACGCGGCGCGACCTGCAGCAGCAGGCCAAGCGCAGCGGCGGGCCCTGGGAGCCCGCCAAGGCCTTCGACCATTCGGCGCCGTGCACGCCGCTGGTGCCGGCCAGCGCCTGCGGCCACCCCGGCCACGGCGCGATCTGGCTCGAGGTCAATGGCCTGGCGCGCCAGCGCGCCGATCTGTGCGCGCTGCTGTGGCCGGTGCCGCAGCTGCTGGCCATGCTCTCGCGCTCGGTCACGCTCCTGCCCGGCGACCTGGTTTTCACCGGTACGCCCGCGGGCGTAGGGGCGCTTTGGCCCGGCGATGTCGTCACCGGCGGCGTGGCCGGCATCGGCGAATTTTCCATGACCGTGGGCGCCGTGCCTGGCCCGGCCCGCCGCGACCTTTCTTCGACCCACCAGGAGCTTGTGCCTTGAACCTTCCCCCCTCCGAACGCATCGCGCTGGTCACCGGCGCCGGCAGCGGCGTCGGCCGCGCCGCCGCGCTGGCCCTGCTTGAAGACGGCTGGAGCGTCGTGCTCGCGGGCCGCCGCGCAGAGCCGCTGCAGGCACTGGAAAGCGAAGCCGCGGCGCGCGGGCAGACCGCGCTGGCCGTGCCCACCGACGTCACCCAGCCGGACAGCGTCGAAGCGCTGTTTGCCGCCATCGAGCAGCGCTTCGGCCGGCTTGACCTGCTGTTCAACAATGCCGGCGTCAACGCCCCGGCGCTGCCGATCGACGAGCTGCCGCTGGAGCGATGGTTCAGCGTGCTCGACACCAACGTGACCGGCATGTTCCTGTGCGCGCGCGCCGCCTTCGGGCTGATGCGCCGCCAAATGCCGCAGGGCGGCCGCATCATCAACAACGGCTCGATCTCGGCGCACACGCCGCGCCCGTTCACCGCGCCCTACACGCTCAGCAAGCATGCGGTCACGGGTCTGACGAAAGCCCTGGCCTTGGACGGGCGGGCCTGGAACATCGTGGCCAGCCAGATCGATATCGGCAATGCGCTGACCGAGATGTCCGAGCGCATGACGCGCGGCGTGCTGCAGGCCGATGGCAGCACCGCGCCCGAGCCGATGATGGACGCCCGCCATGTCGCCGACGCGGTGCGCCATGTCGCCGTGCTGCCACTGGCGGCCAACATCCTGAACATGACCATCATGGCCAGCGCCATGCCCTTTGCGGGGCGTGGCTGAAGGCCGGGGAAAGCGCGTGAAGCGCGCGTAGTGCCGCGGGGCGCGCTGCCGCCCGCAGCACTGGAGAAGACCGAGAAAAACCACCACCGGAGACAAATCATGCAACGCACCACCCTGCTCAAGCTTCTGGCGCTGTCGACCACCCTGGCGCTGGCGCCGACCCTGGCCGCGGCCCAGGCCTACCCGGCGCGGCCCATCAAGATCATCGTGCCGGCGCCGCCCGGCGGCGCCATCGACACCATCGCGCGCGTCGTCGGCGACAGGATCGGCGCCTCGATGGGCCAGGCCGTCGTGGTCGACAACCGCCCCGGCGCCTCGAACAACCTGGGCACCGAAGTGCTGGCCAAGTCGGCGCCTGACGGCTACACCATCGGCATCGTCGGCGGCAGCCACAACATCAACAAGTACCTGTTCAAGAACCTCGGCTGGGATCCGGAAAAAAGCTTCGAGCCCATCGTCTACACCCATGAGGTGCCGCTGGTGTTCGCGATCTACCCGCAGATTCCCGCCAAGACGCTGCCCGAACTCGTGGCCTGGATGAAGGCCCACCCGGCGGACGCCAAGGTGGCGACGTCGGGGCGCGGCAGCGCGCAGGAGATGGCCGCCGAGATGTTCCGCCTGGCCAGCGGCGCGCCGATGCTGCTGGTGCCCTACAAGGGCTCGTCGGCCGCGCACCCCGACCTGCTGGCCGGGCGCACCGTGCTGTATATCGACACCATCAGCGCCATCCAGGCCCAGGCCAAGGCCGGCAATGTGCGCGCGGTCGCGGTGTCCACACGCCAGCGCAGCAAGTCGCTGCCCGATGTGCCGACGGCCAGCGAACAGGGCTTCAGGGATTACGACGCCAACTCGAACGGCGGCTTCCTGGCGCCGGCCGGCACGCCCAAGGCCATCGTCGCCAGGCTCAATGCCGAGATCAACGCCGCGCTCAAGCTGCCCGACGTGCGCAGCAAGCTCGAGGCCGCGGGCATCGAGATCCAGGGCGGCACGCCGCAGGAATACGCGGCGCTGATCAAGTCCGATCTCGACAAATGGGGCAAGGTGGTCAAGCAGGCCGGCATCCAGCCGGACTGAACTACGCTGGCCCGGCGCCGGGCGCCTTGCGCGCGCGGCGCGCGGGTTTCGCGGCCGGCGCGGCGGGCATGGCGGCCACGGCGGGCGCTTCGCGACTGCCGGCTGCCTGGCAACGCGCGCAGTCACCATGCAGCTCGACGGTGGACTCCTTCATCCGAAAGCCTGCGCTTCTCGACCAGCCCTGCAGGCGCTGCTCGATGGCGCTGTCGGAGAATTCGTCGACATGGCCGCACTGGTCGCAGATTGCAAACACCACCAGCCCCTGCGCGTGCGCATGCGGATGGGCGCAGGCGACAAACGCATTCATGGTCTCGACGCGGTGCACCAGCCCATACTCGATCAGCTTGTCCAGTGCGCGGTAGACCTGCTGCGGCGCGCGCAGGCCCTCGCCCTGCAGGTGCGACAGCAGCGCATAGGCGCTGGCCGGCGCGTCCTCGCGCGCCAGCGCACCGAGCACCAGGCTCTGGTGCCGGGTCAACGCAGGAGTGGGCGGGTGGGTGGCTGGCGGCATGGCGTGCGGATGTTATGCAGTAACAGCCGCCGAGTTTAGCTCAGAGCATCATGCCGCCCGAGACCTCGATGCGCTGGCCCGTGATCCAGCGGTTGCCGTCGGACAGCAGCGCGGCGACGGCGCCGCCGATATCGTCGGGCAGGCCGACGCGGCCCAGCGCCGTGAGGCCGCGCAGGTGCGCATTCACCTGCGCGTTGTCGCGCACCGTGCCGCCGCCGAAGTCGGTTTCAATCGCGCCCGGCGCGATGGTGTTCACCGTGATGCCGCGCGGCCCGAGCTCCTTGGCCAGATAGCGCGTCAGCACCTCGATGCCGCCCTTCATCATGGCGTAGGCGGCGTAGCCCGGAAAGCTGAAACGCGCCAGCCCTGACGAGGTATTGACGATGCGCCCGCCGTCGGCGATCAAGGGCAGCAGTTGCTGCGTCAGGAAGAACGGGCCCTTGAGATGGACATCGGCCAGCAGATCGAACTGCGCCTCGGTGGTCTCGGCAACCGCTGCCGTGAAGCCCATGCCCGCGTTGTTCACCAGATAGTCGAAGCGTTCGCGCTGCCAGGTGTCGGCAAGGGCGCGCCGCACCTGGCCGGCAAACGCCGCAAAGCCCTGGCTGCCGCCGACATCGAGGCGCAGCGCCACGGCGCGGCTGCCCTGGGCCGCGATCTGCGCGACCAGTTCGTGCGCCGCGGCGGCGTTGTCTTTGTAGGTGAGGATCAGCTGCACGCCTTGTGCGGCCAGATGCAGCGCGGCGCTGCGGCCCAGTCCGCGGCTGGCGCCGGTGATCAAGGCAATGCGGGGAGAAGCGGTGGTCATGGGAAATCTCGCTGGCGGGTGGAAGAAGGCTTGACTCTAGGTGTTCTGCGCCAGCGGATAAACACGCAAATACCTATTACACTGTCCACTCAATCCATACAATCGCGCCATGGATCTCCACGCGTTACGCATCTTCTGCCGCGTTGCCGCGCTGGGCAGCTTCACCCAGGCCGCGCAGCAGTTGGGCCTGACCAAAAGCCGCGTATCGGCGGCCGTGCAGCGGCTCGAAGTGCAGCTGGGCACGCGCCTGCTGCAGCGCACCACGCGCCAGGTGCGGCTGACCAGCGATGGCCAGCAGTTTCTCGCGCGCTGCGAGGCGCTGCTCGCCGATGCCGAGCAGCTGCAAGCCATGTTCCAGCCCGCGGCCAACGGCCTGCGCGGGCGGCTGCGCATCGATCTGCCGCATGCGCTGGCGCGCGACCTGATCATTCCGCGCCTGCCGGAATTCCTCGCCGCCCATCCGCTGCTGCAGATCGGCATCAGCACCAGCGACCAGCGCGTGGATCCGGTGCAAGACGGCTTCGACTGCGTGCTGCGCATCGGCACGCTGGCCAGCACCGAGCTGATCGCGCGGCCGCTGGGTGCGATGGCAATGTGCAATCTCGCCAGCCCGGCCTATCTTGCCGCGCACGGCACGCCGCGCTGCCTCGCCGATCTCGACCGGCATAGTCTGGTCCACTATGCGGGCACGCTGGGACTGCAGGGCGCGGGCTGGGAGTACCGCGACGGCGCGCAGAACCGGGTGCACCCCATGCGCTGCAGCCTGGTGGTCAATGGCACGGATGCGTACCAGGCGGCCTGCCTGGCCGGGCTGGGCCTGATCCAGGCGCCGCTGCGCGGTGCGCAGCATCTGCTCGACCAGGGACGGCTGGTCGCGGTGCTGCCCGAGTTCACGCCCGCGCCGATGCCGGTGGCGCTGCTCTATCCGCACCGCCGGCAGCTCGCGCCGCGCGTGGCGGCCTGCCTGAACTGGATGGCCGGGGTGCTCGCGCCGCAGCTCGATGCCAGCCCATGAATACTGACTGGGTCTATTAGCTGCACTAATGAACGACCCGGCAAATAATGCGGCCTCCGGTGCGCGCAGCGCGGCGCGCCCTCCCCCTTCATTTCGCCAGGATCCCGCCATGACAAGACTGCAAGTCAACGGTCAAGCCAAAGACATCGATGTGCCCGAAGACATGCCCTTGCTCTGGGTGCTGCGCGACGAGCTCGGCATGACCGGCACCAAGTTCGGCTGCGGCATGGCGCTGTGCGGCGCCTGCACGGTGCATGTCGATGGCGCGCCGGTGCGTGCCTGCGTCACGCCGGTCTCGGTGGTCGCCGGGCGCGCCGTGGCGACCATCGAAGCCATGGCGCAGGACCGCGTCGGCGCTGTCGTGCAGCGCGCCTGGGTCGAGAACAACGTGGCCCAGTGCGGCTACTGCCAGGCCGGCCAGATCATGAGCGCCGTGAACCTGCTCAAAACCACGCCGCAGCCCAGCGACAGCGAGATCGACGAAGCCATGAGCGGCAATATCTGCCGCTGCGGCACCTATGCGCGCATCCGCGCCGCGATCCAGCAGGCCGCCGGCCGGCTGGCACGGGGAGGCGTGTAAATGAGCGCCCTCTTTCCTGTCTCGCGCCGCGGTTTCCTGCAAGGCGGCCTGGCCGCGCTGACGTTGGCCGTGGGCGCCGACGGCCTGGTGCGCAGCGCCAGCGCCGCCGAAGCCAAGCCCGCGAAGTATGGCGCCGACACCATGCCCGGCGGCACCGTCGACAATCCGCTGGCGTTTGTCTCGATCGCCAGCGACGGCACCGTGACCATCGTCGCGCACCGCGCCGAAATGGGCACCGGCGTGCGCACCAGCCTGCCGATGGTGGTGGCCGATGAGATGGAAGCCGTCTGGGAGCGCGTGCGCATCGTGCAGGCCGAAGCCAACGAGGCGCGCTATGGCAACCAGAATGTCGACGGCTCGCGCAGCGTGCGCCACTTCCTGCTGCCGATGCGCCGCGTCGGCGCGGCCGCGCGCCAGATGCTCGAGGCCGCGGCCGCCGCGCACTGGTCGGTGCCGGTGGCCGAAGTGCGCGCCGTGCAGCACGCGGTGCTGCATGCGCCCAGCGGGCGGCGCCTGGGCTATGGCGAACTCGCGGCCGCCGCGGCCCGCTTGCCCGTGCCCGCCGCCGATACGCTGCGGCTCAAGGCACGCGCCGAGTTCCGCTACATCGGCAAGGGACAGGTGCGCGCCACCGACCTCGAAGCCATCGGGCAGGGCCAGGCGAGCTATGGCATGGACCTGCGCCTGCCGGGCATGGTCTATGCGGTGGTGGCGCGCCCGCCGGTGCTGGGCGGCAAGCCCAGGCGCGTGGATTCGTCCAAGGCCCTGACGGTGCCAGGCGTGCTGCAGGTGGTCGAGATCCCGGCGCTGGCCGGTGCGCCCGGTTTTCAGCCGCTGGGCGGCGTGGCCGTGGTGGCACGCAATACCTGGTCGGCGCTGCAAGGCCGCGCGGCGCTGGAAATCGACTGGGACGACGGGCCCAACGCCGACTACGATTCGGCGGCCTATCGCCAGACGTTGGAGGCGGCGGCACGCGCACCGGGCAAGACCATGCGCAATGCCGGCGATGCCGCGCGCATCTGGTCCGACGCGCCCGAGAGCGCGCGCTTCGCGGCCGAATACCATGTGCCGCATCTGGCGCATGCCTCGATGGAGCCGCCGGTCGCCACGGTGTGCCTCCAGGGCGGGCGCGCCGAAGTCTGGACCTCGGTCCAGAACCCCGCGGCCGCCCAGTCGGCGGTGGCGGCCCGGCTCCAGCTCAAGCCCGAGCACGTCAAGGTCCATGTACTGCTGCTGGGCGGCGGCTTCGGGCGCAAGTCCAAGCCCGACTTCGTCGACGAAGCCGCGATCGTCGCCCAGGCCCTGCCCGCGGGCACGCCGGTCAAGCTGGTGTGGACGCGCGAGGACGATCTGCAGCACGACTATCTGCATACCGTATCGGTGGAGCGGCTCGAAGCCGTCATGGACGACAGGGCCCAGGTCCAGTCGTGGCTGCACCGCAGCGCCGCGCCGACCATTGCCTCGCTGTTCAGCGTGGGCGCCAAGGGCCAGCAGCTGTTCGAGTCGGCGATGTCGGCCATCAACATGCCCTACCGCATTCCCCATGTGCGCGTGGAAACCGCCGAAGTCGCGGCGCACACGCGCATCGGCTGGTTCCGCTCGGTGGCCAACATCCCGCATGCGTTTGCCGCGCAGTGCTTCATTGCCGAGCTCGCGCACCGCGCGGGCCGCGACCACCGCCAGTTCGCGCTCGAGTTGATCGGCCCGGCGCGCAGCATCGACCCGACCACGCTGGGCGACAGCTGGAATTACAGCGAGTCGCCCACGCTCTACCCCTATGACACCGGCCGGCTGCGCGGCGTGATCGAGGCCGCATGCCAGGGCGCGGGCTGGGGCCGCAGCCTGCCCCCGGGCCATGGCCTGGGCCTCGCGTTCTGCTACAGCTTTCTGAGCTACACCGCGACGGTCGTCGAAGTCGCCGTCGATGCGCAGGGCGAGATCAAGGTCGTGGCCGTCGACATGGCCATCGACTGCGGCCCGCAGATCAACCCCGAGCGCATCCGCGCCCAACTCGAAGGCGGCGCGATCATGGGCCTGGGCCTGGCGCTCAGCAGCGAGATCAGCTTTGCGCAGGGGCGCGTGCAGCAGAGCAACTTCCACGACTACGAAGTGCTGCGCCACGCGGCCGCGCCGCGCGTGCTGCGCACCCACCTGGTCAACGACAACCACGCGCTGCCGCCGGGCGGCGTGGGCGAGCCGCCCGTGCCGCCCGTGGCGCCGGCGCTGTGCAATGCCATCTTCGCCGCCACCGGCGAGCGCGTGCGCAGCCTGCCGGTGCGCCGGCTGGAACGCCCAGCGCGCTGAGCTGCCGCATGCTCAGGCGCAACTTCAACGACCTGCTGTCGTTCGTGACGGTGGCGCGCGAGGGCAGCTTCACGCGCGCCGCGTCGGTGCTGGGCGTGACGCAGTCGGCGCTGAGCCAGGCCATCGGCGGGCTCGAGTCGCGCCTGGAGATCCGGCTGCTGACGCGCACCACGCGCAGCGTCTCGCTCACCGCCGCGGGCGAGCGCCTGCTGGCAACGCTGGGCCAGCGCTTCGACGAGATCGAAGTCGAACTCGACGCGCTGACGGCGCTGCGCAACAAGCCCGCGGGCCGGGTGCGCATCACCTGCGGCGAGCAGGTGCTGCGCGGCGTGCTGCTGCCCAAGCTCACGCCGCTGCTGCGCGACTACCCCGACATCCAGATGGAGTTCGATGTCAACTACGCGCTGCGCGATATCGTCGCCGACCGCTTCGACGCCGGTGTGCGCCTGGGCGGCACCATCGACAAGGACATGATCGCGGTCGCCATCAGCGCACCGTTTCGCATGGCGGTCGCCGGTTCGCCGGCCTACTTCGAACAGCACTCGGTGCCGAAGACGCCGCGCGATCTCACCGGCCACAATTGCATCAACCAGCGCATGCAGACCGCGGGCGGGCTGTTCACCTGGGATTTCGAGCGCCGCGGCAAGCCGCTGAACGTGCGCGTCGAGGGCCAGACCATCTTCAACACCACGCCCGGCATCGTCGACGCGGCCTTGGCCGGCCTGGGCCTGGCGCATCTGCCCGAGCAAGAGTTCGCGCCGCATTTCGCCCAAGGCCAGTTGCTGCGCGTGCTCGAGGACTGGTGCCCGCTGCTGCCGGGTTTCCATCTCTACTATCCGAGCCGGCGTCAGCCTTCGCCCGCGTTCTCGCTGGTGCTCGATGCACTGCGCGCCGCGCCCCTGAGCTGATGGCCTTCAGCCGCGCAGTGTGCGCGCCAACAGCGCCAGCAAGGCCTGCCAGCCGCGCTCGGCGCAGGCTGCGTCATGCACCGGGAAGTCGGGCACCATCCAGCCGTGGGGCGCGGGGTATTGCTCGCTTGCATAGCGCACGCCCGCCGCCGCCAGCGCCGCCTCGAAGCGCTGCGCCATGGCCGGCGGATAACTGTCATCGTTCTCGGCACTGGCAATGTAGACCTCTGCCTTGAGCGCCGGAACAAGCCAATGCGGGCTGGCCGGCGCGTCGGTGGCCAGCCGGCCGCCATGGAAGCTGGCCACGGCGGCAAAGCGCGCCGGATGGCGCGCGGCCGCGGCCAGGGCCAGGCCGGCGCCCATGCAAAAGCCCACGGCGCCGACCTGGCGGCCCGCCACATCGCTGCGGGTATCGAGGTAGGCCAGCAGCGCGTCGGTGTCGCGCGCGGCCTTGTCGGTGCCGGTGGTGGCAATCAGCGGGCCCAGGATCGCACCCGCATCGCCCTGGAAAACCTCGGCCGGCACCAGCGGCGCATAAGGACCGAAGCGGTAGTAGAGATCGGGCAGCAGCACCACATAGCCGCCCTCGGCCAGCTTCCTGGCCATGTCGCGCATGGCCGGGCGCATGCCGCCGGCATCGCCATGGAAGATCACGGCCGGCCAGGGGCCCGCGCCCTCCGGCGTGAATACATCGGCCGGGCATTGGCCGTCCAGGGTCTGGATCACTATGGGTTCTACGGGCATGCAAGCTTTCGCAAGGGCAAAAGCCTATGCTACGGCCAACGCAGAGCAAGGGGCCGTCACGCCTTGAAATACGCGCGCAGGAAATCGCCGAGCTGCTGCGCCGCGGGCGTGGGCCGCTCGGCGGGCAGCAGCAGGCCCAGCGGCTCCATCGGCGCGCTGCCGGCCACCTGCAGTTCGACGATCTCGCCGCTGCGCAGCAAGGGCCGCAGCATGGTCAGCGGCAGCACCGTGAGCAGGTCATGGTTGAGCAGCAGCCACCAGAGCATGGTCGCGGTGCGCGTGACCAGGGGATGCAGCTGCAGCGGCTGGCGGCAACGCGCCGAGATGCTGTCGAGCTGCTCGCGCGCGGCCGAACCCGAGGGCAAGGCCATCCAGACGGCGCTCTCGAGTGCGTCGCGGTCCGCCGCGCCGCGGCGCGCCAGCGGATGCCCGGCGCGGCAGACGATCGCAAACCGGTCTTCCAGCAGCGCGTGGAACACCCAGCCTTCGGGAATGACCGGCGGGCGCCGGCAGGCCACGAGATCGACCTCGCCGCGCGCAATGGCCTGCAACTGCTCGTCGTTCTCCGCCTCGCGCAGGTGGATCTGGATCTGCGGCCAGCGCACATGGAAAGCCGACAAGGTGTCGATCAGCAAGCCATTGGTGGCGGAGATCGATGCCGCCAGCCGCACTTGGCCTTCGCCCTGGCGCTGGCGCGCCTCCACCGCCTGGGCCGTGTCGCGGATGCCCAGCAGCATCTGGCGCGCCAGCGGCAACAGGTCAAGGCAGGCCGGCGTCGGATGCACGCCCTTGGCATGGCGCTGGAACAGTGGCGTCTCCAGCAGTGCCTCGAGATAGGCCAGCGTCTGCGTCACCGAGGACTGGGTGACGCCAATGGCGTCAGCGGTGCGCTGGATGCTGCCCAGCTCGGCGAGCTTGAGCAGGATCTGGATATGGCGGAACTTGCCGCGCGCCAGCAGGCGGTTGAGCAGTGTGGTGGCGGTCGCGGGCATCGTATTAGTCTAGCTAATAGCCGGTGCGAAAAAGTAATTTGGCAGCGCCGGCCGGCACGCCGATGATGCCGGCAGACGACGACACAGGTACGCCCACGTACCGGCAAAAGGAGACAAGCATGAACCGATTCAGCCGCAGAAGCGCCTGCCTGGCATTGTCCGGGCTGGCCAGCCTGGCCCTCGCCGCACCCGCCCTGGCCCAGACCCCGGCCGACAGCTGGCCCAGCCGCGCCATCCGCGTGATCGTGCCGACGCCGCCCGGAGGCGCCTACGACGCCACCATGCGCCCGCTGGCGCAGGAACTCTCGCAAGCGCTCAAGCAGCCGGTCGTGGTGGAGAACCGCCCCGGCGCGGGCAACATCATCGGCGCCCAGGCCGGCGCGGCGGCAGCGCCCGACGGCTACACGCTGACCATGACCGGCATGGTCAACACGATTGCCGCCGGCATCTACGACAAGCTGCCCTTCGACATCGTCGGGGATTTCAGCCATGTCGGCTCGATCGGCGCGGCCGCGCAGTGGCTGGTGGTGCGCAGCGATGCGGGTTTCGGCTCCCTGCAGGAACTGCTGGCCAAGGCCAGGGCCGAGCCCGGCAGGATCAACTACGCGAGTTCGGGCAACGGCAGCACCGGCCATCTGCTGGTGGAGCTGCTGCAGCGCAGCGCCGGCATCCAGCTGATGCATGTGCCCTACAAGGGCGGCGCCCCCGCGCTGCAGGATGTGCTGGGCGGCGTGGTGTCGGTGATCGTGGTGCCGCCCAACACCGCCATCCCGCATGTCAAGGCCGGCAAGCTCAAGCTGCTGGCGGTATCGACGGCGCAGCGCAATTCCGCCTATCCCGATGTGCCCACCTTCGAGGAGCTGGGTTTCGCGCAGATGACGGTGAGTTCCTGGGTCGGACTGTCCGCGCCCAAGGGCACACCGCCGGCCGTCGTGCAAAAGCTCAATGCCGCGATGGCGGCCAGCCTGGCCAAGCCGGCGCTGCGCACGCGGCTGGAGAACGACGGCATGACGCCGCTGACCATGACCGCGGCGCAGTTCAGCGACCTGGTGCGCAGCGATGCCCAGCGCTGGATACAGCTCACGCGCAGCCTGAACATCAAGGCCAACTGACCCCTCCCACTCCCTCTGACTGCCATGCCATTTATCGTTTCCCACGGCCGCAAGATCTATTACGAACGCCACGGACAAGGCCCGGCGCTGCTGTTTTGCCATGGCGCGGGCTCCAACGCCGCCACCTGGTGGCAGCAGCTGCCGGTGTTCGCGCGCGAATTCAGCTGCCTCGCCATGGACCTGCGCTGCTTCGGCCGCTCCGTCGCGCCGCTGGACGAATTCGAGTTCGCGCTGTTTGTCGACGATGCGCTGGCCGTGCTCGATGCCGAGCATGTCGAGCGCGCGGTTGTCATCGGCCAGTCGCTCGGCGGCATGGTGGGCGTGCGCCTGGCGCTGCAGCATGCGCCGCGGCTGTCGGCCTTTGTCGCCTGCGACACCTCGCTGACCATCGACCACCCGGCGCTGCTCGACGCCATGGCATGGCGCGTGACGCGCGTGCAAGCGCTCAGCGTGGAGCAGCGCTCGCTGGGCCGCTGGTTCATTGAACAGCACCCCGACCGCGCCGCGCTCTATGCGCAGATCAACCATTTCAATCCCAGCGCCCATACCTACGACAGCGACGCCTGGGGCGCGGCCGTGACCGGGCTCATGGCGCCGCGCAATCTGCTGCCGCTTGCCGCGCTGGCCGGCATTGACTGTCCGACGCTGTTTGTCGTCGGCAGCGAGGACCCGCTGGTGCCCATCGAGGCCATGCAGGCGTTCGCGCAGCAAGTGCCGGGCAGCGAACTGCGCGTGGTGGAGGGCGCGGGCCACTCGGCCTACTTCGAGAAGCCCGTGGAATTCAACGAGAATGTGCTGGCATTCCTGCGCCGCCATCTTCTGCGCTAGTTGCCTGCGGCAACGGCGCGCCTGCCGATGAATACCGAGTTCACGTCCGCCCGCCACCCTCCCACCACGTTGCCGCTGTACAGCGCCCTGGCCCATGCGGGCGCGGCCAGCGTGCAGCAGCTGGAGCAGCGCGGCTTCAATGCCTGGCCCGCGCCGCGCAGCGCGGTCATGGGCGACTGGCTGCTGCGCAGCGCCGGGGGTTACACCAAGCGCGCCAACTCGGCCAATGCCCTGCAGCCCGGGGCCGCGCTGACGCCGCAGCTGCTCCAGCAGATCGAAGCCCACTACGCACGCCAGCAGCTGGCCTGCATTTTCCGGCTCAGCCCGCTGGCCGATGCGGGCGTCGAGGCGCTGCTGCAGGCCCGCGGCTATCGCGCGATCGAGCCCTCGCTGCTGATGCAGCGCGCCACGCAGGCCGAAGACAGTCGCTGGCAGCCGGCGGCGCAGGTGCAGCTGCAGTCGCATTCCGCGTTGCAGACCAGCTGGCTTGACGGCTATTGCGCGGCCAGCGAGCACCCGCCGCAGCAGCAGCCCGCGCACCGCGCCGTATTGGAGTCGATCGGCATGCGCTGCGCCTATCTCACGCTGGCGCAGCACGGCGCGGTCCGCGCTTGGGGCCTGGCGGTGTTCGAGCGCGATGCCGTGGGCCTCTACGAAGTGCTGGTGCATCCCGCGCACCGCGGCCAGGGCCTGGGGCGGCAGATGGTCCTGGCCCTGCTGCAGTGGGCCGCGCGGCAAGGCGCAACCCATACCGATCTGCAGGTCGGCGGCGGCAATCTGCGCGCGCAGCAGCTTTACACCGGCCTGGGCTTTGCGCCGGTCTACGGCTACCACTACCGAGTGCAGGCCTGAAGCCTGCGATCAGCCGCGGCGCGCGGCCTCGATGGCGGCAATGTCGATCTTCTTCATGGTCATCATGGCTTCGAAGACGCGCCGCGCCACGGCCGGGTCGGGATCGGTGGTGCCCTCGGTCAGCACGCGCGGCGTGATCTGCCAGGACACGCCCCAGCGGTCCTTGCACCAGCCGCATGCGCTTTCCTGGCCGCCGTTGCCGACGATCGCATTCCACAGCCGGTCGGTTTCCTGCTGGTCGTCGGTGGCGATCTGGAAGGAGAAGGACTCGTTGTGCCGGAACTGCGGCCCGCCGTTGAGGCCCAGGCAGGGAATGCCGGCGACGGTGAAATTCACCGTGAGCACATCGCCCTGCTTGCCCGCGGGATAGTCGGCCGGCGCGCGGTGCACGGCCTGCACGGCGCTGTCGGGAAAGGTCTGGGCGTAGAAGCGGGCGGCTTCTTCGGCCGTGCCGTCGTACCAGAGGCAGAGGGTGTTCCTGGGGATCATGGCGGCTCCTGGAGGTGCTGGAGGGCAGGACGTTCATGCTTCGACGCGGCTCACCACGAACGGTTGAACCGCGCGCCTGGAGCCTGGATCGATTGTCATTTGCCATTTCCATGCTGGCTACCCGGTCCCGCATGCGCAGCAGGGAGATTGCTCCACCCGCAGAATTCAAGCGCAAGAATCGGAGTGCTTGCGGCCCCATTCGGCGCTATCGTGCCGACACCCATTGCACCCCAGGAAGCGAGCATGCACCCCCTCCCCCCCCACACGCCCCGCTATGCCACCGACGCGCAGCGCTGGCAGGCGCTGCTGGAACGCGATGCACAGGCCGATGCGCACTTTGTCTACGCGGTGAAGACCACGGGCGTCTACTGCCGGCCCAGCGCGGGCGCCCGGCTGCCGCGGCGCGAGAACGTCATCTTCTTCGAGTCCGCGCAGGCGGCCCAGGGCGCCGGCTTTCGCGCCAGCCGGCGCGCGCAGGGCGACCAGACGCTCGCGGCCTGCGCCCGCGCCGAGGTGGTGGCCGCAGCGTGCCGGAGCATGGACGCCGCCGACAGCGCACCGAATCTGGCGACGCTGGCGGCGCAAGCCGGGCTCAGCACATTTCATTTCCACCGCGTGTTCAAGGCCGAGACCGGCCTCACGCCCAAGGCCTATGCCAGCGCCGCGCGCGCGCGCCGGCTGCGTGCGCAACTGGACGCGCCCGAGGCGTCGGTCACCGACGCGATCTATGGCGCGGGCTTCCAGTCCAGCAGCCGCTTCTATGAAACCGCGGGCCAGCGGCTGGGCATGGCGGCGCGCGACTACCGGGCGGGCGGCGCGGGCGCGGCGATACGCTTTGCCATCGGCCAGTGTTCGCTGGGCGCGATCCTGGTGGCGCAAAGCCAGCGCGGGCTCTGCGCGATCTTGCTGGGCGACGACCCGCAACGGCTGCTGCGCGATCTGCAAGACCGCTTCCCCAAGGCCGAGCTGACAGGCGGGGATGCCGGTTTCGAGCAGCTGGTGGCGCAGGTCGTGGGCTTCATCGAGGCGCCGTCGCTGGGCCTGCAGTTGCCGCTCGATGTGCGCGGCACGGCCTTCCAGGAGCGCGTGTGGCAGGCGCTGCGTGAAATTCCGCCGGGCAGCACCGTGAGCTATGCGCAGCTGGCCGCGCGCATCGGCGCGCCCAAGGCGGTGCGCGCCGTGGGCAGCGCCTGCGGCGCCAACCCGCTGGCGGTGGCCATTCCCTGCCACCGCGTGCTGCGCAGCGATGGCGATCTGTCCGGCTACCGCTGGGGCGTGGAGCGCAAGCGTGCACTGCTGCTGCGCGAGGCCGAAGGCCAGCGTGACCTGCTGGAGCGCGCTCAGAACAGTTGAACCGGCATTTCCGCCTGCACGCGGATCTGGTCGATATTCGCCTCGCCCTGCGCCGGGTTCACGCGGTGCACGCCGTAGCGCAGCAGCAGCGCCAGGCCCTTCGCCGCGCCCTGGCGCAGCGTATAGCGCAGCAGCAGGTCGCGCTCCCAATGCCGGCCGTTGCTGCCCGCGTAGCCCAGGTAGCTGGCGTAGATCGGCGTCAGCCGGCTGTTGTCAATGCCGGTGCCGCGCGTATAGGCGATACCCGCGCTCAGGCCGGGCGCGACCAGCGTGGCGAGATCGACGTCGTAGCGCAGCTGCCACGACGCCTCGCCTGGGCCGTTGAAGTCCGACAGCTGCATCGCGTTTTCGAGCCAGATCGAGCCACGGTTGACATAGTCGAACGGCGTGTCGCCATGGACCTTCTGATAGCCCAGGCCAAAGCGGTGTATCCCGGTGGCGTAGCTGCCCATCAGGCTGAACGTGGTGTTGTCCACCACGCCGGCGCGCGCCTGGCCGGTATCGCGGTTGCGGTAGAGATTGAAGCTCAACGCCAGCGCCTGCTTGTGCGCCAGCTCAAGCTGGTAGGCGCTGCCCAGATACCAGGTGTTCCAGTAATCCTCATATTGGCCGGCATAGCTGCTCAGGCTCCAGTGCTTGACCGGCGTGGTCCAGGTGCCGCCGAAGAAGCTGAAGGCGTCGCCATTCGCGCCCGAATAATTGGCCAGCAGCTTGCCGCCATTCTTGCGGCTGTTGCGGTCGGCCCAGGCCGTGAAGCGCCCCGCCTGCAGTGCCAGCGAGGGAATATCGCTGCTGCTCAGCAGCCAGCCGCGATTGGTTTCGGGCAGCAGCCGCGTGTCGGAGGAATTGAAGATCGGGTTGCGCGTGCGCATTTCGCCGAGCCGCAGTTCGGTGGACGACACGCGCAGCTTGAGCGCCGCGCCCGCGCGGCCAAAGCTGCGCGGGATGTCCTGCCCGTTCTTGGCGACATAACGCGGTGTCGCGCGCGCGCTGTCCGGCTGGGTATCGATGTTGATGGCGCCATGCACATGCGCGTCGATGCCCAGCCCCACCGCGCCCTGCGTATAGCCCGACTGCAAGTTCAGCATCAGCCCGTAGCCCGACTCGCGTGCCCGGGTCTTGCCGCGCGCGCCATTGGTGGCGCGAAAACTGCTGCCGTGGCGGTAGTCGAGCTGCTCGTAGACCAGGCGGTTTTGCATCTGCAGCTGCGCGCCTTCGATGAGACCGGTGGCCGTATCCTGTGCGCCCGCCAGCACCGGACCGCAAAGGCACAGCAACGCGGCGCTGCCCGCGCCCAGGGAATATCGCTTCAGTGCCATGGTGTTCAGCGCGCGGCGCGCGCGGCAATGTCCTGAAAGCGCTTTTGCGCGCGCTCGGGCGCGTCGGCGGGGATCTTCAGCGTGGACAGCGGCGCAGCGCCGACCTGCACCAGCATCACCATGCCCATTGCGTAGTGCGGCAGGCATTTGATGCCGTAGAGGCCCGGCTCGGTGAACGCCACTTCGATCTCTTCATTGATCCGGCCCTTGAAGGGCTGCGCCCCCGCGGGCAGCATGCCGTCGATCGACACAGCGTCGTGGCCGCTGCTGCTGGCCAGGAACTTGATCCGGTCCCCGGGCTCGAGCTGGATGAACTCGGGCTCGTAGACCATGGCGCCCTGGCTGCCGCGGTTGAGCATCCTCACTTCAAAGTTTTCGGCCCAGGCCAGCGGGGCGACGGTCAGCGCCAGGCACAGGCCGGCAAGCATCTTGTGGTTCATGCGAAAGGCAATCAAGGGGTTTGAAACGTAGCACCGGGGTGCCGTCGGCGGGATCGATCAATGCAGTCGCCTGCACCTGGAAAACGTCGCGCAGCAGCGCCGGCGTGAGGATTTGCTGCGGCGTGCCCCGGGCCACGATCTGCCCGGCGCTGAGCACGGCCAGCCGGTCGCAGGCCAGCGCCTGGTTCAAATCGTGCAGTGCCACCAGCTTGGTGACGGGCAGGCTGCGCACCAGCTGCATCAGCGACAGCTGCTGGTGAATGTCGAGGTGGTTGGTCGGCTCGTCAAGCAGCAGCACGCCGGGCTGCTGGGCCAGCGCGCGCGCGATGTGCACGCGCTGGCGTTCGCCGCCCGACAGCGTGTTCCAGGCGCTGCGCCGCTTGTGCTGCAGGCCCACCGCGGCCAGCGCGGCATCGACGGCCGCGCGGTCCGCGGCCGACAAGGGCTGCAGCGCCGACAGCCAGGGCGTGCGGCCCAGCTCCACCGCATCCCGGACCTCGATGGCATCCTGCGTATCGGCCAGCTGCGCGACAAACGCCAGCCGGCGCGCAAGCGCACGCCGTGGCAGTGCACACATGGGCTGGCCATCGAGCAGCACTTCGCCTGCGCTGGGCGCGAGGATGCCCGCCAGCAGCCGCAGCAGCGTGGACTTGCCCGAGCCATTGGGCCCGATCAGCCCCAGCATCTCGCCGGGCCGCACTTCGAGATCCACGCCTTCGACGATGCGCGCGCCGCGCGTGGCCCAGCCCAGGCCGCGCGCCTGCAATGCCGCGGGCGCGCTCATGTGCGGCCTCCGCGGCCCTTGAGCAGGATGGCGGCAAACACCGGCGCGCCCACCAGCGCGGTGATGACGCCGATCGGCAGCACCTGGCCTGGAAGCAAGGTGCGCGAGATCACATCGGCGGCAATCAGGAAGATCGCACCGATCAAGGCGCTGGCCGGAATCAGCCGGCGGTGGCGCACGCCGACCAGAAAGCGCGCGGCATGCGGAATCACCAGCCCGACAAAACCGATCGCGCCGACGATGGACACCATCACCGCCGTGATCAGCGCCGCGGCCAGCAGCAGCACCAGCTGCACGCGCCGCACCGGCACGCCCAGCGCGGCCGCGGATTCGCTGCCGAAGGTGAACGCATCGAGCGCGCGCGCATGCCACAGGCAGACCGCCAGGCCCGCCACGGCCACCGCCGCCGTGAGCAGCGTATCGCTCCAGCGCACGCCGCTCAGGTTGCCCAGCAGCCAGAACATGATGCCGCGCGCCTGTTCGGCGCTGCCCGACTTGGTGATGATCAGCGAGGTCAATGCATTGAACAGCTGCGAGCCCGCGATGCCGGCCAGCACGATCTGCGCGCCATTGCGCAGGCCGCCGCTGCCGGCCGCATGCGCGAGCAGCGCCACCAGCGCGAACGCGCACACGGCGCCAAAGAAGGCGCCGGTGGTCATGGAGATCGCGCCCGCGCCCAGCCCGGCCACGGACACCAGTACCGCGCCCGTCGAGGCGCCGGCGGAGATGCCCAGCAGATAGGGTTCGGCCAGCGCATTGCGCAGCAGCGATTGCAGGATCACGCCCGAGATCGCCAGGCCCGCGCCGCAGCTGGCGGCCACCAGCGCGCGCGCGAGGCGGTAGTTCCAGACAATGCCCTGGTCGATGGGATCGACCGGATACCCGGCGCCCGCGAGCTGGTTGGCCAGCACCTGCCAGACCACGCCGGGGGCAATCGAGGTTTCGCCAATCGCCACGCCAAGCAGCACGGCCAGGGCCAGCAGCGCCAGCGCGGCGCCGGTCAGCAAAAGAATGCGCACGATCGGATGCATGGGAAAGAGGCGGCGCCAGGCCACCGGATGCTGCTCAACGCGCCCGCGCCTGCAGCTTCAGCGCCGCCTGCGCGATCTGCTCCATGCCATCGACCATGCGGATCGAGCCCTGCAGCGCATCGGCGTCGACGATCACGATGCGCTCGTTCTTCACCGCGTCCATATGCCGCGTGACCGGGTCCTGCTTCAGGAACTCGAGCTTCTTGCGGTAGTCGTCGGCGGGAAAGCGGCGGCGGTCCATGCGCGCGATGATCAGGATCGACGGGTTGGCCCTGGCAATGGTTTCCCAGCCCACCGTGGGCCACTCCTCGGCCGAGCCCACGATATTGCGCAGGCCCAGCGTCTGCAGCATGTAGCCGGCCACGCCCTTTTGCCCGGCCATGTACGGATCGATGGCCAGATCGGCGCTCGAAAACCACAGCGCGGCCGTCAGGTCCTTGAGCTTCGAGCCCTGCAACTGCGCCACGGCCCTGGCCTGGCGCTGCTTGAGTTCATCGACCAGGGCCTTGCCACGCGGCTCGACATCGAAGATCTGCGCCAGCTGCTGCACGCTCTTGTAGAGCGCATTGACGTCATAGGCCGCGGTGCGCGTGCCGTCGGCGCCGCTGAGATTGTTCTTGCCTTCGCAGTCCGACGGCATCGCATAGCTGGCAATGCGCAGGTCATGGAACTGCTCGCGCGTGCCGACCACGCCCTCCTTGCCGACCATCCACTCGAACTGCGACACCACCAGCGCCGGGCGCTTGCCGATCACGGCCTCGAAGCTCGGGTCGTTGTCGGCCAGGCGCGGCACCTTGTCGTTGATGGCCTTGAACTGCGGCTGCACGGCGTTGAACCACAGCGCGGTGCCCGCCAGCTTGTCGCCCAGCCCCAGCGCATAAAGCATCTCGGTGCCGGCCTGGCCGATGGTCACCGCCGATGCGGGCGCCTTGTCGAACGTGAGCGTGTAGCCGCAGTTGTGCAGGCGCAGCGGGTAGTCGGTGGCATTGGCCGCGAGGGGCGCGGCGGCCAGCAGCAGGGACAAGGCAAGGCGTGGCATCGGCATCGGGTCGGTCTTTCCAGAAAAGGCAGGAGTTTTCCGAAAGCCAGCAATGCACGATGGCGCCTGCCGCGGCATGCGGCACGGCGGAGTCCAAGCCATTGGTCGCTTCCCGGACACCCCGCCGGCAATGATCATTTCCTTCCTCGGCAGGTCTCCTGACTGGCAAGTCGCCGCTGGCGCGCCGCCTTCCCGAACCTGCGTTCAGTGGCATGTGGCGCGCCCGCTCGTTGCCTACAGTTGCGGGGGCAGTTCCATTGCATGGGCGCCCGGGTCTTGCAGACGGGGCGCTCTGGATTCCCTCATGCGGCTTTTTGACGGCGGCATGTCCTTGCGGAACCGGAGGTGGGGGTTAATGTAGCTGAACCCGTTTGCCCCGAGCCGGTCGAAGGGGGTGAACCCGACAAAATAGAGATGCCCTAGAGTTTCTTCCATGCCCATCGACACCGTTCATGCCTGCGCCCCCGTCCTTGATTTCCTCCAGCAGGCCCGCGCCGAGATGTTTGCCGGCCGCCTCGACACCTGCGCGATGGCGCCGGATCTGCGGGACTTCGAATCCACCTACACCCAGGGCCACGGCCTGATGCTGGCCGCCCATGAGCCCGCCCTGGGCATTGTCGGCACCATTGCCTGGCGCGCCTATGACCATCGCTTTGCGCAGCTGGACTTTGCCGGCCGGCGCGTCGTGGAGGTGGTGCGGCTGTATGTGCGGCCCGCGTGCCGGCGGCGCGGCATTGCCGATGCGCTGTTCGCGGCGCTCAAGGAACAGGCGCGCGCGCAGGGCATCGAGGTGCTGTATCTGCATACCCACCCCTTCCTGCCCGGCGCCGAGGCTTTCTGGCAGCGCCATGGCTTCGAGGTCCTCTGCCGCGATGCCGATCCGCAATGGCAGACCATCCATATGCAATGCGCGCTGTAATGCCCTGCGCCGGGGAGATCGCCGACCGGCTCCTATAATCGCCGCACCCGTACAGGAGTCCCGGGCCGCAGTCGCGGCCGGGGTGAAACGGGAAGACCGGTGACCTCCCGCGCGGGAGCATTCCGGCGCAGCCCCCGCTGCTGTAAGCCTGACAGACACATCTCGACGCCACTGGGCCGCGGCCCGGGAAGGCGGTGTGCGCTGGACGAAGGCAAGCCAGAATACCGACCTGTACGAATGCCGTTGTCTGCCACGGGGTGTGGCGGCGAACGTTCCGCGGCCGCGCCTGCGCGCTGCCGCGCGCGTCGTCGCCCGTCTCCCGCGCAGCTTTTGTACCCTTTGTGCTGGACCGCGCCGGGCATTGCCTGCCTTTCGCGTCGCCGGCATGGCCTCTTCCCGGAGCACTCAATGAAGCACCTGCCAAAAATCCCCGCGACCATCGTCACCGGCTTCCTGGGCAGCGGCAAGACCACGCTGCTGCGCCATATCCTCGAGAACGCGGGCGGGCGCCGCATTGCCGTCATCGTCAACGAATTCGGCGAGCTGGGCATCGATGGCGACATCCTGCGCAGCTGCGGCATCGGCTGCGACGAGAACGGCGTCGAGCAGCAGGGACAGCTTTATGAACTCGCCAACGGCTGCATGTGCTGCACCGTGCAGGAAGAGTTCTACCCGGTGATGCGCGAGCTGATCGCGCGGCGCGACGACATCGACCATATCCTGATCGAGACCAGCGGCCTGGCGCTGCCCAAGCCGCTGGTGCAGGCCTTCAACTGGCCCGAGATCAAGAACGCCTGCACCGTCGATGCGGTGATCACCGTGGTCGACACGCCCGCCACCGCCGCAGGTCAGTTCGCGGCCAATCCGGCCGCGGTCGATGCCCAGCGCCGCCAGGACCCGAACCTCGACCACGAATCGCCGCTGCACGAGCTGTTCGAGGACCAGCTGCTGTCGGCCGACCTGGTGGTGCTGACCAAGCTCGATCTGGCCAGCAGCGAAGACCGCGCCAGGGTCGAAGCCATCGTGCGCGAGGAAGTGCCGGCGCAGGTGAAGATCGTCGCCGCCAACCAGGGCAAGATCGATCTGGGCGTGGTGCTGGGCCTGTCCAGCGCGTCGGAAGAAAGCATTGAGCAGCGCCAGAGCCACCACAGCCATGACGACGACCACGACCACGACGATTTCGACTCGATTGTCGTCAAGCTGCCCGAAGTCGAGCGCGAGGCCTTGCTGGCCACGCTCGAGCGCATCGTGGCCGCGCACCAGGTCTACCGCATCAAGGGCTTTGTCGCCGTGCCGGGCAAGCCCATGCGCCTGGTGGTGCATGGCGTGGGCACGCGCTTCGACAGCTATTTCGACCGCCGCTGGGCCGCGGGCGAGGCGCCGCAGACGCATCTGGTGCTGATCGGCCACGACCTCGACGACACCGCGATCCGCGCCGAACTCGCCACGCTGGGAGCGCGCTGATGCATCTGCTTGCCGTCCAGCCCGGTGGCTTTGTCGACGACGAAGCCTTTGTCTCCAGCCTGGGCCAGACCCCGGCGCAGCTGGTGTTCCTGAGCGCGGCCGACACCACGCTGGCGCTGCTGGCCGAGGTCTATGGCCAGCTGCGCGGCGGCCCGGACGGCGAGCAGTGGCCGACAGTGCGCCTGGCCAATCTGATGCACCTGCGCCAGCCGGCCTCGGTCGATCTGTATGTCGACGAGGTGCTGCAGCACGCGCGCGTGATCGTCATCGATCACCTGGGCGGCGAAAGCTACTGGCCCTACGGCACCGAACGCATCCGCGAGATCTGCCGCAGCAAGGGCATCGAGCTGGTGATGTTCTCGGGCGACACCACCGAAGACCTGAACCTGCTGCAAAAAAGCACCGCCTCGATGGAGCAGTGCCGCAGCCTCTGGCGCTATCTGCGCGAAGGCGGCGCGGCCAATGCGCGCGAGCTGTTCCGCTACCTGTGGCACCAATTCCTCGGCGGTGCCCGGCCGGCCTTGCCACCCCAGCCCCTGCCGGCGGTCGCGGTCTACCATCCGGAACACGACGCCGCGTCCGTTGACGCCTGGCAGCAGCCCGGCGCCTTGCAGTGGATCGACGGCGCGCCCGTGGTGCTGATCGTGTTCTACCGCGCGCATCTGCAGTCGGGCAACACGCAGGTGTTTCGCGCGCTCGGCGAGCAACTGCTGGCACGCGGCATGAACCCGCTGCCGCTGGCCCTGCTGTCGCTCAAGGACGCGGCCTGCATGGCGATGCTGCACCAGCTGTGCGACCAGCAGCAGGTGGCACTGATTCTCAACACCACGTCGTTTTCGCAATCCTCGCTGGAAACACCGGGCGACCATGCGCTGGCCGGCGACATTCCGGTGCTGCAGGTCATCATGTCGGGCGCCAACGAGCAAAGCTGGCTCGAAGACGCGCATGGCCTGCAGCCGCGCGACATCGCCATGCATGTGGCCATGCCCGAAGTCGACGGCCGCATCATCACGCGCGCCATCAGCTTCAAGGGCCGCTCGCACCGCAGCGAACTCACGCAATCGGATGTGGTGCAGTACCAGCCGCATGCCGAACGCCTGGGCTTCGTCGTGGACCTGGCCCAGCGCTGGTGCCGGCTGCGCCGCAAGGACAATGCCGACAAGCGCCTGGCGCTGATCCTGGCCAACTACCCGACCAAGGAAGGCCGGCTGGGCAATGGCGTCGGGCTCGACACGCCGGCCTCGGTGGTGCATATCCTGCAGGCGCTGCAGGCCCAGGGCTACTGCGTCGACACGCTGCCCGCCGATGGCGATGCGCTGATGCGGCAGCTGCAGCAGGGCATCACCAACGACCCCGATTCGTGGGCGGTGCGCCCCGCGCAGCAAAGCCTGGCGCTGGAAAGCTACCAGGCGTTCTTTGCGAGCCTGCCCGCAGCCAATCGGCAGGCGGTGCTGGAACGCTGGGGCGCGCCCGAGGCCGACCCGATGCTGCGCGCAGGCCGCTTCATGATTGCCGGGCTGCGCTGCGGCCAGGTGTTTGTGGGCATCCAGCCCGCGCGCGGCTATCAGCTCGACCCTGCGGCCAGCTACCACGACCCCGACCTCGTGCCGCCGCACTACTACCTCGCGTTCTACCACTGGCTGCGCTCGGCCTGGGATGCCGATGCGATGGTGCATGTGGGCAAGCATGGCAATCTCGAATGGCTGCCGGGCAAGAGCGTGGCGCTGGCCAACACCTGCTGGCCCGACCTGGTGTTCGGGCCGATGCCGCATCTCTATCCCTTTATCGTCAACGACCCGGGCGAAGGCACGCAGGCCAAGCGCCGCGCGCAGGCGGTGATCGTCGACCACCTGATGCCGCCGCTCACGCGCGCCGAGAGCTATGGGCCGACGCGCGACCTCGAACGCATGGTCGACGAGTACTACGACGCGATCACCATGGACCAGCGGCGCGCCGGATTGCTGCGCCGGCAGATCCTCGAGCATATCCTCGCCCACGACCTGCACCAGGACCTGGGCGTGGCCGCGCCGCGCGGCGCCGAAGAAGAGCAGTTGCTGCTCAACAAGACCGATGCCTATCTGTGCGAGCTCAAGGAAAGCCAGATCCGCGACGGCCTGCACATCTTCGGCCAGTCGCCCGCGGGCCGGCTCGAGCGCGACACGCTGCTGGCGCTGGCGCGCCATCCCGTGGGCAACGGCCAGGGCGCGAACGCCAGCCTGATTGGCGCGCTGGCCGCCGATCTGCAACTCGGCGCCGATTTCAATCCGCTCGATGCCGCCTGGGAAGCGCCCTGG
Organism: Comamonas antarctica; assembly: GCF_013363755.1. NCBI lineage: Bacteria > Pseudomonadati > Pseudomonadota > Betaproteobacteria > Burkholderiales > Comamonadaceae > Comamonas > Comamonas antarctica. The sequence continues at coordinate 74,223 of NZ_CP054841.1, forward strand.
ACCGGACCGCGGCCCGAACTGCTGGCGCAGATCGATGCCCAGCCCTGGCGCCACGCCGGCGACACGCGCGAGCGGCTGGAGCTGCTGGCGCTCGACTGGCTGGAGCGGCCGCTCGAAGATCTGCGCGCCCGCCACGCCGCCATGGCCCAGACGCTGCAGGTGCTCGAACGCGTGCAGCGCGATCTGCGCCCGCGCCTCACGGCCTGCGGCGAACAGGAGATCCTGCAGCTGAGCCGCGGCCTCGAGGGCCGCTTCGTGCCCGCGGGCCCGAGCGGCGCGCCCACGCGCGGCCGGCCCGATGTGCTGCCCACCGGGCGCAACTTCTTTTCCATCGACACGCGCGCCGTGCCCACGCCCACCAGCTGGACGCTGGGACTGCAGTCGGCGCAGCTGCTGATCGAGAAATACACGCAGGAGCATGGCGACTACCCGCGCACGCTGGGCCTGTCGGTCTGGGGCACGGCCACCATGCGCACCGGCGGCGACGACATCGCGCAGGCCTTTGCGCTGCTGGGCGTGCGCCCGAAATGGGCCGACGGCAGCTGGCGCGTGGTGGATTTCGAAGTGCTGCCGATGGCGGTGCTGGGCCGCCCGCGCGTCGATGTGACACTGCGCGTGTCGGGCTTCTTCCGCGATGCGTTCACCAATGTGATCCGCCTGTTCGATGCGGCGGTGCAGAAGGTGGCCGATCTCGAGGACGAAGACGCGGACACCAACCCAATCCGCGCGCGCGTGCTGCTCGAAGCGCAACAGCTGCGCGCACAAGGCCTCGACGCCAAGGCCGCGCGCCACCAGGCCGGCCTGCGCGTGTTTGGCGCCAAGCCCGGCAGCTATGGCGCGGGCCTGCAAGGGCTGATGGACGGCAGGAACTGGGAAACCGACGAGGACCTGGCCACGGCGTTTCGCAACTGGGGCGCGTATGCCTACGGCCAGAACGACCATGGCACGCCACTACCCGAGACTTTCGTGCGCCGCCTCGGCGCCATGCAACTGGTGGTGCAAAACCAGGACAACCGCGAGCACGACCTGCTTGACTCCGACGACTACTACCAGTTCCAGGGCGGCATGGCCGCGGCCGTGCGCCATTACAGCGGCCAGCAGCCCGCGCTGTATTTCGGCGACCACAGCAACCCGCAGGCGCCGCGCATGCGCACGCTGCAGGAGGAGATCAGCCGCGTGGTGCGCGCGCGCGTGACCAATCCCAAATGGATCGACGGCATCAAGCGCCATGGCTACAAGGGCGCGGCCGAGGTCGCGGCCACGGTCGACTATCTGTTTGCGTTCGACGCCACGGCGCGCGTGGTGCGGGGCGACCAATATGCGCGCGTGACCGATGCCTTTGTCGCCGATGCCGCCACGCGCAGCTTCCTGCAGCAGCACAATCCCGCGGCCTTCCACGGCATCTGCGAGCGCCTGCTCGAAGCCATCCAGCGCGGGCTGTGGCAAGACAGCGGCGACTACCAGCCACTGCTCGAACAACAATTGCTTGAAGCCGAACAGCTTCTGGAGAACCGATGACTTTCCCCCCGGCCTTTCCCTTTACCGCCCTGCAGGGCCAGCAGCCGCTGCAGACGGCGCTGCTGCTGGTGGCCGTGGACCCGCTGCTCGGCGGCGTGCTGGTCGAAGGCCCGCGCGGCACGGCCAAGTCGACCAGTGCGCGCGCGCTCGCCGCGCTGCTGCCCGCGGGCCGCTTCGTCAACCTGCCGCTGGGCGCGACCGAGGAGCAACTGGTCGGCACGCTCGATCTCGAAGCCGCGCTGCAGGGCAGCCGCGTGCAGTTCCGCCCCGGCCTGCTGGCCCAGGCGCACCAGGGCATTCTCTATGTCGACGAAGTCAATCTGCTGGCCGACGGCCTGGTCGATCTGCTGCTCGATGTCAGCGCCAGCGGCATCAACCGCGTGGAGCGCGACGGCGTCTCGCACCAGCACCCGGCGCGCATCGCGCTGATCGGCACCATGAACCCCGAGGAAGGCCAGCTGCGCCCGCAATTGCTCGACCGCTTCGGCCTGTTCGTGCAGCTGGACAACGTGCCCGATGTCGCCACGCGCAAGGCCATCGTCAAGACGCGCATGGCGTATGACGCCGACCACGAGGCGTTCGCAGCGCAATATGCCCAGGCGCAGCAGGCGCTGGCCCGGCGCGTCGCGACGGCGCGCGCGAGCGTGGCTTCGCTCGACTGGTCCGATGCCGTGCATGAGCAGGTTGCCCAGCTGTGCCAGCAGGCGGGTGTCGAAGGCGTGCGTGCCGATCTGGTGATGCTGCGCGCGGCGCGTGCGCACGCGGCGCTGGCCGGCCGCAGCGAGGTGACGCAGGCCGATGTCACCGCTGTGGCGGAACTCGCACTGGCGCACCGGCGCAGCCAGGCGGGCGACGCAAGCCAGGCTTCGCCGCCGCCGCCGTCGGAGCAACAGCCTGCCAGCACCCCGCCCCCGCCGACTGCCGCATCGCAAGCTGACACTGGCAATGCGCAGAGCCCTGGCGAAAGCCAGTCGGAACATTGGGGCGCCCTGCCCCCGCCCCAGGCCACGGGTCTGCAGACCGTCAAACCGCTGAAGGCGCTCGCGCCAAAAAAAGCCTGACGCGTCCTGCGCTGGCCGGCCAGGCCAGCGTGGGGCGCGGCAGCAATACCGCGCGCAAGGGCCGCCGCGACGCTGCGCCCGGCCAGCAGCTGGACTGGATCAGGACCCTGCTGCGCAAGGGCCCGCGGCGTCTGCAAGCGGGGGACCTGCGCTATCGGCCGCAGCCCCGGGGCAGCAGCACGCTGCATTGCGTGCTGCTCGACATGTCGGCCTCCATGCTGCGCGGCGAAAAGCTCGCACTGGCCAAGGGCTGCCTGCTCGCGCTGACGCAGGACTTCTACCGTCGGCGCGAGCATCTGGCGGTGATTGGTTTCTCGGGCCATGAGGCCCGGCTGCTGCAGGCGCCGGGCAAGGCCGTGGCCTTCAACGCCGGCTGGATCCAGCCGCTGCGCGGCGGCGGCGCGACGCCCGTGGCGTCGGCCATGCAGCTGGCCGAAGCTGTGCTGCAGCGCGCGCGCCGCGCCTCGTCCGGCCAGTTGCTGTCGCTGTGGCTGCTGACCGACGGCCGCTTTGCCGCCCTGCCCACGCGCCCTAAGCTTGCCGACTGCTGCCAGATCGTCGACTTCGAGAACGAGGCCATCGCGCTGCAGCGCTGCCAGCGGCTCGCGCGGGAATGGGACGCGCAGTGGATCGGCGCGGCGCAGCTGCTTTAGCGGCTAAAAAAACGCTGCCGCGCATATCCCCAGCGCAAAAAAGCCTTCAGCGCTTGGGGACGTAGGCGGCCGCGCGGACAACGCCACCGCGCGATCCAGGGATAATCCTATTGCATTTTTTATAGCATTCATCCATAAGACCCGACCCGCGACTGGCCGCCCTGCTGCTGCCGGCCCGCGCGACACCCTCCATGACCTCCAAACCCACCCCTCCGACCCTGGCCGCCAGGGCCGGGCTGATCCTCCTTGGCCTGTGCCTTCTGGGCGCCGGCCTGTTCTTTGTCTCCAACGGCTTGCAGCTGGCCAAGCTCGGCGGCAGCTGGTACTTCCTGCTGGCCGGCCTGGCGCTGGTGTTCTCCGGCGTGCAGATCGCGCGCGTGCGACCCAGCGGCGCGATCGTCTATGGCGTGATGTTCATTGCCACCGTGGCCTGGGCGCTGGCCGATGCCGGTTTCGACTTCTGGGCCCAGGTCTCGCGCCTGCTGGTGTTTGCCGGCTTTGGCGTGCTGGTCGCGCTGGCCTGGCCCACGCTGCGCCGCGCGCGCGGCCGGGCCGTGCAGCCGGGCGCCGCGCGCGCCGTCGCCGCGGTGCTGGTTCTGGCCTGCCTGGCCACGGTGGGCGGCATGTTCGTGCCGCACGCCAGCGTCTCGGCCAAGGCCGACAACACGACGCTGCAGCCGGTGGCTCCGGGTCAGACCCAGGACTGGGCCCACTACGGCAGCACGGCCGGCGGCACGCGCTTTGCGGCACTGGACCAGATCACGCGCAGCAACGTCAAGGACCTGCAGGTGGCCTGGAGCTACCAGACCGGCGACGTGCCGGTGAGCCCGGGCGGCGGCGGCGCCGAGGACCAGCTCACGCCGCTGCAGATCGGCAACAGCGTGTTCGTCTGCACGCCGCACAACAACGTGATCGCGCTTGACGCCACCACGGGCAAGGAACTGTGGAAGACCGAGATCAACGCCAAGCAAAAGAAGTGGATGCGTTGCCGCGGCCTGGCCTACTTCGACGCGGCCGCGCCCCTGGCGCAGCCGACCGAAGCCGGCGCCACGCCGGTCAAGGCGGTGTCGGTGGCTGCCGGCGCCGCCTGCCAGCGCCGCGTGATCATGAACAGCGTTGCACCTGAGCTGATCGCGCTGGACGCCGACACCGGCGCCTTCTGCGAGGACTTCGGCAGCCACGGCCGCGTCGACCTGCGCGCCGACATGGGCAAGGGCGCCGACAAGGGCCAGTACTACCCGACCTCGGCACCCACGCTGGCCGGCACGACCATCGTGATCGGCGGCCGCGTGGCCGACAACGTCGCCACCGACATGCCTGGCGGCGTGGTGCGCGGCTTCGATGTCGTCACCGGCGCGCTGCGCTGGGCGTTCGACCCGGGCAACCCCGAAGACAAGAACGCGCCGGCCGAAGGCAAGACCTACGCGCGCTCGACGCCCAACGTCTGGGCACCGATGTCGTACGACGCGCAGTCGAACACCGTGTTCATGCCCGTGGGCAGCGCGGCCGTCGACCTGTGGGGCGTGAAGCACACCGCGCTCGACCGCAAGTACGGCGCCTCGATGCTGGCCGTCGACGCCAGCACCGGCAAGGAAAAGTGGGTCTACCAGACCGTGCACAACGACCTGTGGGACTTCGACGTGCCGATGCAGCCGACGTTTGTCGACTTCCCCGGCGCAGGCGGCAAGACCACGCCGGCGCTGGTGTTCGGCACCAAGGCCGGCCAGATCTTCGTGCTCGACCGCAAGACCGGCCAGCCCCTGACCCAGGTCGAGGAGCGCGCCGTGCCCGTGGGCAACATCGAAGGCGAAACCTACGCGCCGACGCAGCCGTTCTCGGTGGGCATGCCCAGCATCGGTGCCAGCGACATGCGCGAATCGGACATGTGGGGCGCCACGCCCTTCGACCAGCTGCTGTGCCGCCTGAAGTTCAAATCCAAGCGCTACACCGGCCTGTTCACGCCCCCGGGCACCGACCCGTCGCTGAACCTGCCCGGCTCGCTGGGCGGCATGAACTGGGGTGGTTTCTCGCTCGATCCGACCAACAACCTGCTGTTCGTCAACGACATGCGCGTGGGCCTCGAAGTCCAGCTGATCAAGGCCGACCCGGCCGAGGTCGGCCCGAAGTCGGACGGCAACGAAGCCGCGGCCATCACCCGCCCCGTGCCGCTCGACGGAACGCCCTATGCGATCAACGCCAAGGTGCGCTTCATGTCGCCGATCGAGATCCCGTGCCAGAAGCCGCCCTTCGGCACGCTCACGGCCGTGGACCTGAAGACCCGGCAGATCGCCTGGCAGGTGCCCGTGGGCACGGTGCAGGACACCGGCCCGTTCGGCGTCAAGATGGGCCTGCCGATTCCCATCGGCATGCCGACCATCGGCGGCACGCTCGCCACCCAGGGCGGCCTGGTGTTCATCGCCGCGACGCAGGACTATTTCCTGCGCGCCTATGACACCGGCACCGGCAAGGAGGCCTGGAAGGCGCGCCTGCCCGTGGGCAGCCAGGGCACGCCGATCAGCTACCGGTCGCCCGTGACCGGCCAGCAGTTCGTACTGATTTCCGCCGGCGGCGCGCGCAACTCGCCCGACCGCGGCGACCATGTGATTGCCTACGCGCTGCCCAGGTAAGCGGCGTCTGCCATTCCGGCAGTGCACGCCACTGCCCCCACAAGCCCCGTGCGCCTGCGCCGGGGCTTTTTCTTTGCTCGCCTCGGCCATCTGGCGACGCGCGGCGCGCGGCGCGCGGCGCCCGGCGGCAAATTTAAAGCGATAACTGAATAGTAATCGATATCATTATCATTACAATTCTTTGCTTTCAGACATGGGCCGTTTACATAGACGGCCCGCAGACTTCAGCGAAGCGACAGATGACAAAGAGAATTGAGGCAATCGCGGCGCGCCGCAATCTGCGCCTGCGGGCGTGCGCGGCACTGGCCGCCTGGGCGTGCGCCAGCGCAGCCAGCGCGCAGCAACAGGAGTCGGGCGCAGTGGCGCAATTGGCACTACCCACGGTCGAGGTCAATGCCAGCCAGTACGACCCCGATGACGTGCGCCCCGAAGGCGTGACCACGGCCACCAAGACCTATATGGCGCCCAAGGACATTCCACAGACCATCGACACGCTCGAGGTCAACAAGTACAAGAGCTATGGCATCAACGACCTGGCGACCATGCTCGACGGCGTGCCGGGCGTGAACACCAGCTACGACATGCGTGGCGAGGGCGTGATGATCCGCGGCTTCCAGGCCGATGCCGGCGACATCTACCGCGACGGCGTGCGCGAAAGCGGCCAGGTACGGCGCAGCACGGCCAACGTGGAGCGCATCGAGATCCTCAAGGGCCCGGCATCGGTACTCTATGGCCGCAGCGCCGGCGGCGGCGTGATCAATCTGGTCAGCAAACAGGCCCGCTTCGATGCGAAAAGCAGCCTCACGCTGCGCGGCGGCTCATGGGAAAACGCGGGCGCAACCATCGACATCAACCGGGTCATCAACCCCAACGTGGTCGTGCGCCTCACCGCCGACCGCGAACAGGCGCACAGCTTTCGCAACGGCATCCGCAACAAGAACGAGATGCTCTCGCCCAGCATCCTGGTCGACAACCGCAAGGGCCTGCGCTGGCTGGGCCAGTACACCTATGACCAGGTCTGGCGCGTGCCCGACCGCAGCCCGGCCTACGACCAGTTGCCCGCCGGCGTGTCCATCCGCCAGGGCTTTGCCCAGCCCGGCGACTATGTCGAGGACCGGCTGCGCGTGTGGCGTTCCGACCTGGCCTACGACTTCAACCCCGACTGGAGCCTGCGCTGGCTTGCAAGCCGGCGCGAGGCCGACCAGGACTTCGACCACTACTACCTCGGAACCTACTGCAACGCGCAGGGCCGCACCGCGGCGGGCGCGGCCTGCGCCTACCGCGGCCAGGTGCGTCAGAGCTATGCCTGGCAGCAGACCGCCAACAAGACCACGGCCCACACGCTGGACCTGACGGGCCGCTTCGATGTCGCCGGCATGCGCCACGAATTACTGCTGGGCGCGGAATACAGCGAGGAAGAACGCGCGCCGCGGCTGTTCTCCACCACGGCCAGCAACGGCTATGTCGACCCGTTCAACCCGGTGCTCAACGCCCAGCGCCCGGCGCAGGGCGCGCCCTCGCAGCACAACCTGCACCTGGGCAAGGGCCATGCGTTCTACCTGCAGGACCTGGTGCATCTGGCGCAGCAGTGGAAACTGCTGCTGGGCGCGCGCTACGACAGCTATAGCTTCGAGAGCACCAACCAGATCAACGGCTTCCAGCGCGACACCAGCGGCAGCGCGGTCAGCCCGCGCGTCGGCCTGGTGTGGCAGCCCGTGCACGCGCACAGCGTCTATGCCTCGTGGAACAAGAGCTTTTCGCCCTATGGCGGCCGCGGCACCCTGAGCGTCGACACCTCCGCCACGGCGGTGCTCGACGAGGCACCGCAGCATTCGCGCCAGGCCGAAATCGGCATCAAGAGCGACTGGCTCGATGGCGCGCTGTCGACCCAGCTCGCGGTGTATGAACTCGAGCACTACAACATCCGCTACCGCCCCGAGCCCGAGATCGACCCCTATCGGTTCGCGGTGCGCGGCAAGGAACGCTCGCGCGGCATCGAGTTCAGCGCGGCCGGCCGGCTCGCGCCTGCCTGGTACGTGCGCGGCGGTGTCGGCGCGATGAGCGCCAAGGTCGCCGGCGACCTGAGCAACCCGGCCAACGAAGGCAAGTACCTGCCCAATACCGCCCAGCGCAACGGCAACCTGTTCGTGCGCTACGCGCCCGCAGGCCACTGGTACGGCGAGCTGGGCGTGACCTACACCAGCCAGCGCTATACCAATGCCGCGAACACCGCCATCGTGCCCGGCTACACGCGCTGGGACGCGCTGCTCGGCTGGCGCGCCGCGCCCTGGACCGTGACGTTTGCCGTGTCGAACCTGTTCGACAAGGAATACTGGCGCTCGAACGCCATGCCCGGCACGCCGCGCAGCTTCCTGGTCAGCGGCAACTACCAGTTCTGAGAGCGCGCCTACTCGACGATCTTGGCATACGCCGCGAGGTCGGCGTACTTGTCCATATCGGTGCGGATCAGCTGCGCCAGGTCCTCGTCGCCCTTGGCCGGAATCGCGCCCGAGGCCTCGAGGCGCTGGCGGATCGCCGGGTCGGCCAGGCCGGCGCGCAGCGCGGCCTGCAGCTTGGCCTGGATCTCGGGCGGCAGGCCCTTGGGCGCGGCAAACGCGAACCAGCCGGCCAGCGAGTAGCCCTTGAGGGCGGGATGCTCGCCCAGCGCCGGCACGTCCTTGAAGTTCGGCAGGCGGCTGGCGGTGGTCACGCCCAGCGCCTTGAGGCGGCCGTTTTGCAGGAACGGGCCCGCGGCCAGTGGCGAGATGATGGCGAAATCGACATTGCCCCCGCCCAGGTCGGTGGTCATCGCGGCCGAGCCGCGGTAGGGCACATGGGTGATATAGAGACCCGCGAGCTTCTTGATCAGCTCGGCCGAGAAATGCGGTGTCGAGCCGATGCCCGGGCTGCCATAGCTGTACTTGCCCGGGTTCTTCTTCACCAGCGCAATGAACTCCTCGAGGTTCTTCACCGGCACATGCGCGCCCGCGACCCACATATTGGGCGCGAGTGCCGCCAGGCCGATGGGCGTCAGGTCCTTGGACGGGTCGTATTTCTGCGCGGTGTTCACGGCCTTGGTGCCGGCCAGTTCATTGCTCGATCCGGCGAGCAGCGTATAGCCATCGGGCTTGCTCGACACCACGCGCTGCGCCGCCACCACGCCGGCGGCGCCGGCCTGGTTCTCGACCACCACCGTGGCATCGAGGTGCTTGGTAAGAATGTCGGCAATCACGCGGCCGACCATATCGACCGAGCCGCCGGGCGCGTAGCCAATCACCAGGCGGATGGGCTTGGCGGGATAGGCAGGCTGGGCGGGCTGGGCCCAGGCGGGCGCGATGGCCAGGGCGGCCGCCGACGCTACGAGGGCGCGCCGGGAAAAACGGGAGGGGATCATGGAAACAGTCTGGGAATAGCGTTGCAATGCTCTGCCGGTTGCAAGAACCGGACCAAGGCAGCGATGTTAGGCGGCAATCGCCCCTATTGTGCGCAGCAATCCCTAGGTGTTTGTACCAGCATCGAATTGCTATTGTTCAACAATCAATGCCCGACCATGGTGCCGACCGACCTGGCCAACGCACCCTCATGGTGCGAAGTCAGCCTGGCTTGGCAACGTAGACCATGGTCGCCTGCATCATCGCCACCACCTTGTATCCGCTCTGGCCGCTGGCATGGGCGCGCACTTCGCCGCGGCACACCGCCAGCTGGCGTCCCGCGTTCTCGAGCTTGCCCACGGCAGTGAAGCGCTCGCCCAGTGCCGGGCGCAGGAAATTGATCTTGAATTCGGCCGTGACCACTTCGTGCCCGGCTGGCGCGCGCGTGAGCGCCGCGTAGCCGCAGGCGCTGTCGACCACGCTGGTGACGGCGCCCGCATGCACATAGCCGTGCTGCTGCGACAGCCGCGTGGAAAACGGCAGTTCGATATGCACCTCGCCATCGGCCACCAGCGCCAGGCGTGCGCCGAGTGTCTGCATCAGGCCTTGCGCGCCGTAGCTGGCGGCAACGCGTTGCTGGATTTCGTTCATCGGGTCGGCAAACTCACTGGCAAAGGCCTGTCAAAACGATTCCCATGCGGCGTCATCGGCCAGGCGCGGGGCGCTGGCCTGGGCTGCGGGGCGCTGTGGCGCACGCCTGGCGGGCACCGCACGCGCGAGCGCGCGCTGCCCGGCCGGGGCCGGGGTCGGGGCCACGCCGGGCGTCGCTGCGCCGGGCGTCGCTGCGCCGGGCGACAACTGGAAGATGCTGACCGAGCGCACCAGTTCCTGCGCCTGGGTGCTGAGGCTGCTGGCCGCAGCCGACATCTGCTCGACCAGCGCAGCGTTTTGCTGCGTGGCATGGTCGATGCTGGTCACGGCCTCGCCGACCTGGGCCACGCCCGCGCTTTGCTCGGCGCTGGCGGCGCTGATCTCGCCGACGATGTCCGTGACGCGGCGGATGCTCTCCACCACCTGCTGCATGGTGCTGCCGGCGCGGTCCACCAGCGTCGAGCCCGCGGCCACGCGCTGCCCGCTTTCCTCGATCAGCTGCTTGATCTCCTTGGCGGCCGCCGCGCTGCGTCCGGCCAGCGAGCGCACTTCGCTGGCCACCACGGCAAAGCCGCGGCCCTGCTCGCCCGCACGCGCGGCCTCGACGGCGGCGTTGAGCGCGAGGATATTGGTCTGGAAGGCAATGCCGTCAATGACATTGATGATGTCCGCGATGCGCCGGCTCGATTCGCTGATGCCGCGCATCGTGACCACCACCTGTTCGACGACCTGGCCGCCCTGCTGCGCCACGCTGCTGGCGTTTTGCGCGAGCTGGTTGGCCTGGCCGGCGTTGTCGGCGTTTTGCCGCACCGTCGAGCCCAGCTCCTCCATGGACGAAGCCGTCTGCTCGAGCGCGCTGGCCTGGCTCTCGGTGCGCGCCGAAAGGTCCAGATTGCCCTGCGCGATCTCGCCGCTGGCCGTCGACACGCCTTCGGCGCCCTGGCGCACGGTCGATACCAGCGCCACCAGGCCTTGCTGCATGCGGGCCAGCGCCGTGAGCAGCCGCCCGAACTCGTCGCGGGTGTCGATGCGGATGCTGCGGCTGATGTCGCCCTGCGCAATGGCATTGATCTGCGCGACGGCCTGATCCAGCGGCCGCACGATGGCGCGCACGATCAGCAGCGCGGCCCAGCAGGCCAGCGCCACGGCCAGCACGCTGACGATCAGCAGCACGCGCTGGCGTTGCTGGTTGGCGGCCTCGGCGTCCTCGATCATGGCCTGCGAGCGCTGCGCGGTCAGCGCGGCGTAGGCGTCGGTGGCCTGGACCAGCGCCGCCAGCAGCACGCGGCATTCGTCGTTCATCTTCTGCACCCCGGCCTCGCGCTGGTCGCCCAGCAGCATGCCGACGATGGCCATCGCCACCGGCTCGTACCGGCCCTCGATGCGCGCGATGTCGGCGACCTTGGCGCGCACCAGTTCGGGCACGCCCGGCTTGGCCGACAGCGCCTGCAGCTCACCCAGGTATTTGCGCACATCGGCCACGGCCTGTTCCACCGCGGTCTTTTCCGTGGCCACATCCTGCGGCTTGGTCACCAGCGCGAGATTGCGCGCGGCAATGGCGCGGCGGTCGACCGCCTCGCGCAGCCGGTGTGCGGTATCGGCCCGGGCCTGTATGCCATGCACATAATCGCGAAATTGCGCCCCGTCCTCACGCATCATCTGAATGGCATAAGCCGAGATACCGATGATGACTGCAATCAACAGGCCCAAGGTGCCCGTCAGTTTGGCCTTGACCGAAATGTTCCGCCAGGTCTGCATCGCTTTTTTTCCTTCTGCCGTGGTCTGGCATGGCCAGTGCTTTACTGGCAATTACGAATGGCAAGCTTTGCGCCGAAATAATCAATCCACACGGTGAAGAGTCCTTCACCCCTCGAGCATTAGACCGCCTTCCAGTGCTTGTCGGATATGGCCTACGCATAAATTTTTTCTTTTTTTATTACTTCGAGAATAGGTATTTTTTTGGAACAGCGAATATGGGGGCGGCTTTTTCCTATAAAGGAAAAACTTGATAATGGATTTCCCTGGCCGGCATAAAAAAAAGCGGCTTACGCCGCTTCATTTTGGTGCACGCAACGCTAAAGCGTGACCTTTGCATCGCGGATCACGCGGCCCCATTTCTGCGTTTCGGCCGCAATGAAACGGTCGCACTCCTCGGGGGTCGAACCTTCGGGCACCGTACCCATGGCTTCAAGCCGCGCCAGGCCTTCGGGGCTATGGATGATCTTGCGCACCTCCGCCGACATGCGTTGCAGGATCTCCCGCGGCACGCCCGCCGGCGCGACCATGGCCGCCCAGGTGCTGCCCACCAGCCCGTCGATGCCCTGCTCGATGAAGGTCGGCACGTCGGGCAGCGAAGGGATGCGTTTTTCGCTGGCCACGCCGATCAGCCGCAGCTTGCCGGCCTTGGCAGGCTGGATCAGGTTCGGCGGCGGATCGAGAAACAGCTGCACCTGCCCGCCCATCAGATCGACCAGCGCCGGCGATGCGCCCTTGTAAGGCACATGCACCATGTCGGTCTTGGTCAGCAGCTTGAGCAACTCGGTGGTGAGATGGGCGCTCGAGCCCGCGCCAGACGATGCAAAGCTCACCTTGCCGGGGTTGGCGCGCGCATACGCCACCAACTCCTGCGCGGTCTTGAACGGTGCGTTGTTGGCGACGGCCGCGACCAGCGGCGACACGCCCATCAGCGAGACGCCGACGATGTCCTTGGTCGGGCTGTAGGGCAGCTTGTCGTAGAGCGTGGTGTTGCCGGCAAACGCGGCAATCACCACGCCAAAGGTCAGGCCGTCGGGCGCCGACTTGGCGACCTGGTCGACGCCGATGATGCTGTTGGCGCCGGGCTTGTTCTCGATGACGATGGGCTGGCCCAGTGCCTTTTGCAGGCCGACCTGCAGCATGCGCGCCATCTGGTCGGTGAACCCGCCGGCCGTGTACGGCACGATGATGCGTACGGGCTTGTTCGGCCAGTGGCCCTGGCTCCAGGCGGGCGCGGATGCCACGGCCGCGCCCGCGGCCATGGTGTGAAGAAAGGAACGGCGCGAAGTCGCTGGCGACATGGTTTTATCTTTCTGCTCGGTTGCCGTGAAAAACGCCTCTGTTGTCTCCGGATCCGGCAGAGGCGTGGGAAAGCGCTGAACGCTCAAAAAGCCTGGCTCAAAAAGCCTGGCTCAAAGGGCCTTGGCCAGTTCCGGCACGGCCGTGAACAGGTCGGCCTCGAGGCCGTAATCGGCGACGCTGAAGATCGGCGCTTCGGCGTCCTTGTTGATCGCCACGATCACCTTGGAGTCCTTCATGCCGGCCAGATGCTGGATCGCGCCCGAGATGCCCACGGCAACGTACAGCTGCGGCGCGACGATCTTGCCGGTCTGGCCGACCTGCAGGTCGTTGGCGGCGTAGCCCGCGTCCACGGCGGCGCGCGAGGCGCCGATCGCGGCGCCGAGCTTGTCGGCCAGCGGCGTGATCACTTCGTTGAACTTCTCGGCCGAGCCCAGCGCACGGCCGCCCGACACGATGATCTTCGCGGCGGTGAGTTCGGGGCGGTCGCTGGCGGCGATCTCGCTGCCAACGAAGCGGCTCTTGCCGGCATCGGCGGCAGCCGTCACGTTTTCCACGCCGGCGCTGCCGCCCGTGGCCGCAGCCGCGTCGAAGCCCGTGGTGCGCACGGTGATCACCTTGGTCGCATCGCTGCTCTGCACGGTGGCAATCGCGTTGCCGGCGTAGATCGGGCGCTCGAAGGTGTCGGGGCTCACGACCTTGGTGATGTCGCTGATCTGCGCGACATCGAGCGTGGCGGCCACGCGCGGCGCGACGTTCTTGCCCGAGGCGGTGGCGGGAAACAGGATGTGGCTGTAGTTGCCAGCGAGCGCCAGCACCTGCTCGGCGAGGTTCTCGGCCAGGCCGTTCTTGAGGGAGTCGCCTTCGGCGAGGATCACCTTGGAGACGCCGGCGATCTGGGACGCGGCTTGCGCGGCAGCGGCAGCGCCCTCACCGGCCACCAGCACATGCACCTCGCCACCGCAGGCGGCGGCGGCCGTGACGGTGTTCAGGGTCGCGGGCTTGATCGAGGCGTTGTCGTGTTCTGCAATTACAAGGGAAGTCATGGAGTTTCTTTCGAATGGTGTCACACACTTCGACAGGCTCAGTGTGAACGGGATCGTTCGTCCTGAGCTTGTCGAAGGATGAAGGGCCTGTCCTCAGGGAAGTCCCCGCAAAGGGTTTAGATCACCTTCGCTTCGTTCTTCAATTTGTCCACCAGCGCCGCCACATCGGCCACCTTCACGCCTGCACCGCGCTTGGCGGGCTCGGAGACCTTGAGGGTCTTGAGGCGCGGCGTGACATCGACACCCAGGTCCTCGGGCGTCACGGTGTCGAGCTGCTTTTTCTTGGCCTTCATGATGTTGGGCAGCGTCACATAGCGCGGCTCGTTCAGGCGCAGGTCGGTGGTGATCACGGCGGGCGTGTTCAGCGACAGGGTCTCGAGGCCGCCGTCGACTTCGCGCGTGACCTGAACGACATCGCCCGACAGTTCGACCTTCGACGCAAACGTCGCCTGCGGCAGATCGGCCAGCGCCGCGAGCATCTGGCCGGTCTGGTTGGCGTCGTCATCGATGGCCTGCTTGCCCAGGATGATCAGGCCGGGTTGCTCCTTGTCGACCAAAGCCTTGAGCAGCTTGGCCACGGCCAGCGGCTGCAGTTCGGCATCTGTCTGCACCAGGATCGCGCGGTCGGCGCCGATCGCCATCGCGGTGCGCAGGGTTTCCTGGCACTGGGCCACGCCGCAGGACACGGCGATGACCTCGGTGGCCGCGCCCTTCTCCTTGAGCCGCACGGCTTCCTCGACGGCAATCTCGTCAAACGGGTTCATGCTCATCTTGACATTGGCGATATCGACGCCGCTGCCATCGGATTTGACGCGCACCTTGACGTTGTAGTCGACGACGCGCTTGACGGGAACAATGATTTTCATGAAAGAAGTCTCCTGGAAACTGGATGGGAACGCTGCGCACTCATTCCGAGGCGATGCGCTTGTCGCGGATCAGCTGGCCCCAGCGCGCGTAGTCCTGCTGCACGCGCTGGCCCATCTCGGCGGGCGACTGGAAGCGCGCAATGGCGCCGGCATTGAGCAGCCGGGTCTGGACATCGGCGTCGGCAAGAATCTGCTTGACCTCGCCGGCGATGCGCTGGACCACGGCCGCAGGCGTGCCCTTGGGCGCGAGCAGGCCGCCCCAGGACACGGCGTCGTAGCCCTGGATGCCCTGCTCGGCAATGGTCTTGACCTCGGGCAGCATGACCACGCGCTGCGGCGAGCCCACGGCAATGGCGCGCAGCTTGCCGGCCTGGATATGCGGCAGCGCGGCCACGAGGTCGGAATACATCACCGGCACCTGGCCGCCGATGGTGTCGGTGATGGCCGGCGTGCCGCCCTTGTAGGGCACATGCTGCATGTCGAAGGAAGCCATCTGCTTGAGCAGCTCCATGCTCAGGTGGCCGAAGCTGCCCGCGCCCGAGCTGGTGTAGTTCATCGGCTGCTTTTGCGCCTTGGCATGCGCGATCAGGCTCTTGATGTCGGTGACGTCCGGCAGCAGCTTGGGATTGACCACGATCACGATGGGCAGGTCGTAGACCGTGGCCACGGGCGCGAAGTCCTTCACGGTGTCATAGCCCGCGCTCTTGTAGAGATGCGGCGCGAGCAGCGTGGGCGTGGCCAGCATCATCAGCGTATAGCCGTCCGCCGGGCTGGAGGCAACCTGCGCCGCGGCAATCGAGCCCGAAGCGCCGGGGCGGTTTTCCACCAGCACGGTCTGCTTGAGGCGTTCGCCGAGCTTCTGGCCGACGATGCGCGAGGCGATGTCGGTGGGGCCGCCCGCGGGGAAGGGCACGATCAGCTTGACCATCTTGCCGGGCCAGGCGGGTTGCTGCGCGAACGCCGGGGTGGCCAGCAAGGGGGCGGCCGCGAGGGCCAGCAGGCTGCGGCGGGTAGTGTGAAAGGAAGCCATGGTGTCTCTGTCTCTTTATAGGTTTCAAAGCGACGCCCGCAGCCGGACGCTGCGGCGTCGGGCGGTGCGGCTTCAGGCCGCGGGCAGCGTCAGCACGCCCTGGGCCTGCAGTGCCTGCAGTTCCTCCTCGGACAGCTGCAGCAATTGCTGCAGCACATCCTTCGTGCCTTCGCCCAGCGTCGGCGGCGCGCGGCGGATCGGCAGGCGCTGGCCGTCAAGCCGGTACGGCGGCGCAAACACATGGGTCGTGCCGGCCACCGGGTGCGGCATTTCCTGCAGCAGGCCGCCGCGGCGCGTGCGCTCGCTGGTCAGCGCCTCGTGCAGGCCGGACACCTTGCCGCAGGGAATGCCGAACTGGTTCATGCGCTCGAGCAGCACATCGCGCGGCAGGCCGCGGATCAGTTCGGTCAGCAGCGGCAGCAGCGCCGGGCGGTTCTTCGCGCGCTCGACGTTCGTGGCGAACTTGGCATCGGCAAGAATGTCCGGGCGCTGCACCACATCGCGGCAAAAGCGCTCGAACTGCTGGTTGTTGCCCACGGCAATGATCAGCGGACCGTCGGCGGCCTCGAACATGCCATAGGGCACGATGGACGGGTGCGAGTTGCCGTAGCGCTGCGGATCACGCCCCAGCTGCATCGCGTCGAGCCCGTAGTAGCCGGTCACGGTGATGCCGCAGTCGTAGAGCGCCATCTCGATGAGCCGGCCGCGGCCGGTGCGTTCGCGCCGGAACAGCGCCGCGATCACCGCCTGCGCCGCATACATGCCGGTCATCAGGTCGACCACGGCCACGCCGAACTTGAGCGGCGGCTGCTGCGCCTCGCCATTGAGCGCCATCAGCCCGGCTTCGCCCTGGATCACCAGGTCGTAGCCGGGCCGCTTGGCTTCGGGGCCGGAGCTGTCGTAGCCGGCAATCGCGCAGTAGACCAGATCGGGCTTGAGCGCCTTGAGCTGCGCGTAGCCCAGGCCCAGCTTCTCGGCGCCGCCGGTCTTGAAGTTGTGCAGCACCACGTCGCACTGCGGCAGCAGCTCGTGGATGATCTTCAGTCCCTCGGGAGACCGCAGATCGACGGTGATGGACCGCTTGTTGCGGTTCATGGCGCTGTAGTAGGTGGTCTCGGTCTTGCCGATGCGAATCCCCCAGTCGCGCGTATCGTCGCCACGCTCGGGGTGCTCGACCTTGATGACCTCGGCGCCGAAGTCGGCCAGCACCATGCCGCACATCGGCCCGGCAAACACGCGCGACAGATCGAGCACGCGGATGCCTTCCAAAGGAAAGTCGGTGGTGTCGTCAGCGGGTGAAGTGGTGTTGTTGTCGCTCAAATTTGTCTCCTGCCGCGCCGCTATTTGCGCAGCTGCGTGTAATCCGGGCTGCGCTTTTCCAGGAACGCGGCCATGCCTTCGCGCGATTCCTCGCTGGCCTGGGCCTGCACCATGAATTCGCGCTCCGCGTCGAGCTGCTGCTCCAGCGTATTGTCGTAGGCCGCGTGGCACAGCGCCTTGATGTGGGCCATGGCCACATCGGGGCCGGTGGCCAGCTGCTGCGCCAGCGCGATGGCCTCGGCCAGCGCTGCGCCGGAGTCGGCCAGGCGGTTGACCGCGCCCAGCGCATGCAGGCGCTCGCCCGAGATGCGCTCGCCCGTGAGGCACAGCTCGGTCAGCACCTGGCGCGACAGGAACTGCGCGAGCAAGGCCGTGGCGCCGCCATCGGGCGTGAGGCCGATCTTCACATAGGCCACCGAGAACACCGCATTGCGCGCCGCGACGACCATGTCGCAGGCCAGCGCCAGCGACACGCCCGCGCCCGCTGCCGCGCCCTCGACGGCGGCAATCACCGGCTTGGGGCAGGCGCGCACCGCGCGGATCAGGTCATGCAGGCCTTCGATCTTCTCGCGCCGTTCGGGCAGCGACAGCTCGCGGCGCTTGACCAGCTGGCGCAGATCGCCGCCGGCGCAGAAATGCCCGCCCTCGCCGGTGAGCACGATCGCGCCCACGGTCGGGTCGCTGCTGGCGTCGGCCAGCGCCTGCGTCAGCGCCTGGTAGAACGCCGGCGACAGCGCATTGCGCGCCGCCGGGTTGTTGTTGCTCAGCACCAGCACCGCGCCTTCGCGGCGGCTGAGGAGGGCTTGTTCGCTGCTCATTCGGCATCCTCCCGGCCCAGCGCCATGAAGCGCGCCAGGTGATGGTCTTCGTCCCCGAGCTCATGGTCGATCATGACCAGGCGCTTGGCGTAATGCGACAGCGGCAGCTCCCAGGTCATGCCGATGCCGCCATGCATCTGTATGCTTTCCTCGGCCACCAGCGCGCCGATGCGGCCGATGGTGTATTTCGCTGCCGACAGCGCGCGTTCGCGCGTCACGCGGTCGGCGTCGAGCGCGGCCGCCGCGTTGATCACCGCCGAGCGCGACTGCTCGATTTCCAGCAGCAGGTCGGCCATGCGGTGCTGCAAGGCCTGGAAGCTGCCGATGGCCACGCCGAACTGCTTGCGTGTCTGCAGGTATTCCAGCGTGTCGCGCTTGGCAATTTCCATCGCGCCCAGGGCCTCGGCGCACAGCGCCAGCACACCCGTGCCCACCGTCAGCTCCAGCGTCGCAAAGCCCCGGCCTTCTTCGCCCAGCAGCGCATCGGCGCCCAGCTGCACCTGCTCGAACGTGATCTCGGCCACGCGGCCGCCGTCCATGCGGCCCATGCCGCGGCGCGTCACGCCCGCCGCATCGCCGGGCACCAGGAACAGCGAGATGCCGTCTTCGCTGTCAATCTCGCCCGAGGTGCGCGCCGACACCAGCAGCAAGTCAGCATTGTCGCCCTGCACCACCACCGCCTTGGCGCCCGACAGCGTCCAGCCGTCGCCCTCGCGCTTGGCGCGCGTGGCCACGCGGCCCAGCTCGTAGTGGTTGCCCGGCTCGTCATGCGCCAGCGCACCGATCTGGCTGCCGTCGATCAGCTCGGCAAGCAGCGCCTTTTGCGCTTCGCTGCCGGCGGCGGCCAGCGCGCGGCCAACCAGCAGCGCGCCCAGGAAGGGCTCGACCACCAGTCCGCGGCCCAGCGCCTCGAACACCACGGCGATGTCGAAGCCGGCGCCGCCAAAGCCGCCATCGGCTTCGGAAAACAGCGCGCCAATCGCGCCAAGCTCGGCAAACTGGCTCCACAGCGCGGGCGCCATGCCCACGTCGCCATAGGCAATCGCGTTGCGGGTCTCGAAACCGTATTGCTCGGAAACAAAGCGGTTGAGCGTGTCCGCCAGCATGCGGCGGTCTTCGGTAGGTTCAAAATTCATCGCGCGAGTCTCACAGGCCCAGGATCATCTTCGAGATGATGTTCTTCTGGATTTCATTGGAGCCGCCAAAGATCGACAGCTTGCGGTAGTTGAAATAGTTGGCCGCGGCCGTGGCCGCTTCCTTGGGACCGACGGGCGCGCCGGCATAGTCCGAGTACTGCGCTTCTTCGATGAACGGCAGCGCGTACGGGCCCACGGCGCGGCGGATCAGCGACAGGATTTCCTGGCGGATCTCGGTGCCGCGGATCTTGAGCATCGAGCTCTCGGCGCCGGGCACGCCGCCGCCGGCCACCGCGGCGATCACGCGCAGATTGGTGGTCTTCATGTTCTCCAGGTCGATCTCGACCTTGGCCAGGCGCTGCGCGAACTGCGGGTCCTGGTCCAGCGGCTTGCCGTTGCGCTGCACGCGGCTGGCCACCGCCTTGAGCTTTTCCAGCGACGCCACCGAGAAGCCGACGCCGGCAATGCCGGTGCGCTCATAGGTCAGCAGGTACTTGGCATAGGTCCAGCCCTTGTTTTCCTCGCCCACCAGATTCTCGGCCGGCACGCGCACGTCGGTGAAGAACACTTCGTTGACTTCGCGGTCGCCGTCAAGCGTGCGGATCGGACGGATCTCGACGCCGGGCGTGTTCATGTCGATCAGCAGGAAGCTGATGCCGGCCTGCGGGCGCGCTTCGCGGTCGGTGCGCACCAGGCAGAAGATCATGTTGGCGTGCTGGCCCTGGGTGGTCCAGGTCTTCTGGCCGTTGACGATGTAATGGTCGCCGCCTGCGTCGACGCCGCGCACCGCCGTGGTCTTCACGGAAGCCAGGTCCGAGCCCGCGCCGGGCTCGGAATAGCCCTGGCACCACCAGTCCTCGCCGCTCAGGATGCGCGGCAGCCAGTGGCTCTTTTGCTGCTCGTTGCCGTACTTGATCAGCACCGGGCCGAGCATGTTCACGCCGAACGGCACGATGCGCGGGCCGCCGGCGAGCGCGCATTCGTTGTCGAAGATGAACTTCTGCACCGGCGTCCAGCCCGGGCCGTCGTGCGCCTCGGGCCAGTGGTTCGCATACCAGCCACGCTCGTTGAGCAGCGCATGCCATTCGGACTGGTCCTCGCGGCTCAGCCGCTGGCCGGCCTTGACCTTGGCGGCCAGCGCCGCGGGCAGCTTGTCCTTGAGGAACTGCTGCACTTCGGCGCGAAACGCCTGCTCTTCAGGGGTGAAATTCAGATCCATATCGCGTTTTCTCAGTAAATCTCAAACAGACCAGCTGCGCCCATGCCACCCGCGATGCACATGGTCACGACGCCATACTTGGCCTTGCGGCGGCGACCTTCGAGCAACAGGTGGCCGACCAGGCGCGCGCCGGTCATGCCGAACGGGTGGCCGATGGAGATCGCGCCGCCGTTGACGTTCAGGCGCTCCGAAGGAATGCCCAGACGGCGCTGGCAATACAGCGCCTGCGAGGCAAACGCCTCGTTCATTTCCCACAGATCGATGTCCTCGACCTTGAGGCCATGGCGCGCCAGCAGCTTGGGCACCGCAAACACCGGGCCGATGCCCATCTCGTCGGGCTCGCAGCCGGCCACGGCGAAGCCGCGGAACGCGCCCAGCGGCTGCAGGCCCAGGCGCTCGGCCTCCCTGGCTTCCATCAGCACGCTGGCCGAGGAACCATCGGACAGCTGCGAGGCGTTGCCGGCGGTCACGAACTGGTCCGGGCCCTTGACGGGTTCGAGCTTGGCCAGGCCCTCGAGCGTGGTGCCCGGGCGGTTGCAGTTGTCGCGGGTGGCGATGACATCGCGCAGCGTGACTTCGCCCGTGTCCTTGTTCTTCTCGGCCATGCGCGTCGCGCAGGCAATGATCTCGTCGTCGAACAAGCCCTTTTCCTGGGCCGCGGCGGTGCGCTGCTGGCTCAGCAGCGAGAAGCGGTCCTGGTCCTCGCGGCTGATGCCGTAGCGCCGGGCCACGATGTCGGCGGTGTCGATCATCGCCATGTAGAGGTCGGGCTTGTGCTCGACCAGCCAGGGGTCCATGTCGCCGGGCAGGTTGTTGCCCGGGCGCAGGCCGGAGATGGTCTCGACGCCGCCGGCAATCATCGCCGGCACGCCTTCGGCGACGATGCGGCCCGCGGCAATGGCGATCGACTGCAGGCCCGACGCGCAGTAGCGCGTGACGGTCATGCCCGCCACCGACAGCGGCAGCCCGGCGCGCAGCGCAGTTTGGCGGCCCAGGTTGCGGCCCTGGAAACCATCGGGATTGCCGCAGCCCAGCACCAGGTCCTCGAACTGCTCGGGGTCCACGCCCGAGCGCTCGACGGCGGCCTTGACGGAATAGGCGGCCAGCTGGGCCGCGGGGGTGACATTGAATTCGCCGCGGTGCGACTTGGTCAGCGGCGTACGGGCGGTGGAAACGATTACGGCTTCACGCATGGTGATTGTCTCTTTGGGTTGGGTGGCTGGGCGTCTGCGCGGGCCCGGGGGGGGGCGGCGCAGCGCTGGCTCTGATTGGGAAGATGCGCTCGACGAGGCGCACACAACCGTTCGCCCTGAGCTTATCGAAGGGTGGACGGCCTGCGCTCAAACCATGAGCACAGGCCGTTCATGGTTCGATAAGCTCACCACGAACGGGGGGACCGGGAACCCGGCGGCAAAGTCAGCTCACTCCGCCTTATTCAAACTATCAAACCCCTTGCCTTCCTTCACCAGCCGCACCAGCAGCGGCGCCGGCTCCCAGAACAGCGGGTCTTCCTTGGCAAACGATTCGATGTCGGCGAGGATCTTCGGCAGGCCCTGCATGTCGGCCCACTTCATCGGGCCGCCGCGGTGGCGCGGGAAACCGTAGCCGGACATGAAGGTCACGTCCACGTCGAGCGGACGCAGCGCAATGCCCTCTTCCACGACCTTCGCGCCCTCGTTGACCATGGCCGCCATATAGCGGCGCAGGATCTCCTCCTCGGTGAAAGATCGCGGCGTCACGCCCTTCTTCTGGCGCTCGGCATCGACAATCGCCAGCACTTCGGGGTCGGGCTGACCGACGCGCGCGCCTTCGGGATAGAGGTAGAAGCCGCGGCCGGTCTTCTGGCCGAACCAGCCGCGCTCGCAGATGCGGTCGGCGATCTCGACATAGCGCGCGGCCGGGTTGCGCGTGGCCGCACGGCGCTTGCGCGTGGCCCAGCCGATATCGCCGCCGGCCAGGTCGGTGACCTGGAACGGGCCCATCGGGTAGCCGAACGAACGCACGGCGGCATCGATCTCGTAGGGGCTGGCGCCGTCTTCCATCAGGTAGTCGGCGGCCTGCTTGTACACGGCCAGGATGCGGTTGCCGATGAAGCCGTCGCAGACGCCGGCGCGCACCGGCACCTTCTTGAGCTTCTTGGCGAGTTCGAAGGCCGTGGCCACGACATCGGCGCTGACCTTGGACGGTACGACGATCTCCAGCAGCTTCATGATGTTGGCCGGGCTGAAGAAATGCAGGCCGATCACGTCCTGCGGGCGGCTGGTGGCATCGGCAATGGCTTCGATGTCCAGGTAGGAGGTGTTGGTGGCCAGCACCGCGCCGGGCTTGCAGACGCGGTCGAGTTCGCGGAACACCGCCTTCTTGACTTCGAGGTCCTCGAACACGGCTTCGATCACCAGATCGACCTGCGCGATGTCGTCGTAGCTCGTCGATGGCGTGTAGCGCGCCATGATGGCGGCCTTGGCGTCGGCCGTCATGCGGCCCTTGGCGATCAGGCCGTCATAGACCTTCTCGACATTCTTCTGGCCGCGCGCGATCGATTCGGCATCGCGCTCGATCATGGTCACGGCAAAGCCCGCGTCCAGCGCCGACACGGTGATGCCCGCGCCCATGGTGCCGCCGCCAATGATGGCGATGCTGCTGAAGGGGCGCGGCGCGGCCAGCTTGGCCTCGGGCACCTTGGCCACTTCGCGCTCGGCAAAGAACGCATGCACCAGGCCGGCGCGCTGCGGGCTGGCGACGCAGGCCACGAACTGCGCGCGCTCGAAGGCCAGCGCCGCGTCGAACGGCTGCTGCACCGCGGCCTGCACGCATTCGATGATCTTCAGCGGCGAGAACAGGCCGCGGCTCTTCTTCGCGGTCTCGGCCTTGAGGGCTTCGAGCGCGGCCAGCGCTTCTTCGGGGTTGGCGATCACGATATCGCGCGTGCGGCGCACCGGCGCCTTCTGCGCCAGCAATTCGTTGGCATAGGCCAGGCCCGCGGCGACGGGATCCGTGCCCTCGGCCAGGCGGTCGACCAGGCCCGCGGCCAGCGCGGCCTTGGCGTTCATCGGCTTGCCGCTGAGCATCAACTCGGTCGCGGGCTTGACGCCCATCAGGCGCGGCGCGCGCTGCGTGCCGCCCGAGCCGGGCAGCAGGCCCAGCAGCACTTCGGGCAGGCCCAGGCTCGCGGCCGGCAATGCCAGGCGGTAGTGCGCCGACATCGCGACTTCGAGGCCACCGCCCAGCGCCGCGCCATGGATGGCGGCAATCACCGGCTTGCTGCAGTTTTCAATGGCCGCGCAGACTTCGGGCAGCGAGGGCGGCACGGGCGGCTGGCCGAATTCGCGGATATCGGCGCCGGCAATGAAGGCCTTGCCCTGGCCGACCAACAGCACGGCGGATACCGCGGCATCGGCCTCGGCCTGCTGCATCGCCGCGGCCAGGCCCTGGCGCACGGCCTGGCCCAGCGCGTTGACGGGAGGGTTGTCGATGGTCACGACCAGGATGGCGCCGTGAAGCGCCGTGGTGACGGCGGAAGCGAGAGGGGCAGTGCCCATGGACATGTCTCCGAAAATACCTAAGGAATGCACCATTGTGGTGGCGCCAAACAATCTTGACAATTACATGGGCTATTGACAGACTGTCAAACCATTTTTGACAACTGATTTGACCACGCCCGCATGGAACTGCAGTCACTGACCCTGCTGGTCGACATCCTCGACGCCGGCAACCTGAGCCAGGCCGCGCGCAACCTGAAGATGACGCGCGCCAACGTCAGCTACCACCTGAACCAGCTCGAGAAATCGGTGGGCGCGCAGCTCGTGCGCCGCACCACGCGCCGCGTCGAGCCGACCGAGGTCGGCCTGCGCCTGTATGCCCACGGCCTGGCGATCCAGAACGAGATGCGCGCCGCGCGCGAGACCATCACCACGCTGGGCCAGGGGCTGCAGGGCCGCGTCGGCCTGAGCGTGCCCAGCGGCTACGGCCAGCTGGTCATGTCCGACTGGCTGATCGACTTCAAGCGCCTGTACCCCTTCATCGTGCTGGAAGTGCGCTTCGAGAACCGCGTCGACGACCTGATCCGCGAGGACATCGACATCGCCATCCGCGTCATGCCCGAGCCGCCGCCGACGCTGGTGGCGCGCGACCTGGGCCAGGTGCGCTACATGGCCTGCGCCTCGCGCGCCTATGCCGCAGAGCACGGCCTGCCGGCGACCCCTGAAGCGCTGCGCAGCGCACCGCTGATCACCGCCGGCGTGGTCGGGCGCCAGCTGCGCCTGAGCGCCTACCAGGGCGCGCAGCGCGAGGAAGTGATGCTCGAGCCGACGCTGATCTCCGAGCACTTCCCGTTCCTGCGCCAGGGCATCCTGGCCGGCCTTGGCGTCGGCCTGGTGCCCGACTATGTGGTACAGGACGCCGTGGCCAGCGGCGAGGTGCTGACCACGCTCGACGAATGGCGGCTGAGCATCTTCGGCACGCAGATGTACCTGCTCTACATGCCCCAGCGCCACCAGACGCGCGCCGTGCGCACCTGCATCGACTACCTGCTGGCGCGCGCGCGGCCGCAGACGCTCGCGACCTCCATCTGAGCACCAGGGCATAGCCCAAACAAATCAACTAACCATGTCGATTTATCAAACCAATGTAACTAGCATGTCACGGAGGCCACCAAACCAGCATATCTAACCGATGCACGCGAAGCCTGCGGTTTCGCGGCCGATCTGTGATGAACCATGTCTACCGTGTCCTCTGGAACCGTGCCCTGGGTCGTTTCTGCGTGACCAGCGAGGTCGGCCGCAACCGCAGCCGCAGCGCGGCACGCAGCAGAGCCGATCACCCTCGCGGCTGCCTCTTAGCGCAATGGGTCGTCGGCTTGGCATTGGCCTGCTCGCTCCCGGCGTGGTCGAGCGCCGGTTTACCGCAGGGGCTGGATATGATGACCGGCGTCGCCTGGATCAATACGGACCCGGTGCGCATGACCATCCGGCAAGAGCTGCCCAAAGCCATCCTGGACTGGCAAAGCTTCAATATCGGCGCGGGCCAGCAGGTCATCTTCGAGCAGCCTAACGCCGCCGCCGTGGCGTTGAACCGCGTGATTGGTACCGACGCTTCGGCCATCCATGGCACGCTGCAGGCCAACGGCCGGGTATTCCTCGTCAACCCCAACGGCGTGCTGTTTGGCGCGGGCGCGAACGTCAGCGTCGGCGGCTTGGTGGCGTCGACGCTCAAGCTTTCCGACCAGGACTTTCTCGCGGGCCGCTACCAGTTCAGCGGCCCGGGCAGCAGCGTGCAGGGTGCCTCCATCGTCAACCAGGGGCGGATCAGCGCGAGTGACGGCGGCGCCGTGGTCCTGCTCGGCGGCAGCGTCAGCAACCAGGGCACGATTGCCGCGCGCCTGGGCTCGGTGGCGCTCGCCGCGGGCAACCAGGTGCTGCTGGACTTTGCCGGCGATGGTCTGCTCGATGTCCAGGTGCAGCAATCGGCCGTCAACGCGCTGGTGGAAAACCGCCAGCTGATCCAGGCCGATGGCGGCAGCGTGCTGATGACGGCCAAGGCCACCGATGCGCTCTTGCAGACCGTGGTCAACAACACCGGCGCCGTGCAGGCGCGCACGATAGACAACCGCTCCGGCAAGATCGTGCTGCTCGGCGGCTTCGATGGCGGCACGACGCGGGTGGCGGGCACGCTCGATGCCAGCGCCCCGGACGGCGGCGAGGGCGGTTTTGTCGACACCAGCGGCGCCAATGTACAGATCGAGGCCGGCACGCGGGTCACGACGCTCGCCCCACAGGGCAAGACCGGCTCCTGGCTGATCGATGCCACGAATTTCACCATCAGTGCGGGAGCGGGTGCCAAAACCGACAGCGGCATTGGTGCGGACACGCTGATGTCGAGCCTGGCCACCACCGGAATGACGCTGCAGACGCTGGCCACGGGCAGCGAAGCCGGCGATATCCATGTCAACGCCCCGGTGTCATGGAACAAGAATGTTCTGACGCTCAATGCCCACCGCAATATCAATATCAATGCGCTGATGTCGGTGAATGGCGAGGGCAAGCTGGCGTTGAATTATGGCGGCACGCAGGGCAATGCCACAGCCACTCCGGTCGCAGGAAGCAATCTCAATGTCTATGCCGGCGGGCGGGTCGACTTCGAGAAAAGCGGCTACGGCCTGCTCGCGGTCAACGCAGAAGACTTCAAGGTCATTCATACGCATGACGACCTATCCGGCATCAACCAGGGGCTGGCCGGAAAATATGCGCTGGGCCGCGACATCGACGCGAGCGCCACGGCCGACACCGCGCAAGGCTTCATGCCCATCGGTACAGCGAATACTCTGTTCACTGGCGTATTCGATGGGCTGGGCCATGTCATCAACAAGTTGAACATCAACCGTTCAGCAATGAACAACGTGGGCCTTTTTGGCTTTGCGAGGGATGCAGTGCTGCGCAATATCGGCCTTGTGGAGAGCAGCATCAACGGAAAATCACGCACTGGCGCGCTGGTTGGCTATCAAATCCGCGGAAGCATCAGTAACGCATATGCAACCGGCACTGTGACGGGTACCACTTACACCGGCGGTTTGGTCGGTCAAAACGAAGGCAGCATCAACAATGCCTACGCAACAGTCAGCGTGACGGGTACCGATGACGTGGGCGGCTTGGTCGGCTATCAACGCTACGGCACCATCACCAACGCCTACGCAACAGGCAGTGTCATGAATAGCCATTTTGGGGGGGGCTTGGTTGGCTATCTAGAAGGCGGTATCGTCACAAACGCATACGCCACGGGTGCGGTGATGGGTTACATGGCCGCAGGCGGCTTGGTCGGCGCTCAGATGGGCGGCAGCATCAACAACGCCTACGCAACCGGCGCCGTGTCGGGTAGCACCGACATCGGTGGCTTGGTCGGCAATCTCGCCATTGGCATGGTCAACAATAGCTTCGCGACAGGCCGGGTGACGGGTAGCTTCGCCACGGGTGGCCTCATAGGTTTTACAGATCGCAGCGAAATCAACAACTCGTACTGGAACACTGAGACCACCGGCGAGCAAACCAGCGCTGGAGGCCTGGGCAAGACCTCGGAGCAAATGAAACAGCTCGCGACCTATGCGAACTGGGATATCAGCAACCAAGGCGGCAGCAACGCGGTATGGCGCATCTATGAAGGTGAGACCGCGCCCTTGCTGCGCAGCTTTCTGACGGCAGTGACCATAGGCAGCGATGCCACGAGTACCTATAACGGCAGCAATGTTCATGTAATCGCCGATTACGCCAAGCCCGAGATCGGGGACAGCACCCAGCTTCTGGGAGCATTGCGCTACACAGCCAGTTCCAAAAACGTCGGCAACTACAACGGCGCAAACCTGTCCATCGATGGGCTTTACTCGACCCAGCAGGGTTATGACATCAGCTATGCAACCAGTGCCAGCCTGCGCATCATCCCCAAGGAGATCAGCCAGGTCGACGGCATCACCGCTGAAAACCGCACCTATGATGGAGCGACCGGTGCCACCCTGAACACGCAGAAAAGCCGGTTCAATGGCCTGATCGATGGCGATATGCTCACGGTGTCAGAGGCCAGCGCCAGCTTCCGCGACAAGAACGCCGGTCTTGCCAAAGATGTTGATGTCACCGGTATCACGCTGGGTGGTGCAGACGCCGGCAACTACACGCTGGCCAATACGACGGCAACGGTGAAAGCCGATATCTCCAAAGCTGAAATCAGCAGCGTCAGCGGCATCACGGCGCAAAACCGGACCTATGACGGAACCATCAGCGCCGTATTGAACACCCAGGACAGCGCATTCAACGGCATGGTCGTGGGCGATGAGCTCACGGTGTCAAAGGCTAGCGCCAGTTTCCGAGACAAGAACGCCGCTATTGGCAAGGATGTCGATATCACCGATATCGAACTGGGCGGCGCCGATGCCGGAAACTATTCGCTGGCCAATACAACCGCAAAGACCAAAGCCGATATTTTTAAAGCTGAAATCAGCAGCGTCAGCGGCATCACCGCGCTAAACCGGACCTATGACGGCACGACCGGGGTCGAACTGCACACTGACAAGGCCTCGTTCGCCGGCGTTCTGGCAGGCGATTCGCTGAGCGTGGACAAGGCCAGCGGCAATATGCTCAACAAGAACGCCGGCGATGGCAAGAAGGTCAACATCATCGGCATTACGTTGGCCGGCGAAGACGCAGGCAACTACGCGCTCAAAAACGATACGGCCACCACGACGGTCAACATCGCCAAGGCGGAGATCACCCAGGTAGACGGCATTACCGCCCAGAACCGGATCTATGACAGCAAGACCGGGATCGAACTGCACACTGACAAAGCCTCCTTCGCGGGTTTGCTGGCAGGCGATTCGCTGAGCGTGGACAAGGCCAGCGGCAGCATGCTCGACAAGAACGCCGGCCAGCGCAAGGAAGTGGCGATCACCGGCATCACGCTAACCGGCGACGACGCGGGCAACTACGCGCTCAAAAACGACACGGCCACCACCACGGTCAACATCGCCAAGGCCGAGATTGCCCAGGTTGCCGGCATCACCGCCCAGAACCGGACCTATGACAGCAAGACCGGGGTCGAACTGCACACTGACAAAGCCTCGTTCGCGGGCTTGCTGGCAGGCGATTCGCTGAGCGTGGATCAGGCCATCGGCAACATGCTCGACAAGAACGCCGGCCCTGGCAAGGAAGTGGCGATCACCGGCATCACGCTGGCCGGCGACGATGCGGGCAACTACGCGCTGAAAAACACCCAGGCCAGCACCCGGGTCGACATCGCCAAGGCGGAGATCACCCAAGTCGACGGCATTACCGCCCAGAACCGGATCTATGACAGCAAGACCGGGGTCGAACTGCACACTGACAAAGCCTCCTTCGAGGGTTTGCTGGCAGGCGATTCGCTGAGCGTGGACCAGGCCATCGGCAACATGCTCGACAAAAACGCCGGCCAGCGCAAGGAAGTGGCGATCACCGGCATCACGCTAACCGGTGACGACGCAGGCAACTACACGCTGAAAAACAACCAGGCCAGCACCCGGGTCGACATCGCCAGGGCCGAGATCACCCAGGTCGAAGGCATTACCGCCCAGAACCGGACCTATGACGGCACGACCGGCGCCACATTGAACACCCAGGACAGCGCATTCAACGGCATGGTCATGGGCGATGCACTCACGGTGGCAAAGGCGAACGCGAGCTTCCGAGACAAGAACGCCGATATTAGCAAGGATGTCGATATCACCGGCATCGAACTGGGCGGCGCCGATGCGCGCAACTATTCGCTGGCCAATACGACCGCTGCCGCCAAAGCCGATATCTCCAAAGCTCAAATCAGCAGCGTCAGCGGCATCACCGCAGAAAACCGGACCTATGACGGCACGACCAGCGCCACCCTGAACACCCAGGACAGCGCATTCAACGGCATGGTCATGGGCGACGAGCTCACGGTGTCAAAGGCCAGCGCCAGCTTCCGAGACAAGAATGCGGATAGGGGCAAGGATGTCGATATCACCGGCATCACGCTGGGCGGCGCCGATGCGCGCAACTACTCGCTGGCCAATACGACCGCAGCGACCAAAGCCAATATCGACAAGGCCACCATCAGCAGCGTCAGCGGCATCACCGCGCTAAACCGGACCTATGACGGCACGACCAGCGCCACATTGAACACCCAGGACAGCGGGTTTAACGGCATGGTCGTGGGCGATGAGCTCACGGTGTCAAAGGCCAACGCCAGCTTCCGCGACAAGAACGCCGATCTTGCCAAGGATGTCGATATCACCGGCATCGAACTGGGCGGCGCAGACGCCGGCAACTACTCGCTGGCCAATACGACCGCAGCGACCAAAGCCAACATCGACAAGGCCACCATCAGCAGCGTCAGCGGCATCACCGCGCTAAACCGGACCTATGACGGCACGACCAGCGCCACATTGAACACCCAGGACAGCGGGTTTAACGGCATGGTAGTGGGCGACGAGCTCATGGTGTCAAAGGCCAGCGCCAGCTTCCGCGACAAGAATGCCGATCTTGGCAAGGACGTCGATATCAGCGGCATCGAGCTGGGCGGCGCAGACGCCGGTAACTACTCGCTGGCCAATACGACCGCAACGGCAAAAGCCAATATCGACAAGGCCACCATCAGCAGCGTCAGCGGCATCACCGCGCTAAACCGGACCTATGACGGCACGACCGGCGCCACCCTGGACACCCAGAAAAGCGTGTTCAACGGCATGGTCGTGGGCGACGAGCTCACGGTGTCAAAGGCCAGCGCGAGCTTCCGCGACAAGAACGCCGATATTGGCAAGGACGTCGATATCACCGGCATCGAGCTGGGGGGCGCAGACGCCGGCAACTACTCGCTGGCCAATACGACCGCAGCGACCAAGGCCGATATCGACCGATTGGCCGTCGAAGCCCGCATAAGCGCCGATGGCAAGACCTATGACGCCAGTAGCGCGGCGGTCACCCATGGCCTGCTCGGCGGCGTGCTGGGCGACGACCGCGTCAGCCTGTCCACCAGCGGCAGCTTTGCGGACAAGAACGCCGGCAGCGCCAAGGTGGTCTCCGTCAGCGGCACGCTGGGCGGCGCCGATGCCGGCAACTATCGCCTCGTGCATAACGAAACCACCACCGCCGACATCGCCCAGCGGGCCATCACCGCCAGCATCAGCGCCGACAGCAAGACCGAGGATGGGAATGCCAACGCCGGCACAAGAGGCAGCCTGGCTGGCGTACTGGACGGCGACCAGGTACTGCTGACCACCACGGGCCAGTTTGCCGAAGCGGGTGCCGGCTCCGGCAAGATCGTCTACGTCAGCGGCCAGCTCGAGGGCGCGGATGCGGGCAACTATCGGCTTGCGCACAACGCCACGTCCAGCGCCGACATCCTTGCCGCGCGCAAGGAAGACCGGCCCGTGCAGGACGCCATTCACAACAGCATCAGCCAGCAACTGCGCGCGCCGGCGGTCGCAACCGGCGCTACGGCGCAGACTTTGGGCTGTGTCTTTGAAATCCATGCGGTGGTAGACACCGGTATCCGCCTGCCTGCAGGCGCCGGGCCCGCCGCCAGCCGCGCGGCGGACGCCGTGGACGCTGCTGCCACCTGCGCACCGCCGCGCTGAGTCGCGGCCGGTTGCCGGGGCGCCGGGCGGAAACTGCGCCAGCAAGGCAGAAACCTGCAACCAATCCCGCCGCCCGGTGACTCAATCCCGAGAAGTCCGCACACCCCGCGGCAGCGAATCGCCGGACGCGGCTGCCGCCAAGCCTCGCGGCGGCGCCCTGGGCCGCAGCCCGGGCGCGACGGCCAGCTGCGATTGTTCCCGCCCTGAATTGCGCCATCCATGACCGAAAACGCCAAGCCTTCATTTCTCAGCACTCCGCTTGGGCTTGCCCTGGGTGCCGTCCTCGCGGGACTGCCGGCATGGGCCAGCGGCCAGCTCATTCCCAACGCCGGCAAGGTGCTCGAAAGCGTGGAGCAGCAACGCCTCGCGCCGCCCGCGCCCCCAGGCATCGAGCTGCGCCTGCCCGATGCGCCCGAGCCCTCCGCGATCGAAGCGGCAGGCCCGGCCATCGACGTCGAGGACTTTGCCATCGCCGGCAACCGCGCGATTGCCACGCCGCAGTTGCAGGCGCTGCTGCAGCCGCTGCGCGGCCGTTCGCTGACCATGGCGCAACTCGAAACGGCACTGGCGCGCATCACCGCGCTCTATCGCAGCCAAGGCTATCCCTTTGCCTACGCCTATCTGCCTGAACAGACCGTGGAGGGCGGATTGGTGCGCGTGGCGGTGATCGAAGGCCATCTGGGCGAGGTCAAGCTGGAGAACGCATCGCGCCAGCGGCCGCAGGTGTTCGCCGCGCCCTTGTCGCAGTTGCGCAGTGGCGATGTGCTCCGCGCCGATACGCTGGAATCGAGCCTGCTGTTGCTGGGCGACGTGAACGGCGTGCGCGCACGCGCCAGCCTCCAGCCCGGCGCCGAGACCGGCAGCGCGGATCTGGTGGTCAAGATAGAGGATCAGGCGCTGGCCAGCGCCAGCCTGGGGCTGGACAATTTCGGCAACCGCTACACCGGTGCCAACCGGGCCACGGCCAGCCTGCAGCTCCAAGGCGCGCTGGGAATGGGCGAACAGATCCAGCTGCAGACCCTGCTCAGCGACGAGCACCTGCGCAACTACCAGTTGGCCTACCAGATGCCGCTCGGGCCCTGGAACACCCGCATCGGCGCGAGCGTGTCGCGCCTGAACTATGCGCTGGCGCAGGAGTTCGAAGTGCTCGGCGCCTATGGCAGCGCCGATGTCGCCAGCGTCTACCTGAGCCAGCCGCTGGTGCGCCGGCGGGCCATGAATCTCAACCTGCGCCTGCAATACGCGCAAAAGCGCCTGAACGACCATGTCGGGCTGTTCGGCAGCGAAGATGCCAGGCACAGCGCCGTGACGACGCTGTCTCTGGACGGCAACTGGCAAGACCGCGTGGGCGGGGGCGCGGTGAGCCAATGGAGCCTGGCCTGGCTCAACGGCAGCCTGCGCCTGGGCAGCGAAGCGCAGGAGCGCCGCGATGCGCTTACAGCGCGCAGTGGCGGCCGTTTCCAGGTGCTGACCGCCGGTCTCTCGCGCTGGCAGGCGCTGGCAGGCCCATGGGGCCTGCAAGGCCGGGTCAACGGCCAATGGGCCAATCGCAATCTCGATTCCTCCGAGAAGATGAGCCTGGGCGGCGGCTATGGCGTGCGGGCCTATCCGCAGGGCGAGGGCTCGGGCGATGCCGGGCTGCTGGCGACGCTGGAGCTGCGCTACGCGCTGCCCGAAGCCTGGCAGCTCAGCGGCTTCGTCGATGCCGGCCGGGTCCAGTTGCAGCGCCACCCATGGATCGCGGGCGCCAATTACCGCAGCCTCAGCGGCACCGGCGTCGGGCTGCAGCGCAACGGCGACGGCTGGTCGCTGGAAACGGCACTGGCTTGGCGCACCAGCGGCCAAAAGGCCATCAGTGCGCCGGACAAATCGCCGCGCCTGTGGGTCAGAGCGCAGATCTATTTCTAGGCGGCGCATAGAATCCGCGCCATGGAAACCATTGCCCTGACCGCCTCCCGCCTGCAAGACGCAGCGCTTGCCCGCTTTGCGCGCCAGGGTTTCGATGCGACGTCGATGGCCGAGATCGCGGCCGACGTGGGCATCAAGAAGCCATCGATCTACGCGCATTTCCGCAACAAGGATGCGCTGTATCTGAGCCTGATTCCGCTGATGATCGCGGCCGAGCTGGACTATGCCAAAGGCGTGCTGCAGGGCGGCGCCCAGATCCGCACGCAACTGCATGCCTACCTGCAGAGCATCCAGCTGCGCTTTGCCGATTCGTTTCGCGTGCAGTTCTGGATGCGGGCGCTGTATACGCCACCGGGCCATCTGTACGACCAGGTGATGGCGCCCATGCATGGCTTCATGGAGCAGCTCGAAGCCATCGTGCTGGCCGCGATCAGCGAATCGAGCCTGGTGCCCAATGCCCAGCAGTTGAGCGCCGAGGTGCTGACTCGGACCTATCTGGGCCTGATCGACTGCCTGCAAGTCGAGCTGACCTATGCCGGGCCGGCCAAGTTCGCGCGCCGGCTGCAGGCGGTCTGGGCGGTGTTCGAGGCCGCTACTGCGCCGGCGCCGGCGCCTGCACCGTTGCAGCGCTAGGCGCGCGGCGCGCACCGAGCCAGCAGCACAGCAGCGCGAGCACGCCGCAGACAAAGATCGTCGCCGGCAGCGGCGCCAGCCCCGGCGCGGCCAGCGTCACCAGCGCGCCCACGACCGCGCCCATCAGGTATTGCAGCAGGCCCATCAGCGCCGAGGCCACGCCGGCCTGTTCGCCGGCTTGCGCCATGGTCAGCGCCGTGAGGTTGCCGAACACCAGGCCCAGCGTCCAGATCGACAAGCCCAGCAGACCGAGATAAATGCCGAGGCCGGCAACGCCCGCCTGCACTGCCAGCAGCAGCGCCAAGCCCGCCAGCGCATGCACGGCGATGCCGGCCAGCAGCACGCGCTGCTCGCCCCAGCGCCGCGTCCACCACAGGCTCAGCTGTCCGGCCGCGACGATGCCCAGCGCATTCGCGGCAAAGAAGTAGCTGAAATGTTGGGGCGTCATGCCGAAGTGCTCGATCAGCACGAAGGGCGAGACGCTGATGTAGACGAACAGCGCACCCAGGATGAAGCCGCCGGCCAGCGTATAGGCCATGAAGCTGGCGCTGCGGCACTGCTGCACATAGGCGCGCACGATGGCACGCGCATGCAGCGGCGCACGCTTTTCGCGCGGCAGCGTTTCGCCGATCGCGCGCAGCCCCCAGGCCGCGCCCAGCATGCCGACCAGGGCCAGCGTCCAGAACACCATGCGCCAGCCGCCATGGGTGAGCAGCCAGCCGCCGACCACGGGCGCGAGGATGGGCGCGATCATCATCACCTGCATCAGCACCGAGAACACGCGCGCCGATTCCGGCACCGTGCAGACATCGGAGACGATGGCGCGCGGCGCCACCAGCCCCGCGGCCGCGCCCAGCGCCTGCACAAAGCGTGCGAACAGCAGCCATTCGACGCTGTGCGCGAGCGCCGCCAGCACCGAGCCCAGCACGAAGATGCCCAGGCCGATGAGCAGCGGCCAGCGCCGGCCGAAGCGGTCGAGCAGCGGCCCGTACAGGCCCTGCCCCAGCGCCAGGCCGACCAGGAACACCGACAGCGTCTGCTGGATCTGGCCGGGCGAGGCGCCCAGCTCCCGCGCCACCGCGGGAAACGCCGGCAGGTACATATCGATGGCCATCGCGTCAAGCGCGGTGATCATCGCCAGCAGGAACATGAAGGGCCAGGCAAAGGCCGGGCGCGGGGACAATTGGGACGCAGTCATACAAAAATTCAAAAAACGCAAGCGGCACCGGGCGTTGGGAGCAGCAATCCGCCCTAACGGTCGGTAGGCTATTTTACGGGTCTGCGCAGGGCGGTT
This sequence comes from Comamonas antarctica, assembly GCF_013363755.1. Taxonomy (NCBI): domain Bacteria; kingdom Pseudomonadati; phylum Pseudomonadota; class Betaproteobacteria; order Burkholderiales; family Comamonadaceae; genus Comamonas; species Comamonas antarctica. The sequence goes on from NZ_CP054841.1 coordinate 109,547, forward strand.
CAGCAGCAAGCAAAAACCCTGGTCGAAACCGGGTTCATTCTGGCGGGGCCATGTCCCGTCAACCATTTACCCGACAATAATTGCCTAGTCAAACAAACACGTTTACATACATCTACATGAACCCTGCCCCGCTTCCCTCGGATTTCTACCAGGCTGGTGTCTATACGCCCCAGGAAAGCGTGGGGTTTCTGATGCGCCGCGTGCTCAGTTCCATCCTGCAGCAGGCCGACGCCGAGCTGGCCGTGCATGACCTGACCTATGTGCAGTGGCTGCCGCTGTACAAGCTGATGGTCTGCAGCGACACCACCAGCGCCGGCCTGTCGCGCGATCTGGGCATCGACCCCGCGGCCGTCACGCGCGCGCTGGACCGGCTCGAAGCCAAGGGCATGCTGCGCCGCGAGCGCTCGACCACCGACCGGCGCGTGGTGCACCTGGTGCTGACCGATGAAGGCCGGGCCATTGCCGCCAAGGTGCCGCAGGCGCTGGCCAGCGTGCTCAATGCCCATCTGAGTGGCTTCAGCCACGACGAAAGCCGGCTGCTCATCGACATGCTGCGGCGCATGCTGCACAACGGCGAGGCCCTGCGTGGCGCAGCGCCGACTTGATACCCGGCACGGCTTGACTTTCCGTATTTCCACTCCTCCTCTCACCATGCAATCACTTTCTCCACTGCGCAGCCCGAGGCTGCTGGCTCTGTGCGCCGCGCTGGCCCTGGCCGGCTGCGCCGCGCCCGGCGCAGGCCACGCGCCGCTGGCGCAAGTCACGCCCGCGGCCGCGGGCCTGGCCAAAACCGGCACCACGGCCGCCTTGCCCGCGCCCGACTGGTGGACCGCGCTGGGCGATGCGCGCCTGAACGCGCTCGTCGACCAGGCGCTCCAAGGCAATCCGAGCCTGGCCGCGAGCCGCGCGCGCTTCGAGCGCGCGGCGGCGCTGGCCACGGCCAGCAGCACCGCGGGCCAGCCGCACGGCACGCTGGGCATCGATGCCACGCGCCAGCGCTACAGCGCCAACGGCCTGGTGCCGCCGCCGGTGGCGGGCCACACCTATGACAGCGGCAATGCCCAGGTCGCCTTCAGCTGGACGCCGGACTTCTTCGGCCGCCATGCCGCCGAACTCGAAGCAGCCCTCGGCCAGGCGCGCGCTGCCCAGGCCGACAGCGCCGCGGCCGCCAACCAGCTCGCCGCCCAGGTGGCGCGCAGCTATGTCGCGCTGGCGCGGCTCTTCGCCCAGCGCGATGTCGCGCAGCGCACCTTGGCGCAGCGCCAGCAGCTGCTGGAGCTGAGCCAGCAGCGCACGGGCGCGGGCCTCGACAGCCAGGTCGAGTTGACCCAGGCCGAGGCCGGCCTGCCCGAAGCCAGCACGCAGATCGAGATGCTCGAGGAGCAGATCACGCTGGCACGGCGCACGCTGGCCGTGCTGTGCGGCCAGGCGCCCGATGCGCAGCAGGACCTGCAGCCGCAACTCGCGCAACTGGCGCTGCAGGAGGTGCCCCAGGCGCTGGGCGTGGACCTGCTGGGCCGCCGCCCCGACATCGTGGCCGCACGCTGGCGCGTCGAGGCCGCCGGCCAGGACATTGCACGCGCGCGTGCCGATTTCTACCCCGACATCAGCCTGAGCGCGTTTGTCGGGCTGAACGCCATCGGCCTCGATCAGCTGCTGCAGGGCAGCTCGCGCCAGCTGGGCGTGACGCCTGCGCTGCGCCTGCCGATCTTCGAAGGCACGCGCCTGCGCGCCCAACTGCGCGGCCGCGAAGCCGAGCGCGACACCGCCATTGCGCAGTACAACGGCGCGGTGCTCGACGCGGTCAAGCAGGCCGGCGATGCGATTGCCTCGGTGCAGTCGCTGCGCCGCCAGCAGACGCTGCAGGCCGAATCGGTGCGCAAAGCCGAGCAGGCCTATGACTTCGCGCTGCAGCGCTTTCGCGCCGGCCTGAGCGGCCAGGTCACGCTGCTGCAGACCGAGACCCAGGTCATCGTGCAGCGCCGCCTCGCCGTGGACATCCAGGCGCGCCAGCTCGACAGCCGCATCAACCTGATGCAGGCGCTGGGCGGCGGCTGGACCGATACCACCGCGCAGCTGCAGGTCAGCCAGCGCTGAAACCCTTTTTTCCTGGATGGGCAGCGCGCTGCCCGGGACGCAAAAACTTCACCGACATAACAAAGCGCCAATTCTCATGACCGATCAAAAGCAAGCCGCCGCTCCCGCCGCCACCGGCAACCCCCGTGCCCGCCGCAAGGGCCTGACCCTCATTGCCGCTGCCGTGGCCGTCGTGGGCCTGGGCTGGGGCGCGTGGCACTGGAGCCATGGCCGCAACTTCGAGACCACCGACAACGCCTATGCCGCGGGCAACGTGGTGCAGATCACGCCGCAGCTCGGCGGCACCGTGGTCAGCATCGGCGCCGACGACACCGACTTCGTGCGCCCGGGCCAGCTGCTGGTGCAGCTCGACGCCTCCGACGCGCTGGTCGCGCTGGCCCAGGCCGAAGCCCAGCTCGCGCAGACGGTGCGCGAAGTGCGCGCGCTCTATGCCAACAATGCCCCGCTGCAAGCGCAAGTCGCGCTGCGCGAAGCCGAGCTGCAGCGCCTCGAGGCCGATGCCGCACGCGCCCAGCAGGATGTGGCGCGGCGCCAGCCGCTGCTGGCCACGGGCGCGGTTGGCAAGGAAGAGTTCGAACACGCGCAGACCCAGGCCGCGGCCAACCGCAACGCCGTCGGCGCGGCCCAGGCCGCGGTGCGCGCCGCGCGCGCCCAGCTCACCGCAGCGCAGGCGCAGACCGAGGGCAGCACCGCGCAGGAGCACCCGAACGTGGTGCGCGCCGCGGCGAAGGTGCGCGAGGCCTATCTGGCGCTGCAGCGCACGCGCCTGCTGTCGCCGGTCGAGGGCCATGTCGCCAAGCGCGGCGTGCAGCTGGGCCAGCGCATCGCCGCGGGCGCGCCGGTCATGACCGTGGTCGGTCTCAACGACCTGTGGGTCGATGCCAACTTCAAGGAAAGCCAGATTGCCGGCCTGCGCATCGGCCAGAGCGCCGAAGTCACGGCCGATGTCTATGGTGACAAGGTCACCTACCACGGCAAGGTGCTGGGCCTGGGCGCGGGCACGGGCGCGGCGTTTGCACTGCTGCCGGCGCAAAACGCCACCGGCAACTGGATCAAGGTGGTGCAGCGCGTGCCGGTGCGCATCGCGCTCGACCCCGCCGATCTGGCCAGCCATCCGCTGCGCGTGGGCCTGTCGATGGAAGCCAAGGTCGACGTGCGCAGCCAGGACGGCAATGCCGGCGCGATGCTCGCCAGCGTGCCGCGCACCGCGCCCGTTGCCTCGACCACGGTCTATGCGACCGGCATGGCCGATGCCGATGCGCGCATCGCGCGCATCATCGCCGGCGAAGTGCTGCCGGCGCTGACCGCGCTGCCCGCGGCTGCTCCCGCCACGGGCGCCTGAGCGGCAGGAGCGTATTCGCATGAGTACCCCTTCCACCGCTGCCGCGGGGGCCGCCCCGCGTCCGGCCGGCGCGCCCGCCGCCCCGCTGAAGCTGTCGCCGCTGCATGGCCCGGCGCTGCTGCTGGGCACCATGGCGCTGTCGCTGGCGACCTTCATGAACGTGCTGGATTCGTCGATTGCCAACGTGGCGATTCCGTCGATTTCCGGCGACCTGGGCGTGAGCTCGACCCAGGGCACCTGGGTGATCACCAGCTTTGGCGTCGCCAACGCGATCTCGGTGCCGCTCACCGGCTGGCTCACGCAGCGCTTTGGCGCGGTGCGGCTGTTCACCATGAGCGTGCTGCTGTTCGTGCTGACCTCCTGGCTCTGCGGGTTTGCCAACTCGCTGGAAATGCTGGTGTTCTTCCGCGTGCTGCAAGGCCTGGTCGCGGGCCCGATGATCCCGCTGTCGCAGACCCTGCTGCTGTCGAGCTATCCCGCGGCCATGGCCGGCACCGCGCTGGCGCTATGGGGGGTGACCACGCTGGTGGCCCCGGTGGTCGGGCCGCTGCTGGGCGGCTGGATCACCGACAACATCTCCTGGCCCTGGATCTTCTATATCAACGTGCCGGTCGGGTTGTTCGCGGCCGCGCTGACCTGGGGCATCTACCGCCAGCGCGAGACGCCCACGCGCAAGCTGCCGATCGACACCGTGGGCCTGTCGCTGCTGGTGCTGTGGGTCGGCGCGCTGCAGCTGATGCTCGACAAGGGCAAGGAACTCGACTGGTTTGCGTCGGGCGAGATCATCACCATGGCCGTGGTGGCGGTGGTGGGCCTGGCGGTCTTCATCGTCTGGGAACTGACCGATGAGCACCCGGTGGTCGATCTGCGGCTGTTTGCGCGGCGCAACTTCGCCGCGGGCTCGGTGGCGCTGTCGGTGGCCTACGGGCTGTTCTTCGGCAACGTGGTGCTGATGCCGCTGTGGCTGCAGCAGTGGATGGGCTACACCGCCACCTCGGCCGGCATGGCGCTCGCGCCCGTGGGCGTGTTTGCCATCCTGCTCACGCCACTGGTGGGCAAGAAGGTCGGCCAATGGGACCCGCGCAAGATGGCGACCGCGGCGTTCGTGGTGTTTGCGCTGGTGCTCTGGATGCGCTCGCATTTCACGACCGAGACCGACTTCGCGCATATCCTGCTGCCGACGCTGATCCAGGGCGCGGCCATGGCGTTCTTCTTCATCCCGCTGACCACGCTGACCCTGGCCGGCCTGCCGCCCGAGCGCATTCCCGCGGCCGCGGGGCTGAGCAACTTCGTGCGCATCACCGCGGGCGCCATGGGAACGTCCATTGCGACCACCCTGTGGAGCGACCGCGCGACGATGCACCATGCGCATCTGACCGAAGGCTTGATCGAAGGCCAGGGCGTGTTTGGCGCGATGCTGCAGAACCTGCAGGCCACGGGGCTGGGCAAGGAGCAGGCGCTGGTGCAGATCAACCGGCTCATCGACCAGCAGGCGTTCACGCGCGCCGCCGACGACATCTTCCTCGGATCGTCATATCTGTTCCTGCTGCTGATCGGCCTGATCTGGCTGACCCGGCGGCCCACGCCGGGCGCGGCCGCGGCCGACGCGGGCGGCGCGCACTGATCCGCGGCTTCAAGGCATCGCACCCTGGTCCAGTGCCAGCGTGCGATACCCCGCCTGCTGCGCATGCGGCCTGTGGCTGACCGCCACGATGGTGGTATCGGGCAGGCGCTCGTGCAGCAACTGCAGCACGGCAGCTTCAGTCTGCGCGTCGAGCGCCGAGGTGGCCTCGTCGAGCAGCAACAGCGGGCGCGCCTGCAAAATTGCGCGGGCCAGCAGGATCCGCTGCCTTTCTCCGCCGCTCAGGTCCAGACCGTCCTTGCCGACGCCGGCATCCAGCCAGCACGCCCCCTCCTGGCGCTGCAGCCGCTCCAATTTCAAGCCCAGCAGCAGCGTCTGCACTTCGTCATACGGCACATGCTCGAGGCCATAGGTCGCATTGGCGTAGACCGAGCGATCGAACAGCTTGGCATCCTGGGGAATGATGGACATCAGCCGCGATCGGTCGCGGCGCGAAAGCGCGCGCGCCGCTCGGCCCGCATACCGCACCTGTCCTGCCTGTGGCTCCAGCCGCCCGGCCAAAATCTTCAACAAAGAGGATTTGCCCGTGCCACTGGGTCCCGTGATCAAGTATCGGCCTGCGGGCTCCAGCTTGATACAAAGGTCGCACAGGAGCGGCCGGCCCTCGACGTAATGAAAAAAGACGTGGTCGATATCCACTCCCACAGCGCCCGTGTCGAATATTGCGCTCTGCAGTGGTTCGTCTTTCACCCCCCCGTATTCCAAGCCTTCAAGCACGGTCTCCAGCTTGTGGAGTTGCTCGAAAACGGTGTTGAGCGATTTTCCTACCGTGTCAAGTTGCACGTATGAAATCAGTCCGATGACGTACAGCATCACGGCACTGGCGGCATCGCCACCACCGCTGGCCGCCACGGAAACGATGAAAACAATGAAAACCAGGGCCAGGAATGACCTCTGCAGGAAATCATTTCTATCCATCAAAGCTTGCGCTTTTCTATAGGCAGCCCTCTCCACCTCAAGAAATGTGGAAATTCTGTTCCTCTCCACATACCCCATGTCATTCCCCACGACCGAATCGATATTGAAAATAATATCGGAAACCTCTTTGGAAGCACTGACGGTGGCAAGCACGGCATCGGCCACATGCCTCGACGAACTGCGTGCCAGCCGGTATGCCATGCAGCAATAAAAAGCCGCGGCAACAACGAAAATGAAACCATGCACTGGCAGTTTCACAAAGACCAGGACAGCAGAAAAAACGATAAAAAACAAAGCCCGCACCAGCGCATTGAGCCCCTCAAAAACCATGGTCCGCACCGCCTGCGAAGCCGTGGCCACCGCGGCTTCAATCGATCCTTGGTTCAAGCCGTGAAAAAATTCCAGGGGTTTGCTCAGCAGGCATTCGTACAATGCATACTTGGATGTACAGCGGATATCCTGCAGCACGGAATTATTGATTTCAGCCACTGCGTACGCCATGGCTCCAGAGAGGACCATGGCAGCCGCCAGGAAGACCACGCCAACACGAACCTCCATGGTGGATTGCTGGGCCATTTCCCGAACGATCAAGGCTATCAAAAACGGCTGCGCCACCATTGCCGCCGAATAAAATCCGATGGCTGCAAAAGACAGCAGGATTCGCGATTTCAGCTCGCCCAATTTGACGATATTTTTGACGAAGCACAAGGGATCAGACATCATCGCTCCCGTGTAGCCGCATCATGTTCGGGCAAACATTGAAAGCAGCGTCGTGAATATGGGTGCGGCCGCCATGGCCTTCTTCGCACCCCCTGACGGCGCTGACCTGGGCCGGCCTGCCGCCCGAGCGCCTGCGCGCCTGCGCGCGGGCGCGATGGACATATGCATTGCGAACAGCGTCTGGTCCAAAAGAAAAGCCATCCCCCGCAAGAAGGGATGGCTCGAGGCGCAGGCGGCGGCGCGGGATGGTCAGATATACGGCACGCCGTAGTAGTCGTTCACGCGGCGGCCGTATTCATCGGTGTACTCGGGATAGTCATCGCGTGCATAGCGTGGCGCGCCCTCGAGCTGCTCGCGCTGCAGCGACACCACATAGCCGCCCATTTCGGGCTCGTACTTGAGTGTGTCCCAGGGCAGCGGATAACGGTCGGTGCCGATGCCCAGGAATCCGCCGAATTCCATGACGGCGTAGCGCACCTTGCCCGACAGCTTGTCGATCATCAGCGTGTCGATCGTGCCCAGCTTCTCGCCGGCGGGATTGTAGACATTGGTGCCGTTGACGCGGTCGGAGGAAATGACGCTCGAGACGGTGTTGGGGGTGTTCATGGCAGTCCTTTCTATCGGTGGCGCAGTGGTCGCTGCAAACCCCGAGCCTACGTCCGGCGTGCGCGCGCCGGGGTAGTCGCTGCGCGGACAGCGGCGTAGGAGAGCCCGCAAGACCGCTTCGGGCCGTGCGGGCCGGCGCGCCTGCCGGCCTAAGACGCCGGCGCGATGCGCGAAGCGCCGGCTGCCGGCTCCCAACTGCCGCCCAGGGCGCGGATCAGCATCACCGTGGTGGTGTACTGCGCGCTGCGCAGCTGCAGCGCGTTGCGGCGCTGGCGCAGCGCATTGCGGCGCGCGTCCAGCAGCTCGAGCTGGCTCACATAGCCGTTGCGCCAGCGCACGTCCGACAGATGGCTCGCGCGCTCGGCCGATTCCACCGCCTGCGCCAGCACCTGCGACTGCTCGCCCAGCAGGCGCAGCGCGCTGAGCTGGTCCTCGACGTCGCGAAACGCCGTGAGCACCTGGCCGCGCTGCGCGGCCACGGCGGCTTCGAGCCGGGCCTTCGCGCCCTGTTCCTGCGCGGCGCGCTGGCCGCCGTCGAAAACCGGCAATGACAGCAGTGCGTTGACGCCCCAGGAACGCGCCGACCAGCGCAGCAGGTCGCCCAGTTCGGGCGAGGCGTAGCCGCCCTGCGCGGTGAGCACGATCTGCGGAAACCACGCCGCCTGCGCCACGCCGACGCGCGCCAGCGCGGCCTGCACCGTGGCCTGCGCGGCCGCGACATCGGGCCGGCGCGCCAGCACCGCGGCCGGCACGCCCGCGGGTATCAGCGGCAGCGCCGCCGGCGCCCCCGGCGCGACGCTGAACGCGCCGGCGACATCGCCCACCAGCAGCGCCAGTGCATTGCGCAGCAGCGCCTGCTGCCGGTCGAGCGCCAGCAGCTCGGAAGCGGTGGCCGATACCTCGGTCTGCATGCGCGCCAGATCGAGTTCGGCGGCGTCGCCGGCCTCGAAGCGGCGCGACGTGAGGCGCAGGCTGTCGCGGTAGATGTCCAGGCTTTGCGCCAGCAGCGCGCGCTCGTCCTGCAGCCCGCGCAGCTGCAGATAGGCCTGGGCGACATCGGCCTGCACCATCAGCCGCGTGCTTTGCAGCAGCGCGGCGCGCGCCTGCGCATCCTGCAGCGCCGCGGCGCTGGCCTGCGACAGCCGGCCCGACAGATCGACCTCATACGACAGATTCAAGCCCGCCGTACCCAAGGTGGCCGGCGCGGCGCCGCCCGTGGACTGCGCCCCGGCCTGGCGCCCGACGCCGGCGGATGCACCGAGCTGCGGCAGCCGCTGCGCATCGGCCGAACGCAGCAGCGCGCGCGCTTCGGCCAGCCGCGCGGCCGCGGCCTGGATATCGGTGTTGGCGTCACCGGCGCGCTCGACCAGCGCGCTGAGCTGCGGATCGGCAAACGCCAGCCACCAGGCGCCGCGCGGCTGGGCTTCGGCCGCGGCGGCGGCGGCGGCCGGCGCGCCGCTGAAGCGCGCAGGTATTTCCACGCCCGCGTTTTCGGGCGGGGCCGGCAGGGCGCTGGCGCAGCCGGCCAGCACCAGCGCGGCAAACAGCGGGGTCAGCAGGGCCAGCGTGCGCCGGCCAGGGTGGGGTATGGGTTTCATGGCAGCTTTCTTCTTATTCAGCAGGGCCGCGCGGCGCGGCCAGCACGGGATGGGCATTGGCGCCGGAGCCCGCGGGCCCGGCCTGCGGGTGCTGCAGCAGCGGCCGGTTGCCGGCCATGCGCCGCAGCAGCACATAGAACACCGGCGTGAGGAACAGGCCGAAGGCCGTGACGCCGATCATTCCAAAGAACACCGCCACGCCCATCGCGCTGCGCATCTCGGCGCCCGCGCCCGTGGCCAGCACCAGGGGCAGCACGCCCATGACAAACGCCAGCGAGGTCATCAGGATGGGCCGCAGCCGCAGCCGGCTGGCCTCGATGGCCGCCTGCACGGGCGTGCGCCCGGCAAATTCGAGCTCGCGCGCGAACTCGACGATCAGGATGGCGTTCTTCGCCGACAGGCCCACGAGCACGATCAGCCCGATCTGCGTGAACACGTTGTTGTCGCCGCCGCTGAGCCAGACCCCGGTCATGGCCGCGAGCAAGCCCATGGGCACGATCAGGATGATGGCAATCGGCAGCGTGAGGCTTTCATACTGCGCGGCCAGCACCAGGAACACCAGCAGGATGGCCAGCGGGAACACCAGCAGCGCGGAGTTGCCGGCCAGGATCTCCTGGTAGGTCAGCTCGGTCCATTCAAAGCCGATGCCCTGGGGCAGCGTCTCGTCGGCCACGCGTTCGATCGCGGCCTGGGCCTGGCCCGAGGAGAAGCCGGGCGCAGGCCCGCCGCTGACGTCGGCCGACAGGAAACCGTTGTAGCGCATCGCGCGCTCGGGGCCGAAACTCGGCTCGAGCTTCATCAACGCCGACAGCGGCACCATCTGGCCCGTGCTCGAGCGCACCTGCAACAGGCCCACGTCCTCGGCGCGCGCGCGAAACGCCGCATCGGCCTGCACGCGCACGCTGTAGGTACGGCCGAACTGGTTGAAGTCGTTGGCGTACAGGCTGCCCAGATAGATCTGCAGCGTCTCGAAGATGTCCGTGACCGGAACGCCCAGCTGGCGCGCCTTGGTGCGGTCGATATTCGCGTAGAGCTGCGGCACGTTGACCTGCCAGCTGGTGAACAGGCCGGCGAGTTCGGGCGTCTGGTAGGCCTTGGCCATGAAGGCCTTGACGGCCGCGTCCATGGCTTCATAGCCCAGCGAGGCACGGTCTTCGATCTGCAGCTTGAAGCCGCCGGTCGTGCCCAGGCCGGCCACGGGCGGCGGCGGGAACAGCGCGATGAAGGCTTCCTGGATGCTGCCAAAGGCCTGGTTCAGTTGCCCGGCCACGGCCGCGCCGCTCTGGTCGGCGCGCGTGCGCTCGGCAAACGGCTTGAGCGTGACGAACACCACGCCCGAGTTCGAGCTGTTGGTGAAGCCATTGATCGACAGGCCGGTGAACGCCAGCGCGTCCTCGACGTTCGGGTTCTGCTTGACGATCTCGCCCATGCGGCGAATCACTTCATCGGTGCGGTCCAGCGTCGCGCCATCGGGCAACTGCGCAAAGCCCACCAGGTATTGCTTGTCCTGCGCCGGCACGAAGCCGCCGGGCACCAGCTTGAACAGGCCCCAGGTCGCGCCGACCAGCGCCAGATAGATCACCAGCATCAGCGCCTTGCGGCCGATCACGCGCTGCACGCCGCCGCTGTAGGCATCCGAGCCGCGCTGGAACAGCCGGTTGAAGCGTCGGAAGAAGCCGCCCAGCACGCGGTCCATGCCGCGCGTGAGCGCGTCCTTGGGCGCATCGTGGCCCTTGAGCAGCAGCGCGCTGAGCGCGGGCGCGAGCGTCAGCGAGTTGATCGCTGAAATCACCGTGGAGATCGCGATGGTCACCGCGAACTGGCGGTAGAACTGGCCCGTGAGCCCGCTGATGAAGGCCAGCGGCACGAACACCGCGACCAGCACCAAGGCAATCGCAATGATCGGGCCCGACACCTCGCGCATCGCGCGGTAGGTGGCTTCGCGCGGCGACAGGCCGGTCTCGATATTGCGCTCGACGTTTTCCACGACCACGATGGCGTCGTCGACCACGATGCCGATGGCCAGCACCAAGCCGAACAGGCTCAGCGCGTTGATCGAGAAGCCCAGCAGGTGCAGCACGGCAAAGGTGCCGACCACCGACACCGGCACGGCCAGCAGCGGAATGATCGAGGCGCGCCAGGTCTGCAGGAACAGCACCACCACCAGCACCACCAGCGCCACGGCTTCGAGCAGCGTGGTGATCACCGACTTGATCGAGGCGCGCACGAACTGCGTCGGGTCGTAGGCAATGCGGAACTCCACGCCTTCGGGCATGTTCTTTTGCAGCTCGGCCATGGTGGCGCGCACATTCGCCGAGATGTCGAGCGCGTTCGAGCCCGGTGCCTGGAACACGCCCATGCCCACCGCGGGCTCGTTGTTGAGCAGCGAGCGCAGCGCGTAATCGGCCGCGCCGAGTTCGAGCCGCGCGACATCGCGCAGCCGCGTCACCGCGCCGTCGGCGCCCGACTTGACGATGATGTCGCCGAACTCCTCCTCGGTCTGCAGCCGGCCCTGGGCGTTGATCGACAGCTGCATGTCCACGCCGGGCAGGCCGGGCGAGGCGCCGACCACGCCGGCCGCGGCCTGCACGTTCTGGCCGCGGATGGCAGCCACGACATCGGCCGCCGACAGGCCGCGCTGCGCGATCTTCTGCGGGTCGAGCCAGGCGCGCATGGCATAGTCGCCGCCGCCGAAGATCTGCACCTGGCCGACGCCGGGAATGCGCGCGAGCCGGTCCTTGACGTTGAGCACCGCGTAGTTGCGCAGGTAGTCGATGTCATAGCGGCCGTTGGGCGAGGCCATGTGCACGACCATGGTCAGGTCGGGCGCGCTCTTGATGGTGGTGATGCCGAGCCGGCGCACCTCCTCGGGCAGGCGCGGCTCGGCCTGCGAGACGCGGTTTTGCACCAGCTGCTGCGCCTTGTCGGGGTCGGTGCCGAGCGCGAACGTCACGGTGAGCGTCATCACGCCATCGGTCGTCGCCTGGCTGCCCATGTAGAGCATGCCTTCGACGCCGTTGATCGATTCCTCGAGCGGCGTGGCGACGGTCTCGGCAATCACCTTGGGGTTGGCGCCCGGGTACTGGGCGCGCACCACCACCGACGGCGGCGCGACATCGGGATACTCCGAGATCGGCAGCGCGCGCAAGGCGATCAGGCCGGCCAGGAAGATCAGCACCGACAGCACGCCGGCAAAGATCGGTCGGTCGATGAAAAAGCGGGAAAGATTCATGGTGTTCTTCTGGTGGTTCAGCGCGTTCAGGCGGCTGGTGCCTTGGCGAGCATGGGCACGTCCTGGGCTTCAATGCGCGCGCCGGGACGCACGCGCTGCAAGCCGTTGACGACCACGCGCTCGCCGGCCTGGAGTCCCGAAGTGACGATGCGCAGGCCCTCGAAGGGCGCGCCCAGCTGCACCTCGCGGTACTCGGCGGTGTCGCCCGCGCCCACGACCATCACGTATTTCTTGTTCTGGTCGGTGCCGACCGCGCGTTCGCTGACCAGCACCGCCTGCGTGCTGCGCGCCTGGCCCATGCGGATGCGCGCGAACTGGCCCGGCATCAGCGCGCCGTCGGCGTTGTCGAACACCGCGCGCACCCGCACCGTGCCGCTTTGCGCATCGACCTGGTTGTCGATCAGCTGCAGCTGGCCGGTATGCGGCGTGCCGCCGGCCGTGCCCGTGCCCATCTGCACCGGAATGCGCTCGATGCGCGCGCGCCCGCCCGGCCCCGCGGCCAGGCCGTCCAGGGCCTTGACCACCACCTGCTCGTCGCTGTCGAAACTCGCATAGATCGGGCTCACCGACACCAGCGTGGTCAGCACCGGCGCGCCCGCGCCCGACGCCACCAGGTTGCCGACGGTGACTTCGACGCGGCCCGCGCGGCCCGCGATCGGCGCGCGCACCTCGGTGTATCCCAGGTTCAGGCGCGCGGTCTGCAGCGCCGCCTGCGCGGCGCGCAGGTTGGCATCGGCTTCGCGCTGCGCGTTCACGCGCTCGTCGTGTTCGCGCTGCGCAATCGCGCGCTCTTCCCACAGCCGCGTCGAGCGCTCCATTTCACTGCGGGTGTACGACAGCCGCGCCTGCGCGGCCACGACCTGGGCCTGCGCGCGGTCGACCTCGGCCGCGAACGGCGCCGGATCGACGCTGAACAGCAAGTCGCCCTTCTTCACCAGCGCGCCTTCGCGAAAGTGCACGGCCTGCACCGCGCCGGCCACGCGCGGGCGGATATCGACGCGCTGCACGGCTTCAAGCCGGCCCGAGAATTCGTCCCAGAGCGCGACGTCCTGCTGCACGACCTGGGCCACGGAGACGGGAATTGCCGGCGGCGCGGCCGGCGCACCCTCGGCGGCGCCCTGCGCGGAGGCTTGCAGGCCAAAGGCCGCGCCGCCCACGACCGCAATCGCGGCGGCGGCAATGGCGGCGGTGCGCCAGCGTTGCGGCAGGGAAGAAAGGAAATGCGGTTTCATGGTCGGTCTCTCAAGGTGAAGGCGCAGGCAGGCGGCGCTTTTGGACGCAACGCCGCCTTCCGGCGCAAAGGTCGGAAAACAAAAAGCAAAGGAAAATCGGGCGGCAACGGCTCCGCCAGCGCGCCTTGGCTGTGGCCAGGGCGCGGCGCCGTCAGGCAGCGGGAATCAGGGTTTCAGCTCAGATCGACATCGCGTCGTGGCGAAAAAGCGCTGGAACTGCGCCTGCACCTCGTCGGCGCAGGGACAAGGCCGTGGATCGGGCTGCAGCAGCGCATCGGGCCATTGCCGGGCCTTGTCGAACACATGCCGCGCCACCTCCAGGCCCGCGCTCTCCAGCCGCGCCGCATAGGCCAGCGCCTCGTCGCGCATCGGGTCGTCCTGGCCCACCAGCACCAGCGTCGGCGGCAGGCCCGCCAGGCGCTGCGCGGCGCTGGGCACGGCATAGGGATGCTGGGCATCGTGGGCCGAGCGCAGGAACAGGTGCCAGCCCTGCGCCCACTTGCAATCGGTGGCCGTGCCGGTGGCCGCGCGCAGCGAGGGCGTGCCCACGCAGGGATCGAGCATCGGCGACAGCAGGATCTGCCCGGCCAGCGGCGGATGGCGCTGGTCGCGCGCCATCATGCACACGCCGGCCGCGAGATTGCCGCCCGCCTCCTCGCCGGCCAGATACACCGGCGCGCCCTTGCCCGCCAGACGCACGCGGTGGCGCCAGGCCCACTGCAGCACGCCATAGCCGATCTCCAGCGGCTGTGGAAACGGATGCTCGGGCGCCAGCGGATAGGCCACCGAAACCACGCGCGCACCCGCGGCGGCAAGCAGATGCGCCACCGTGCAGCCGCTGTCGAGCGAGCCGGAGATGAACGCCCCGCCGTGGAAGTGCACCACCAGCGGCAGGCAGTCGCCGGCCTTCTTGTGGCCGTAGGTGCGCACCGCGACCTGCTGGCCGGTGGCCAGGGCAATGACGTCGTCGGCGGGGCGATCGGGTGAAGGTGTGGGCATGGTGTGGTCCGGACGCAAGCGTGGAGCCACAAATGTAAACGCTGGGGCAACGCCCACCAACCGCGCAAATGCAGCCGCAGTGTTTCCAAAACCCGAACAATCAAGGCCTGGACCCCATGTCAGAATTCGTTACCCGCTGACCACCAACCCAGGAGAGCCCATGGATCAGATACAAGCCATGCGCACCTTCGCGCGCGTGGTCGAGGCCGGCACCTTCACGCATGCAGCCGATTCGCTGCAGCTGCCCAAGGCCACCGTCACCAAGCATGTGCAGGCGCTCGAGGAGCGGCTGCGCGTGAAGCTGCTCAACCGCACCACGCGCCGCGTCACCGTCACCACCGACGGCGCGGCGTACTACGACCGCGCCGTGCGCCTGCTCGCCGATTTCGACGACATGGAGGCCAGCATGACGCAGGCCCGCGCCACGCCGCGCGGTCGCCTGCGCGTCGATGTCGGCACCTCGGTGGCGCGCCTGCTGATCATTCCGCAGCTGGCCGACTTCCAGCAGCGCTATCCCGAGATCCAGATCGACCTGGGCGTGACCGACCGCACCATCGACCTGATCGGCGACAACGTCGACTGCGTGATCCGCGGCGGCGAGCTCAGCGACCAGTCGCTGGTGGCGCGGCGCATCGCCAACCTGGAGTTCATCACCGTCGCCACGCCCGACTATCTCGCGCGCCATGGCACGCCCGCGCACCCGCTGGAGCTGGAATCGGGCCACCGCATCGTGACCTATTTCTCGCCGGTCTCGCAGCGCCGCTATCCGCTCGAGTTCCACCGCGATGGCGAAGTGATCGAGGTCGCCAACAACGCGCATCTCACGGTGAATGAAAGCAACGCCTATGTGCTGTCGGTCGTGGCCGGCCAGGGCATCGGCCAGATCACCACCTTGCAGGCGCAGCAGCACCTCGAGCGCGGCGAGCTGGTGGCGCTGCTGCCCGACTGGCCGCAGCCGCCGCTGCCGGTGTATGTGGTGTACCCGCCCAACCGCCACCTGAGCGCCAAGGTGCGCGCCTTCGTCGACTGGGCTGCCGAGCTGTTTGCCAGGCACCCGCTGCTGCAGCGCGGGTGAGCGGCGCGTGGCAGCGGCCTAGCCGGGCAGGCCCAGAAACCGGAAGGGTTCGGCCGGCTGGAATGCCGGCGTGGCATTGCCGGCGTAGGGGTGGTCCTGGTTCGGGCCGAGATCGAGCTTGAGCACCCGGCCGCGCTCGGCGCTGAAATCCAGCGCCTTGAGATCGACCCAGAAGGTATTGGGCGTGAGCGCCGACTCGAAGAAATACAGTTGGCGCTGGTGATCGAACACCGTGCGCCAGCGCGTCGAGGAAATATTCGGTTCGTCCGGCGTGCTGATGCCGTAGGGCACCGAGACATTGCGGATCACGCTGAAGACACTGGCCAGCGCCTTGTTCGGATCGGGGTCCTTGGGCACGGCGTTGACATAGAACGCGGCGCGCGCAAAGCGGTCGGCGGCGCGGTTGGTGCCCGGCAGCATGGTGGTGCCGCCGATCTGCTGCCAATAGGCATTGAGCGCCAGCTGCTGCTCGAAATGCGGCGAATTGGTCATGACCTGGTAGCTGCGGCTGTGGTGAATGACCTGCCGGCCGCCGATGTACTCGACGATCGCGCTGTCGCCGCCCGCATCCGACATCGACAGGTGCAGCGTGGTCAGGCGCCTCTCGCCAGGCACGTTGTCGGTGACCAGCGTGAACGGCTCGAGTTGCAGCGCGGCCACGGCCTCGGCCACGCTGGCAAAGTTGTCGAGCACATACTGCGCCCAGGCGGCAATGGTCAGGCCCGGCTTGCTGTTGGCATCGAAACGCGGGTATTCGGACTCGGCCAGCCACAGCAGATTGGCGTGCAGCCCGGCCTCGTTCACGCCATCGGTGGTCGAGACGTCATAGCCCGAGGTGACGAGACTGCCATAGCGCGAGGTCCAGCGCAGCGAATTCGGACCCGCCTCGCCGCTGCGCTGCATGCCGCGCGGCAGCACCCAGAGATTGCTGGTGATGTCGCTTTTCCAATCCATCGAGCGCGCCGTGATGACCTGGCCTGCGGCGCCGTGGTAGACGACACGCGTGCAGGCCCAGGCCGCGGGCAGCATGCACGCCGCCGCCAGGCCGGCAAGCAGGCAGCGCGAGAGGAATCCGGGAGATGGCTGGTGCATCGTGCCTCCTGCAAAATGGGCGGGAGCGCACCCCGCGGGCAAAGCGCCGGCGCTCAATCCAGGCCGCTGATCTTCCAGGCGCCATTGGCCTGCTGGCAGAACCAGATCTTCCAGCTTTCATGCGCCGCGCGCTGCTGGACCTGCGACGACAGCAGGCGGCAGCGCCCGGCCGACCGGGTCTCGGTGGCCGGGCCCGGTGTCAGCAGCACCTTGACCGGCTGGCCGCCCGAAGCCGCGCTGCTGGTCCATTCGTGCGCGACATCGGGCTGGCCGGTGTTGAGGGTCTGGGCAATGAAGGCCTTGAACGCAGCCGCATCCTTGGCCGGAATGTGCAGCAGCACCGAATCGTTGCGGCGCCCCAGCGGCAGCAACTGCGCGGAGGCCGGCAGCGCCAGCGAGAGCACGGCAAGCCAGGCCGCAGCCTGGAAAAGAGGCGATTTCATGGGCGACATGGGACCACCATAGCGGCAAATCCCGCGCTTGGATAGGCCCTTAAGCCGTAGACAGCGCCGAGGCCGTGTGCACCGGCATCTGCCAGCCCTTCGCCGGATCTTCCCCCGCAACGACATGGATGCGCGGCTGGTCGCTGTAGACGCTGCCGAAGATCGTCGCAAACGCCACATCGGCGGCATCGCGGCCGGTGGCCAGGCGCATGATGCCCATGGGAATCGCCGTGCCCGACGGATCGAACAGGTACCAGCGGTGGCCCAGATAGACCTCGACATAGGCGTGGAAGTCGGGCGGGCCCATGCTCGGGTCGGCGCCATAGTCGGTGCCGGTGGCAAAGCGCGCGGGCAGGTTGACGGCGCGGCACAGCGCGATCATCAGATGCGCGAAGTCGCGGCACACGCCCACGCGCTCGACCAGCGTGTCGACGGCCGAGGTGGTGCCGGTGGAACTGTTGGAGCGGAACGTCACGTGCTGCTGCACCCAATCGCAGATCGCCTGCGCGCGTGCATAGCCCTTGGGCAGGTGGCCAAACAGCCCGCCGGCGAAGTTGTAGAGCCGGTCGGACTGGCAATAACGGCTGGGGTAGATATACGGCAGCACATCGAGCGGCAGTTCGCACACCGGCACTTCGTCGATCTGCGCCGGATCGGCCACATGGTGGGTGATTTCGACACTGGCGGCATAGTTGACCTTGAGCGGGCCGGGGTTGGCACTCAGGCGCAGGCAGCGCTGGTCCATGGCGGGACTTTCCTGCAGCGTCCAGGAGGCGTCGGACTGGCTGATCACCAGCCGCTCGTCGGACACGGTCTGCTGCGGCGTGTGCGCCGCGTGGATGAAGAAGAAGAAATCGGCGCCTGGTGCAAGCACCGTATAGGACAACTCGATCTGGAGTTGAAGTCGGATCATCGTGGTTTGAACTACAAAAGCTGGGCCGGGTGACGGAAGGTGGTCTGCGCCGCGCAGGCCGATCTCCTCCGGGCCTGTGCGCCTGAGCCAGTATGCGGCGCGCCCCTGCGCATGGATGTCAGCAAACACCACCTGTTCCAGTCCGCTCCTGTAGCCATCCTGGCGCGCCGCGCCATGCCAGCGGGCAGCCCGCCGCGCTGCGGTCGCCCGCCTGGCCTACGACCCGCGGGGCTCAGGGGCGCTCGCCCAGGGCCTCGAGTTCCGCGCGCATGTCCTGCACCAGGCGCTGCAGCGCGGGCGCATCGAGCAGGCTGCTCATGCCCACCGCCACCACCGTGTGCGTGAGCTGGCGGCGCGCATTGAACACCGGCAGCGCGACCACGGTGAGGCCGCGCACGAAATGGTCGCGGTCGAGCGCCCAGCCCTCGCGCCGCGCCAGCTCGACCTCGTTGCGCCAGGTGGCAAAGCCCGGTGCAGCGTCCCAGGGAATGGCGGCGTAGACCTTCTTGAGCTGCGCCGCGCTCGCCTCCATCTGCGCTGCGATCAGCCGGCCCGTGGCGCTGACCAGGCTCGAGAACTGGCTGCCGACATCGGTGTGCAGCCGAAACGGCTGGCTTGATTTCGACAGCGCCAGCACCACCACGCTCTGGTGCTGCGTGACCTCGACGCCCATGGCCGTGACGCCATGCCCGGCCGCCAGCCGGTCGAGCGCCGGCTGCACGCGCGCCGCGAAGCTGCCTCCTTCGAGCACGCTGCGCGCCAGGCTGATCATGCCCGCGGCCAGCGTATAGCGCTTGCTCGCGGGATCGATCTGCACCAGGTCCTCGCTGACCAGCACGCGCAGGATGTGCAGGCAGGTGCTGGGCACCAGCGCCAGCTGGTCGGCAATGGCCTTCACCCCCAGCCCTTGCTGGGTCTCGCCCAGCAGCCGCAGGATGGCAATCGAGCGGCTGACGGCGGGAACGGGGCGCACGCGCACGGTTTTGGGGGCGGAACGGGTTGCAACGGCCATGGAACGGGATTTCGGGCGGCGGGTGGGCAAGGAGCCGTCCAGCTTACCCGATGCCGCGCCGTCCAGGCCGCGCCAAACCAGATCCAGTGTGTTCATGGCGGCTGCACCTTCATGATGGCCTGCGCCTGCAGCACCGGCGCCTCCTCCACCGTGGCCAGCCCCTGCAGGAACAGCAGGCTGCGCGTGCGCTGCGTGACGCGGGCGCGCACGACGACAAAGCCGCCCTCGGCCACGCTGGCCAGGAACTGGCTGTCGAGCTGCAGCGTGAGGCAGGGCTGGCGCTGCAGCGCCTGCCAGGCGACGGTGCTGAGGGCATGGTCCACCAGGGTGAGCAAGGCGCCGCCATGCAGCACGCCCGCGGGGTTCAGATGCTGGCGCTGCACCTGCAGCCCATAGGCCCAGCCGCCCTCCTCGCGGCGCGTCCACAGCGGGCCCGCCAGTCCCATGAAGCCGGGGAGCGTGTGGGGTTTCCAGTCAGTGGCGTGCATGGTCTGATTCCTGGCGTCGTGGTCGGCGTCTTGCGGCGCGGTGAAATACGGTCGTGCGGAGCCTGTCTGGGCGACCGCGTCGAAGGATGGGCGGTGAGCCACGTTCGTCCCGAGCCTGTCTGGCCGACCCCGTGGAAGGATGAACGGCCTTCGGTCCAGAGTGCCGACACCGCGAAACCGCGCCTCAATCCGCCTTCAACCCCGCCGTCGCAATCACCCCCTGCCACTTCTGGCGCTCGCTCCGGCCGAAGGTCTGCAGCCATTCGGGCGTGCCGCCCGCGGGCTCGAAGCCCAGCTCCAGCAGGCGCTGGCGCGTCTCGGGGCGCTGCAAGGCCTTGTTGAAGGCCGCATTGAGCGTCTGCACGACCTGCGTCGGCGTGCCCTTGGGGGCATACAGCGCGTTCCAGGCAATCACATCGAAGTCGGGGTAGCCCTGCTCGGCAATCGAGGGCACGCCCGGCACCAGCGGGCTGGGTTGCTTCGAGGTCACGGCAAGCGCGCGCAGCTTGCCCGACTGCAGGTGCGGGCGCAGGCTGGTGGGGGTGTCGACAATGGCCGCGAGCTGGCCGCCGATCAGGTCGGTGATGGCAATGCTCGCGCCCTTGTAGGGCACGCCGAACAGCGGCACGGCCGAGCGCTCCTTGAGCAACTCCACCACCAGGCGCGCACTGGTGCTCGGCAGCGCGATGTCGGCGCCGCGCGGCGCGGCCTTGACCTTGTCGACCAGTTGCCGCGCGCTGGTCAGCGGCGAGTTGCTGGCCACGGCCAGCACCATCGGGAAGGTGCCGACCATCACCACCGGCTCGAAGTCGCTGCCGGCGTTGAAGGGGATCTTGCTGTAGAGAAACTCGTTGAGCACATGGGTGGCGTTGGTGCCCATGGTCAGCGTATAGCCGTCGGGATGGGCCTTGGCCGTGGCCTCGGTGCCCACATTGCCGCCCGCGCCGGGACGGTTGTCGATGATGATCGGCTGGCCCAGGTCGCGTGCGATCTGGTCGGCGAGATAACGCGTGGCGATGTCGGTGCCCTGCCCCGCGGGGTAGGCCACGATGATCTTGATCGGCTTGTTCGGGTAGCCCTGCGCCTGCAATGCCGGCGCGGCAAGCAGGCCCAGTGCGGCGGCCAGCCCCAGTGCTGCGAATTTCATGGTTTGTCTCCTTGTGCTGCCAACTGCTTATGGCCGCCCCAGGACTTGCACGGCCCGGAGGCGGAACTTGTTGTTCGTGGATCAAGGGTGGGTGGTGGTCGCGCCCTCCTGCATTCTGGTCGGCGCCGCGCCCGGCGGGCATTGCGCCAAACCCGCAGCCGCGGCGCTTAGCCGCGCGAGGATCGCGGCGCGGTCCTGGTCCAGCGCGGGCGGCGCCGCGCCCGGGCACGCGGGCGTGCCCATGAGCCGCACCGGCGAGCGGATGCCGGTGTAGTTGCCGCGCCGCAGCAGCAGCTGGCGGTGGCGGGTGTGCGGATGATCGAGCGCCGTGGCCACGCTGTTGACGGCCGCGGCCGGCACGCCGACCTGCATCAGCGCATCGGCCCAAACCTGCGCGGGCCGCGCGGCAATGGCCGCTTCGATGGCCGCATACAGCGCCGCGCGGTGCTGCAGGCGCTGCGCGTTGTGGGCGAAACGCGCGTCGCGGCCGAGTTCGGGCTGGCCGATGGCCTGGCAAAAGCGCGTGAACTGGGCGTCGTTGAGGATGCCGATGAACAGCGCGCCGTCCGCCGCCTGGAACTTGTCGTAGGGCACGATGTTCGGGTGCGCGCTGCCCAGCGGCGCGGGCAGCTCGCCCGAGCTGAGCCAGTTGGCGCCATGCGGCAGCAGCAGGCTGATGGCGGTGTCGTAGAGCGTGGCTTCGACGCGCTGGCCCAGGCCGTCGCGCGCGCGCGCCTGCAAGGCCATCAGGATGCCCGACAGCGCGACGTAGCCGGTCAGATGATCGACCACCGGAATGCCGACCTTGGTCGCGCCGCTGTCGGCGCTGCCGTTGACGCTCATGATGCCGCAGGCCGCCTGCAGCACCGCGTCGTAGCCCGGCAGGCCGCCCAGCGGGCCGTCGGCGCCGAAGCCGCTGATGCTGCACAGCACCAGCCGCGGATAGCGCACCGCCAGCACCTCTTCGTAGCCCAGGCCCCAGCGCTCGAGGGTGCCGGGCACGAAGTTCTCGACCAGCACATCGGCGTCGGCCAGCAGGCCGTGCAGCAATTGCTGGCCCTCGGGCGCCGACAGATCGAGCGCGATCGATTGCTTGCCGCGGTTGAGCGCCTCGAAATACGCCGGCTGCTGGCTCGGCGCGTAGGGCGGACCGAGCCGGCGCGTCTCGTCGCCTGTGGGCGGCTCGATCTTCGTCACCTCGGCGCCATGGTCGGCGAGGATCTGCGTGCACAGGGGCCCGGCCAGGACCCGTGTCAGGTCCACGACCTTCAGTCCCTGCAGGGCGCCTGCGCGTGCCATGGCTCAGGCTCCGCGGCTGGGCAGGACCACCGTGCCGCTGCCGACCACCGACAGCTCGTTGTCCTGGTTGTGCGCGATCTGCTCGATGTCCACCAGATGCCGGCCGTCCTGCTGGTACTTGCGCACCACCTTGCCGCTGATGAACACCATGTCGCCCTCGGGATT
The DNA here is from genome assembly GCF_013363755.1 of Comamonas antarctica. Lineage (NCBI taxonomy): Bacteria > Pseudomonadati > Pseudomonadota > Betaproteobacteria > Burkholderiales > Comamonadaceae > Comamonas > Comamonas antarctica. Next base: position 131,567 of record NZ_CP054841.1, read on the forward strand.
GTGGCGCCGGATCTTGCAGCTGGCCTTGTGCAGGAAGCCGCTGTCGCCCATCCAGTTGGTGAGGTGGTGGGTGAGCCAGGACGTGCGCTCCGGCCCGTAGTCATAGGCGCCGGGCGCGCCGACTTCGAGCGCGAAGTCCTCTTCCCAGTGCACGCGCTCGGGCACGTCGGGAATGCCGAAGCGGTTCTTGATGCCCACGCCCGGGTGCGCGTCGATCAGCTGCCAGGCGAGCTTGTTGGCGCGGATGTAGAGGCCGCCCCAGCCCTGCGCATAGGCAATGAAGCCGGTGACGGTCATCGGGCCCTTGAACATGGTGGGCAGCGCCTCGCCCTCCTGCACATCCTCCCAGTAGCGTGGCACGGCGCCGCGCACTTCCTCGTTGCGATACAGCTCGAAGGCCGCGGCGAGTTCCTCGTCGGTATAGCGGCGCGGGCCGCGCTCGCGCGCCGCCTCGTACTTGGTGCCGACTTCGCGCGCATGGTCGCGCTCGGTGCGAAAGCACCAGCTGTCGGCCTCGGCCACCTTGTCGCCGTCCTGATTGAAGAAGTCGACGTGGTAGATCTGCTGCACCGCGCGGCCGGCGAAACCGGTCTGCTTCTCGACCAGGTCCTTGAGATAGGCCTCGGTGTGGATCTCGTCGTTGCGGCGCACCGGCTTGTGCCAGGTCCAGTCGGCGCCCGACCACATCGCATGCACGCCGGGCAGGCCGCCGACATAGCCCGAGACGATGCGGCTGGTCGAGAACAGGAAGCTGGGCAGCGCGACGATGCCGCCGTAATGCGACTTGGCGGCGTACGCGGGATCGCACCACAGCGGGTTGTCGTCGCCGATGCCATGCGCGTAATGGCGGATGTTGTCGCGCGTGGCCTCATGGCACCAGGGCTCGACGGTGTGGCCGATCTTCACGCCGATGCGCTGGCGCAGCTCGTCCAGTCCGCTTTCGGTGATCTTGGGGAAACTGCGCTGTACTTTCATGTCCATGGTGACGACTCCTGGTTGAGAAACGGGAAGGGGAAAACGGGGTGGGCGGCGCTTCGACCGGGCCGCGCAGGCAAGCTCAGGGCGAACGGTGGGGCTTAGGCAGGCTCGGGGCGAACGGCGGCCAGCTCGCGCTCGCGCAGCACCTTGCGGTGCACCTTGCCGGCGGGGGTCTTGGGCAGCTCGTCGACAAACGCGACGTGGCGCGGGTATTCGTGCTGGCTCAGCTTGGTCTTGACCAGTTCCTGGATTTCCTCGGCGAAGGCCGCGCTGTCGGCCGCGCCCCGCGTGCCGACGACAAATGCCTTGACGACCTGGCCGCGCAGCGCGTCGGGCACGCCGATCACCGCGGCTTCAAGCGCGTCGGGGTGCATCAGGATCACGTTCTCGATCTCGACGGCGCTCATGGTCCAGCCCGCGGAGATGATCACGTCGTCGGCACGGCCGCCGTGGTAGAAATAGCCGTCGGCATCGATGCGGCCGAGGTCCTTGGTGGCAATCCACTGGCCGCGGCGCAGCACCATCAGCTGGCCCGTGACACCGGGCGCGCAGGGCTTGCCGTCGGCGTCCTGCACCTGCACCTCGGTGCCGGGCACGGCCTTGCCCAGCGCGCCTTTCCTCACCGCAAAGTCGGCTGCGCCCGGGTAGCTGACCAGCACCACCCCGATCTCGGTCGTGCCGTACATGCTGCAGACTTCCAGGCCGAAGGTGGCGCGCACGAAGTCGGCGGTGTCGTCGTCGATGGGCTCGCCGGTGAACGACAGCTTCTCGAGCGCATAGCGGTAGTCGCCGGCCTTGCCGCTGTTTTTCATCATGCGGTAATGCGTGGCCGCGGCCGACATGTTGGTGAAGCCATGCGCCGACAGGCCGGCCAGCAGCCGCTCGGCGTTGAAGCGGCCGCTGTACGCGCCCACCGTCAGGCCCAGCGCCAGCGGCGCCAGCGTGCCATGCCACAGGCCGTGGCCCCAGGCTGGCGACGACGGGCAGAAGAAGCGCTCGCCCGGGCGCAGTCCGGTGCCATAGAGCGCCGCCACCATCAGCGTCACCAGCGCCTTGTGCGTGTGCCTGACGGCTTCGGGCAGCTCGCGCGTCGTGCCCGAGGTGTACTGGAACACCGCCAGATCGGACGCCTTCGACTGGCTCGCATAGCGCGCGGGAAACGGCTTGAGCATCTCGGCGAATGCGCCGCCGTAGACCTGCACGCGCGGGTGGCCCGTGGCGCGCGCGGCTTCTTCCTTTTCGGCATTGGTGATCAGCAGCGCCGGCTGGCAGTCCTGCACGCGCAGCCGGATGCCGTCGGGCCCGAACAGCGTGAACAGCGGCACCGCGATCGCGCCGCGCTTGATGACGCCAAACATCGCGGTATAGAAGGCGCGCGAGGGTTCGAGCATGATCGCCACGCGCTCGCCGGCCCGCACGCCCTCGGCTTCAAGCCAGTGCGCGAAACGCGACGAGTCCTGCGACAGTTCGGCATAGGTGATGACCTCTTCGCCGCCCTGGGCCTGCAGCACGATCAGCGCATCGCGCCCCGATGCCGCGTGGCGGTCGACGCATTCATGGGCAATGTTCAGTGACTCGCGGTGGCCGTCGAACAGCTCCCAGAGGCGCTCGGGCGAGAACTGCATCTGGGCATCGGCGTAGCTTTGGTAATCGGCAAGGGTTTTCATGGCGGCGGCGACTTCAGTAAGGGGTTGGATGCAGTTTTCTGCCGCGGCGTATTTTTGTCAAATACGACATTTGTTTGTACATAGACAAATATGAACCCGGTGCACTCTGGGCGGCGCGGTGGCCAGCGCGCATCGGCGCGCGCGGCGCGGCGCACGGGCGCGGGTAAGTCCTAGTGAATGGGCGGTGCTGCAGGCGTCGGCAAGCACCCATCGCAATACGCGCTCCATTCCCACACGTTCATGCCGGACGATCGCGTACGGTGGGAAGCTCCGGTGCGCCCTACGCCGGAGCCCATTTCAAAATTCCCACGAGGTATGCAATGAACAACAATCAACAACAGACCGGCCAGCTGGTCTTGGACCAGCAGCGGCTCGAAGCCGCGAAACAAGGCCTGGACCAGGGCGCCGTGACGCCCGAGGTGCAACCCTGGCGCGAGGACATCATCAAGCTGCTCAACGACTCGCTGGCCACCGAGCTGGTCTGCGTGCTGCGCTACAAGCGCCACCATTTCACGGCCACCGGCCTGGAGTCGCCGGCCATTGCCGACGAGTTCCTGGTGCATGCCGACGAGGAGCAGGCGCATGCCGACAAGATCGCCAAGCGCATCGTGCAGCTTGGCGGCACGCCGGACATGAACCCCGACACCCTCACCAGCCGCAGCCATGCCGACTACGATGACTCCGAGGACCTGCACGCGATGATTCGCGCCAACCTGGTGGCCGAGCGCGTGGCCATCGAGGCCTATACCCAGATCATCGAGCTGATCGGCGACAAGGACCCGACGACGCGCCGCCTGATCGAACAGATCCTCGAGCAGGAGCAGGAACATGCCGACGAGCTGTCGGACTGGATGAAGCGCGCCTGACGCGCGCCCGGCGCGCAGCTGGCGCCATCCGCGCTGCGTGTTCCAGCCCAGACTCAAGGCCCCGCGTGGGCCTTTTGTCTTGTCTGGCGGCGCAGCCAGTCGCGCACCTGCGCCGGGGTGTCGAACACCGCATCGGCATGGGCCGCCACGCGCGGGCCCACCGCATACGCCTGGCCGCCCAGCGCGCGTGCCGCATGCAGCGCCGCAATGTCCGTGAAGTCATCGCCGACATAGACCGGCCGGCGGCCGCGAAACGGCGGCTGCTGCATCAGCGCCAGCAGCGCCGCGCCCTTGCCCGCCGCCGCGGGCACCAGCTCCAGCACCTGCTTGCCTTCGCACAGGCGGTGATCGGCCAGTTCCGGCAGCAGCTGCGCCGCGAGCGCGCGCACCGCGCTTTCGGCGGCCGGCGCCTGGCGCCAGTGCAGCGCCAAGCCGCAGGGCTTTTCCTCGACCAGCACGCCGGGCCAGGCGGCCAGGGCCTGGCGGCAGCGCTGCGCCCGGCGTGCCATCGGCGCGCTCGGCGGCGCGGCGCGCAGGCGCTCGGCGCCGTGGCTGCCCACCAGCGCAATGCCGGCGGCCCCGAGCAGCCGCGCGAGATCGGCAAAGGCGCGCCCGCTGATGCAGGCCAGCGCGCCAGCGCGCTGCGCCGAGAGCTGCGCCAGCGTCTCGAGCAACTGCGGCCCGACCTGCACCGCATCGGGCGTAGGCGCGATATCGATCAGCGTGCCATCGAGATCGAGAAACAGCGCCGCCGTGTCAGGCAGCAGCGGCATCGACGCCTCCCGCGGACTGCAACACGGTGCGCTCGAGATTCAGCAGGAAGTCGCCAAAGCCTTCGCGCGCGCGGGCGTCGCGGCGGGCGCTGGTCACGACGCAGGGCTCGATGCGCCGCGCGATGTCCAGCCCGGCCTGCTCGCAGCGCCGGATCAGGCTCACGTCCTCGTGCGCGCTGGCCGGCAGAAAGCCGCCGACCTGCAGGTAGGCCGCGCGCGACAGCCCCAGGTTGGCGCCGTGGATGTGCGGGTGGCCATCCTGCGGCGGCGCGGCATGGAAGGCGCGCACGACCTCGGGCGAATAACTGCCCCAGTCCTCGACGCGCACGATGCCGCAGAACACGTCGGCCTGCAATGCCCACTGCGCGTGCAGCCAGTTCTCGGGAACCTGCGTATCGGCATCGGTGCAGGCGATCCAGGCCGCGCCCTGCTCGATCAGGTATTGCGCGCCCGCGCGCCGCGCCTGCCCGACATTGCGCGCGTCGATCTCCAGCACCTGGTCGGCATGCGCGCGCGCGATGCGCGCCGAGCCGTCGGTGCAGGCGTCGAGCACCACCACGCAGGTGGCGTGCAGGCCGTGGCGCGCCAGGTGGGCGCTGCTGCGGCGCACCGACTGCAGGCAGGCCTCGAGGTACGGCTCCTCGTTGTGCGCGGGAATGACGATGCCTATCATGCAAGCCCCTCCTGGCGCGCGACGCTGGCGGCGGCGCGGCTCCATACATCGATCCACAGGTCTTCGTCCTCGTAACGGGCCAGCGCATGCCAGCCCAGTTCCGCGCCGAACAGCTGGTGCGCGGCCTCGGTGGGCGTCACCACCTGCGCAAAGCCATGGCGCCAGTGCGCGAGCAGCACCACGCCGTGTGCCGGGGCATGGGCGCGGATGTTGCGCGCCAGCTGGCGCAACTGCGCCGCCTCGAGGTAATAGGCGACATCGCACAGCAGCACCTGGTCGAAGGCTGGCGCGGGCCACTGCTGCGTGATGTCGGCATGCTGCAACTGCACGTTGGCCACGCCGCGCAGGTTCTCGCGCGCGAGTTCGATCGCCTTGGCCGAGATATCGACGGCCAGCACCTGTTCGGCGCGCGCCGCAAGCAGCTGCGTGATCAGCCCCGTGGAGCAGCCGATCTCGAGCACCCGGCCGAGCGCGTCGCACGGCAGCATCGCGGCAATCAGCGCGCGCCGGCGCTTCTCATACCAGTGGCGCTCGTAGCCCCAGGGATCGGCTTCCTCGTGGGGTGCGTCGAAGTCAATGCGCATGCAGGTAGTACTCGTGTTCGGTGGTGAAGGCGGCCAGGAACTCGGCGCGGACGATGGCGTCGGCCGCCTCGTGGCGGCTGAATTGCGTCGCGAACAGCGCGGCCGCCTGCTGCTTCAAGGCGCGCTCGGGCGGCGCGAGCGCCATGCCATGCACGGCATCGAGCGCAAAGAACTGTTCACGGCGCGCCTTGTCGACCAGTCCCCAGACCGGGTAATGGAGGCATTGGCCCGGCGCGGCCACCTGGCGCAGCGCGCGCGCCACCACCTCATGGTCCGGATGGCCGTCGTCGCACCAGGGCGCGACGCACAGCGCATCGGCGCGGCAATGGTTCTGCAGCCCGCGCTCGACCAGCGCCGCCTGCTCCAGCAGCTGCGAGTCGCCCAGGCCCCAGAAGGTCGGGGGCGGATAGCCCAGCAGCGCCGCGGCCGCGCACGACTCCTGCTGGCGCGCCGCGCGCAGCGCCTGCTCCTCGGAGGCCGGCAGGCTGCCGAAGCAGAGCTCGCCATCAGTGACGACATGCACCTCGATGCGCAGGCCCAGGCGCTGCGCGCAGCGGATCAGGCCAAAGCAGCCGAAGATTTCGTCGTCCGGATGCGGCGCGAGCACGCACAGGCTGCGGAAGCCGCGCAGCAGATCGTCGGGCAAGGGCTTCGCCTGCATGCTCACAGCTCCCACACGATGCCCGCGGCCTGCGCCGCCAGGCCCAGCGCCGCGTCGTCCTTTTCCGCATGCTGCTGCGTGACCCAGACGGCGAGGTCGGCGCAGCGCTGCGCATGCGCGGCATCGGTGCACAGCGGCCCCGGGCCCATGGCGCGCGCGCTGCGCTCGATGATGTCGCTGGCCAGGCCGCGCACGAAGCTGCGCAGCGCCTGCACCTCCTCGATCCAGGGCGCGTGCGGCGTGTCGTCGATGCGCTGGGCCAGCGCGTGGAACATGCCGCGCGCGGCGCGCAGCTGGCTGAACATCGCGCCCAGGTGCGCCGCAGCATGCGGCTGCTCGGCATGCAGCTTGCGGCGCAGCAGTTGCGCGATCTCGCAGGCCGCGCCATACCAGCAGGCGGCAATGCCGGCGCCGCCGTGCCAGAACCCCGGGCGCTGCAGGTAGACCGAGCGCTCGCCCAGCCAGGTTGCGGGCGTGGCCTCGAAGCGCACGCTGGGCGTGGGCACATGGCGCATGCCCAGTGCCTGCCAGCCCTGGCCTTCGATGGCGATGCCCGGCGCGCGCATGTCGACCAGCGCCAGGCACGCGCCGCGCTCGAGGTCCTCGCAGGTCAGCAGCGCATGGGTGGTGATGTCCGCGCCCGAGCACCAGGACTTGGTTCCGGTCAGCCGCGCGCCCTGGGCCTGGCATTGCAGCTGCAGCGGCGCCTGCGGATTCTCCGCGGCCCAGACGCTCCAGATGCGCGCGTGCGGCGGCGGCGCGGCGCCGATATCGGCCAGTATGGTCAGCGCATCCCAGTGCGCCTCGGCCAGCTTGCAGGCCGCGAGGTCCTGCGCGGCCAGCGCCGACAGCGTGCGCCAGCGCTCCAGCGTCGCGCCCGCGTAGGCGCCGGGCGCAGGCAGCTGCGGCGCGGCTTGCAGCGCCAGCTCGAAGCGGGCCAGGCTTGCGGCGCTCATGATCCGGTGCGCTCCAGCAGGTGCGGCTGGCAGGCGCACAGATCGAACAGGAAGCGCTGGTGCCAGCGCTCGATATCGTGGCTGCGCAGGCGCTTGAGCATGGCGCGGTGGCGTTGCACGCGCTCGAGCTGGGGCATGTGCAGCGCGCGCTCGATGGCTTGGGCCACGCCGGCGGTGTCGAAAGGATTGACCAGCAGCGCCTCACCCAGCTCCTGCGCCGCGCCCGCGAACTCGGACAGTATCAGCACGCCCGGATCATCCGGGTCCTGCGCCGCCACATACTCCTTGGCCACCAGGTTCATGCCGTCGCGCACCGGCGTGACCAGCGCGGCGCGCGCCAGCCGGTAGAACCCGGTCAGCAGCGACTGCGCATAGACGGTGTTGACATAGCGGATCGGCGCATAGCTGGGCGTGCCGTGCCGGCCGTTGATGCGCGAGGCCTGCGCCTCGAGCCCCTCGCACAGCTGCTGGTAGCTGGCAAGCTCGCTGCGCGAGCGGCTGGCGATCTGCAGCAGCACCGGCAGCTGCGCGCTCGCGGTCTCGCCCAGATGGCGCTCGAAAGCCTGGAACTTGCGCTCGAGTCCCTTGCTGTAGTCCAGCCGGTCGACGCCGATCACCAGCGCGCGCGCGCCCAGCGACTGCTTGAGTTCCTGCACGGGCGGCAGCGCCCAGGCCCGCGGCGCGCCTTCCTCGATGCGCGCGGTGTCGACGGAAATCGGATAGACGCCGAACTGCGTGCTGCGTCCGCGCCAATGCAGCCGGAACGCCTCGTCGCCCGCCGCCTGCACGTGCAGCTCCGGATGCTGCCCGCGCAATGACTGGAAGTAATCCATGAGGTTCTTCAGGTCGTTGCGAGTCTGCAGTCCGACCACGTCATAGTCCAGCAGCGCGCAAAGGAGTTCCGCATGCCAGGGAATGGTGCGCAGCAGCTCGGCTGGCGGCACGGGAATATGGTGGAAATAGCCGACCACGCCCTGGTGCCCGCAGGCCCGCAAGGACTGCGCTGCGAGCAGCAGATGGTAGTCATGCACCCAGACCACATCTCCATCCTCCGCGCAGGACAGCACCTGGTCGGCAAACTTCGCGTTGACGGCGCAGTAGGTTTGGTAGGCTTGCGCGGAAAACTGCAGATAATCGGGCCGCGAATGGCATACCGGCCACAGCACCTCATTCGAGAATCCAAGATAATACTCGCGATATTCCTTTTCGGTCAGCGAAAACACTTGATAATCGATATTCCCCCGTTTTTCGGATTTTGTTTCATCGGTCTCGGCAATTTGTCCGCTCCAGCCGATCCAGGTGCCTTCGATGGTTGAAAACGTGTCCTGCACCGCTGTCGCCAAGCCTCCGGATTGCGGTTTTTCAGCGTGACAGACCCGGTTCGAGACAATGATGAGTTTCATTTTTATGGTGAATGACGCCTGATATATTCAAGCAGTCTTCCCATTATTGTCGAGCCCGAAATCGAACCTGTAGGAGAGGTCGCCCAGTGTGTGTGGGAGCCTGCTAGCGGCGCGCCCTAAAGGGCAGCCAGTCCCCGGCGATGAAGCTCAGCGCACAAACACCAGCCCGTCGGCATCGAGCAGCGCCCAGTCGCCGCCTGCCACGTCGAGGCCGCCCAGAGCGATGCCGGCCTGCGCCCCGCCCTGGCCCGTGCCCGCGGCGCGCTGCGGCACCGCGCCCAGTGCCAGCACCGCGAAATCGAGCTGCGCCAGCGCCGCCACGTCGCGCACCGAGCCGTCGATGATGGCGCCGCGCCAGCCGTTCGCCAGGCCCAGCCGTGCCATGCGTTCGCCCAGCAGCGCCACGCGGCGCGAGCCGCCGCCGTCAACCACCAGCAGGCGGCCCTGCCCTGGCGTCTGCAGCAGCGCGCGCAGCGGCCCCGCGTCCTCGAAGCTCTGCACGCAGGCGATGGGCGCGGCCAGCGCGCGCAGGCCGCCATAGGAGTTCAGCGGCAACTGGCAGACCCGGGCCTGCGCGCCCAGCCGGTCGCAGAGATCGGCCGTGGCTTCGCCGGGGTGGATGGGTGACAACGCCATGTCAGTCCAGCGTGGCACCGGATTGCTTCACCAGCTTCTGGTGCTTGGCCAGCTCCGACTGGAAAAAGGCAGGCGCCGCATCGGGTCCCAGCGCCATCGGCATCAGACCCTGGCCCGCGACGGCCGCCTGCGCTTCGGGCGAGGCCATGGCCTTGGCAATGGCCGCGGCGTAGCCATCGACCAGCGGCTTGGGCAGGCCGGCGGGGGCGACCAGCGCCACCCAGGCATCGAACGCGTATTTGGGCACACCGGCTTCGGCCAGCGTCGGCACCTCGGGCAGCGCCGCCGAGCGCTGGGCGGTGCTCACCGCGAGCGCGCGCAACGTGCCGGCCTTGATCTGCGGCGCGACCTGGGAGATGGACACGAAGCCCAGCTGCACCTGGCCGCCGATCAGGTCGGTGACCAGCGGCCCGGTGCCGCGGTAGGGCACATGCTTGATGTCGATGCCGGTTTCGCTGACCAGCAGTTCTCCCGCGAGATGCAGCGTGCTGCCATTGCCCGCCGAGCCGTAGTTCAGCGCACCGGGATGGGCCTTGGCGTAGGCCAGCAGTTCGGCGACGGATTTCACCGGCAGCGCCGGATGCACCGCCAGCACCAGCGGCACCGTGGCCAGCACCGCAATCGGCGTGATGTCCTGGAGGCTGTCGAAGGGAATCGACTTGTAGATGCCGGGATTGATCACATGGTTGGAGGAGATCATGCCCAGCGTGAGTCCGTCGCGCGGCGCCTTCACGACCTGGGCGGTGCCGGTGATGCCGCCCGCGCCCGGCAGGTTCTCGACCACCACGGCGTGGCCGCTCGCGCGCCCGAAGCCGGGCGCCACGGCGCGCGCCATCGCGTCGACCGTGGAGCCCGCGGCCAGCGGCACGACCATGCGGATCGGCTTGGCGCCGCTGGCGCCCTGCGCCCAGGCGCCGGGCGCGCAGCAGCCCAGCGCGGCCGCGGCCAGGCAAGCACGCCGGGAAATGGTGAATCCTTGTTTCATCGCCTTGTCTCCTTTGTTTTGACTGTCACCGGCTGGATTGCGCCAGCCACGCCGCGGCGCCGCGCGCTCAGCGATGGCGCGCCTGCAACTGCTCGAAGGACAGCAGCTCGCCGGCAATGGCGCTGGCCGCCACCGTCGGCGGGCTGGCCAGCCACACGCTGCCCGGGCCGCCGCGGCCGGGGAAATTGCGGTTGATGGCGCTCACCGTGACCTGGTCGGCGCGCTCCGAGCCGCCCGGCCCGCAGTTGCCGCAGGCGCCGCAGGAGGGCTGCAGCAGGCGCGCCCCGACGCGCTCGAATGCATCCATGTAGCCCGCCGCGATGCAGTGGTCGCGCACCGCCGTCGTGCCGAACTGCAGGTATAGCCACACGCCCGGCGCCACGCGCAGCCCGCGGTCGGCGGCCCAGCGCAGCACCTCGTGGTAATGCCTGAAATCCTCGCGCTTGCCCGCGGTGCACGAGCCGCCATAGGCAATGTCGATGCGCACCGGCGCCGCCACCTCGGCCAGCGGCCGGCCGTTGCCCGGGTCGCCCGGTGCGGCCACCATCGGCGCCACGGCGGCGCCGTCGATCTCCAGCACCTGCGCATAGTCGGCATCCGGGTCGCTGTGCATCCAGTCCTCGATGCGGAAGTCCACGCCGCGGCGCTCGCGCAGAAAGCGCCGCGTTTCCTCGTCGGGCGCGACGATGCCGGTGAGCCCGCCCAGCTCGGCCGTCATATTGGTCAGCGTCGCGCGCTCGTCGATGGACAATGCCTGCACCGCCGCGCCGCAGAACTCGAACACCTTGCCGACGCCGCCGCCCGCGCGGATGAAGGGCAGCGCCAGCAAATGCAGCACCAGGTCCTTGGCCGTGACGCCGGGCGCGAGCCGGCCGTCGCAGCGCACCAGCAGCGCGGCCGGCATGGTCAGGCGCACCGCGCCCGTGACCAGTGCGTTGGCCATGTCGGTGGTGCCGACGCCAAACGCCACGCAGCCCAGCGCGCCGCTGTGCGGCGTATGCGAATCGGTGCCCGCCACCAGCTGGCCCGGCAGCGCGTAGTGCTCGGCGACCATCGCATGCGAGATGCCGGCCGCGGCGCGTGCGCTGTCCTGCAGCGCCTCGGCTTCGGTCAGCGTGCGGTGCGCGCGCAGGCCGTATTCGGCCACGAACGCGCGCTGCGCCTCGACCATGCGCTGCACGTTGGGCACCAGGCCGCCGCGCACATGGGCCGGACTTTCCTCGACATAGGAGGTGTGGTCCTCGAACACGATCACGGATTCGGGCGCCTGCAGCGCCAGCGGCCGGCCCAGGCTGGCGTGCAGCATGTGCGCCGCCATGGCGGTGTAGTACTCGTGGATGAAGCGCCAGTCGGCGCGCACGAACAGCCCCTCGCCCACGCGCGGCGCGGCCGGCGTGGCGGCGGTGGCCAGCGCATGGCGCGCGACGATCTTCTCGAACAGCGTGCGCGGGCGCGTGTGCGCCGGCGCGCCGCCGGCCTGCACCGTGCGCAGATGCGCCTGGCCAAAGCGCAGCAGCCCGCCGCTGCGCACGATGGCCGCGGCCAGCGCATCGCGCCCGGCCAGCAGTTCCTCCAATGCAATCGCCTCGCCCGCGGCGATGCGGTCGACCAGGCCCATGTCGGTGGAGGTGAACAGTCCGATGTTGTCGGCGTTTTGCCGGTAGATGCGCTCGAAGCTCTCGGCAATCACCAGCCGCACGCCGGCCAGCTTCTCGGCCGTGGGACTGTGCTCGCGCGACGAGCCCTTGCCATAGCGCCTGCCCGCAACCACCACCTCGATGCCGGCCGCGGCCACGGCGCCGGGGGCAATCGGCAAACGGTCGCCGGCCTTGAAGCCGGTATACGGGTAGCGGCCCAGCTTCTCGTCGTAATGGGTCAGGATGGGCAGCGGGGTGATCTCGTCGGTGGAGACATCGTCGCGCAGCGGCGCGGCTTGCGCCAGCGTCATGGCGTCGCCGCGCAGCACGGCCTCGACGCTATCGGGCGACTGGCTCAAGAAAAGAATGCGGGGATGGAAACGCAGCGCGCCGGAATGGATCGCGGAAGACGGGGATTCGAAAGGCATGCGCCATGCTCCCCCGCCCGGCCCATCGCGCCAAGCGCCGACACGGCACAGGGGGTCGCGCAAAATGCGCGATCCGGGCTTACCCTTTGAGACTGTCGATCAGCGCCTGCGTGGCGCGCGGCTGCGGCGAGCGGTGCAAGGCATAGAGATGCAGGCTGCGCGCGGCCCAGCTGGCCGCGAGCGGGCGGCGCGCAAAATGCGCGGCCCCCGCATAGGCCGCGGCCGCGCTTTGCGGCACCACGGCCACGCCCAGGCCGGCTTCGACCATGCGGCAGACCGCGTCGAAGCTGCTGACCGACACCGTGGGCGCAAACGCCCGGCCAAGTTCGAGCGCGCGCGCATGCAGCTGCCGGTCGAGCGCCCCGCCCTGGTGGATACCGATCAGCGCATGGTCCAGCGCCTGGGCGAAATCCACCGCCGCCTGCGCCGCCAGGGGATGGGAGGCAGGCACCACCACGTACAGCGGATCCTGCGCGAAGTGCCAGGCATCGATGCCCGCGGGCGCCTGCATCTGCACGCCGACGCCGACATCGGCGCGGTCGTCGCGGCAGGCGCGCAGCACATCGCCGGTGTCCATTTCATGCAGTTCGACGCGCACCTGGGGAAAGGCCGCCATGAAACGCTTGAGCCGCTCGGGCAGAAAGCCGATCACCGACGACATGTTGGCATACAGCCGCACCGTGCCGCGCACCGCATCGCCTTCGGCCTGCACGTCGCGCACCAGCGCCTGCAGGTCGGCGTCGAGCTGCAGGCCGCGCGCCAGCACCACGCGCCCGGCCTCGGTCAGCGCCACGCCGCGCGGCGAGCGCACCAGCAGCGGCCGGCCCAGCGCATGCTCGAGATCCGCCAGCCGCCGGCTCAGCGCCGAGGCCGCAATGTGCTCCTGCGCCGCGGCGCGCACGATGGAGCCGGCCTGGGCGGCGGCGACAAAGAGGCGCAGGCTGTAGGGATCGACGCGGCGGTTCACTGGAGCTGGGCGGGGGCGCAAAAACCGGCATTGTCCCATGCGTCCCGGGCCGCGGGAACCTCGAGCACGTCCGCGGTTACCCACGGACTGCGGCGATTTCGCCACGCCCTCCTGGAGCTCCGATGAATACCCTGTCTATCGTGGCCTCGCGCCATAGCGGTTTTGACGTACTCAGCGCAAGCAGCGTTGCCGACGTTCGCAACGCCAGCGACCGCGACCATATCGGCAGCCTTGCGAGCCGTATCTGGGACAAGGTCGCGGACTTCTTTTGCGGCACCGACCGCGAGGAAGCCAAGAAATGCCTTTTCGACCTGTACGCCCCCACCACGCCCGATGCGCAGAAGATCGAATGGTTCTTCAAGCTGCGCGGCCTTGCGGGCGAGGGTTTTCAGGAACGCGTCGAACACCGCGTGGAGGACGGCCGCGAGACCTATGCGTTGCTGCTGGACGACCAGGAGCACGGTGCAGGCCTGCTGCTCACGCGCACGGCGATCGGCTGCGACTGGAACAAGATCGAAGCCGCCCTGCGTTCAGACCGCAGCCACGAAGACCTTGAAAAGCAGTTGCGCCTGGACATCGTGCGGGCCGGCTACGAAGTCGCCGGCCAGCCCGTTCCGGACGACGACACGCTGGCGCTGGAGCCGCGCCAGGATCTGCGCCTGCAGCTACTGGACGCCGAACTGGCGAAGCTGGCCTGCACTCCCGAGGAAGTCGAGGCCGTGCATGCGCTGGCCCACCAGGCGACCTTTGCCCTCATCATGCAGTCCACGCTGGTGGCGGCGGCCTCGGGCAACGCGCCGATGTGTCCCTCCTCGGCGCGCCAGCAGACCGACTACCGCATCGAGCGCGAAAACGCGCAGCTGCAGCTGGTGGCCCTGTGCCGCCAGGATGTCGCGACCGAGCCCAACGAGGAATTGCGCCTGGACAAGATGGAATCCGTGCGCGAGATGGAGCATTTGTACCAATCACTGGAGATCCGCGTGGCGCTCGCCATCGACGCCCTTGGACAGGCACGCATCAGCAGTCTCGACTACCTCGCCGGCAAACCTGCCGAGGGCGCGTGAGGCAAGGCGTCCCCCACGGCGTTTACTCGTGCGCCATCGCCAGCGGCACCACGCCGTTTTGGCGAGAGCCCGGCAATCAACACGCCACGCGAATTCTGCGAAAATTCCTGATTTAATAGGTATTGGCTATTGTTAATATATATCCTATAGATATCATTGCGGCAGGCCTTGAGCCTGTGACCCCGCCGCAGACCAGACCGGCATCGCCGTCGTCTTTCTGCCGCAGGATATTCAACCGCTTTCAATGAAGGACAGGGACATGGCCCGCCACCATTCGCACCATTCGCATTACCTCGGCCTGCGTGAGGGATTCAAGAGTCTGACGGCCGATTTCAAGGCCCTGGCTTCCGAAATCAAGAGCCTGATCGCGCACGCGCAGCAAACGCCCGCCGTCAAGACCGCGGCGGCGGAAGTCAAGGAAAGCGCGGGACACATCAAGCAGGTGCTGACGGGCGCGCAGCAAGACATCAAGATGGTGTTCAAGGCGGCCGGCGAGCAGATCAAGCAGATCTTCAGCGACGCTGGCGACCGCCTGGCGGCCTTGAGTGCCGCCAAGGACGAGCCGCAGACCTCGGACGCCACCGAAGAGGCGCCGCCGGCTGCTGGCTGGCGCGAAGCCGCGCCGGCAGTCGCCGAAGCCCTTGCCGAAGCGACGCTGACCGGCATCACCCTGGGCGACAGCGCCGACCCCATCCACGGTTGAACCGCGCTTTTGCGCCGCCGGCCCGGTCCAGCGCCAGCCCCCGTTTCTGGCGCGGCACATGCCGCACCAGCGCCGCCATCTGCTGCGCGTGGCGGCATGGGCGCAAAGGCCTTGCGCATCGAACTTCTGCGCGGCGAAGCCGACAAACACTTCGGGCTTGACCCGCAGCGCGGCGTTCAAGAGCAGCATGCCTGCGCCAGCACATCGGCATTGAAGGGCGTCACCTCGTGCCATTCGCGGACCTGCAGCCCCGCGCCCGCGGGCAGGCATTTGGCCGCCAGCTTCAGCAGCTCGACCATCTATGACGGTGCGACCGGCGCGAGTCCGCCATGGCCGAGCTGGAGCGCGCGCAGATCATTGCCCGCGTTGCGCCCGCCCTGCCGCTGTTCGGCATGCTCACCGAAAACGCGCTATGTGAAGCCTGCGGGCATACCGCCGAGACGGGCGGGGCTGGTCGAGAACCGGGTCAGCCTGGGAGCCTCCGCCGTGGGCGCGCAGTGTCCGAAGCTAGCCGGCGCCGCGCCCGCGTTCCATGCGCGCCTGCAGCCCGCGCGCCAGCTGCACATAGGTGCGCACCGCCTCTGCCGCGGGCTCGAGCCCGGGGTTGTGCTGCGCCTGGTCGCGCAGCGCGCCCAGCTGGCGGTACAGCACCATGTCCCGTGGCGACAGATGCTGCATTCCGGTGCGCGCCGCCTGCTCCAGGCAGGCCCATGCAGCAAGGATGTCCTTGCGCGCCGCGCCAGCGGCAGGCAGCGCGCTCGCCCCTGGACGTCCCGACGCTGCGTCCGGCGCGGCCGGTCCCGCCTGGGGCATTCGCGCGGCCAGCGATTGGAGCTGCTGCTCGAACTCGAACTCGGCCGGCCCGACCCGCCCGCGGCTCAGGCGCGCCATCAACGCCCGCAGTTGCGAGCGAAACACCAACGCCACGGCCAGGGCCACTGCGGGCCAGGCCGCGGCCTTGAAGATTTCAGCGGTAAAGGTCAGTGCATCCATGCAGGACTCCTGTGCGCGAGCGCCCGCAGGGGCAGCGCCGGGCTCGCAGCGGTTCTGGCGCAAGAATGGCCAGGTCGCGCAATCGGCGCTGGCCGCAAGCAATGTTTGAAAAAAAAGAGGCCGGCCCCTCCAGAGACGGGCCGGCCTTTGAAAACGCACCTTGCTGCCATAAACACAAGGTGCGGGAGGGGCCCGGTCCTACCCCTTTCCTGGCTGCGGCGCGCCGCGCGCAGCCGGTTTTCCAGCTGGGTGACGCCGCAGGGCGGCAGCAGCCGACTCACGCGGCGCCGAGAAGCTCCGGCGCGGCCGAGCCAACCACCGTCACCAACGCAGTCGCAGACGCTTCGGCCGCTTCCCCCTGGTGAATGCTCTCCGGGAGCGCCTCGTGCACAAGCGCCAATTCATGGCCCTGCGCCGTTTGAGCTGCGGCGTCCGCTTGCCCGGCAGGTGCCAGCGCCGCAACTTCTGCTTCGGCGGCGGCTGCGCGGGCCTGGGCGGACTCCAGTTCACCCGCGGTTTTTGCCAGGGCGGCGATGGCGGTCTGCGCGGCCTCGCGTTCGCGTCCGGCTTGTGCTTCGGCGGCAGTGGCGCGGGCTTGCGCAGCCTCCAGCTCCATGGTGGTTTCTGCTCTGGCGGCGACAGCCGTTTGCGCGGTCTCACGTTCACGCGCGGCTTGTGCCTCGGCGGCGGACGCGCGGGCTTGCGCTGCCGCCAGTTCGCGCGCTGCTTCTGCTTCGGCGGCAGTGGCGCTGGCGCGTGCCGCCTCCAGTTCACGTGCCGACTCTGCCTGGGCCGCGACGGCAGCCTGGGCGGCCGCACGCTCACGCGCAGCTTGCGATTCGGCGGAGGAGGCGCGGGCTTGCGCTGCCGCCAGTTCGCGCGCTGCTTCTGCCTCCGCGGCAGCGGCAACGGCGCGGGCTTGAACGGCCTTCAGTTCACGTTCGGTTTGTGCCTTGACGGCTGCGGCGCGGGCCTGTGCAGCCTCCAATACGCGTGCAATCTGGGCTTCAGCGGCAGCGGCGCGGGTTTGGGCGGCCTCCAGTTGCCGCGCGGCTTCTGCCTTGCCGGCGGCTGCGCGGGCCTGTGCGGCCTCCAGCTCACGCGCAGCTTCTGCTTCAACAGCGACCGCGCTGGCTATCGCCGCATTGAGTCCGCGTGCAGCCTCCGCTTGCGCAGCCGATGGCGCGGATACTTTGCCTGGCGTGGCGGTTTCGGCTTGCACGGCCGCAACTGCGGCAGCTGGCATTGGGACTGCAACCGGGACTTCGATATCGTTTCGCATAGACATGGTTCTTTGGTTTGGGTTGATGCCAGCACACGGACTTGCGCGCTGGCGCTGCTTCCTGTAGGACCGCTGGACGGATGCCGGTCACGGGCGTGCCAGACGGCCGTCTCCAGCAACTCCTGCATCCGCATGAAGGCGGGCCGCGCAGGGTTTGCCGCGCTGGCGGCATGTGGGGAAAAAAGAGGCCGGCCCACCCGTAGACGGGCCGGCCTTTGAAAACGCACCTTGCTGCCACAAACACAAGGTGCGGGAGGGGCCCGGTCCTACCCCATTCCATCCTGGCTGGCGCCGGGCACGCGCAGCCGTTTCACTTGGCGCACGCCACAGCGCGGCCTGCTTCGGCTCACAGCGCTTCGGCGAGATCCGGCGTGGCCGAACCCAGCAAGGCCACCGCTGGCGCGTCCAGGGCTTCACAGGGCACGGCGCGGTGATCGGGCTCGCCCCACGCATAGTCGTAGAGCGCGGGCAGCAGACCCGTTGCCACGGCAGTGCCCGCAGCCACCAGCATGCCGTGGGTCTGCGCCACGACTTCCTTGACCATGCCGGTCATGACAGGCGTGCCATAGGACGAAAATTCATTTTCAGCCTGGGCCACCGTGCGCTGGACTTCCAGCGCCCATTGCTGCCATTCGCCCTCGGTCCGGTCCAGGGGCGACATGAAATCAATGCTGCGCAGTGTTTTCAAGGCTTGCGCGCCAGGGTTCATGTCGCGCAGGTAGCCAACGCACGCGCCTTTGATCAGCGCCGCGCCATATATCGCTAAGATGGCCGCTGGCGCGTCGATCTTCTCGCCCACAGACTTCAGGCCGTCCGCGACGATGTTGTCGCCGCCGGCGATATGCAGCGACGCTATGGCCGTCGCCACCGCGGCCGCGCCGAACACGGGTGCCGCGGGCGGCAGGACCGCCGCACCGGCGAGCGCCATCAGCGCCGTGCCCTGGTAAAGCGACGCGTTTTGCGCGCCATGCTCCTTGGCCGCGGCCCAGACCGGTCCAAGCTGCTGCGCCGCGGCGTCGGAGGCGCTATCCCAAGCCCACTGTCCCTGCTGCGTGGCATAGCTGGAGGCAGCGCCAACGCGCTCCGTGGCGGAGGCCCACACCGCCGACGCCTGGCAGGCGGCATGGCTGGTCACGTCATTCACGACCTGTTTGCCCGTGTCCAATGCCCACTTTCCATTCTCGACGGTATAGGTGGACGCATCGCCAACGCGGTCCTTGGCAATAGCCCAGGCCGCGGGCACTTTCTCGACAGCATAGGCGGCCACGTCATTGAGCACCTGTTTGCCCGCATCCAATGCCTTCGTTCCATTTTCGAGGGTGTAGGCGGACACATCGCCAACGCGGTCCCTGACACTCGCCCAGGCGGCAGTTGCCTTGTCGATGGCATGGGTGGCCGCATCGAGCAGAGACTCCTTGCCCGCTGTGAAGTGCAGCTCCCCACGCCCGGCTTGCGCCTCTTGCGCAGAAGGCTCGCGCTCGGCCGGCGCCTCTGCCTTTGCTGCGGCTTGCGCGGCAGCTTCCGCTTCGGCGGCAGCCTGCACGGGTGCAGCTTGTGCTGCGGCTTGTGCTTCAGCGGCAGCCTGTGCATCGGCTGCGGCTTGTGCGGTAGCTTCTGCTTCGGCGGCAGCTTGGGCAGCTGCGGCTTGCGCGGCGGCTTCCGCTTCGGCGGCAGCTTGGGCAGCTTGGGCAGCTGCGGCTTGTTCGGCAGCTTCTGCTTCGGCGGCAGCTTGAGCAGCTGCGGCTTGTTGGGCAGCCTGTGCATCGGCAGCGGCTTGTGCTTCGGCGGCGGCTTGGGCAACTGCGGCTTGTTCGGCAGCTTCTGCCTCGGCCGCGGCTTCTGCTTCAGCGGCAGCTAGAGCAGCTGCGGCTTGTTGCGCAGCCTGTGCATCGGCTGCGGCTTGTGCTTCGGCAGCGGCTTTCACGGCTGCGGCTTGTTCGGCAGCTTCTGCCTCGGCCGCGGCTTGCGCGGCGGCTTCTGCTTCAGCGGCAGCTGCGGCTTGTTGCGCAGCCTGTGCATCGGCAGCGGCCTGTGCATCGGCAGCGGCTTGTGCGGCAGCTTCTGCTTCGGCGGCGGCTTGCGCGCTAACTTCCGGCACTTCCTGCGCTACTGCGCCATCCAGGGCTTGGCCCGGAGATTGGTGTTCGACATCGTTCGACATGGCACTCTTTCTGTGGTTCGGTGTGATGCAGGCAATCTGATTGCGCATTCAACCTGTGCGACACAGGGGATCGACGGCCGCGGCAGGCCCTGGTCGTCCGGCCTGCCAACAAAGGTCGATTGCGCCAAATCAACCCGAACTATAGTTAATCTCTATTGATTATCAATAGTGGTTAACTATTAGCTATGTTGTTTTTCCACAATGCCGAACCCGGAAGGAGCCCATGCGGCCGCAGTCGGGCCGCAAAAAATCAACGCGCCTTGCACCCCGCGCCGGGGCAGTGCATGCCTAGCGCTGTGCGCCGGCTCCATACGCATGGGCCATGCGGAAGCTGGCCAATGCCAGCCCGGTGATGCACATCTGCGTTACCGCGCACGACACCACGGGGTCGTCGCCATGGCCGACCAGCAGCGTGCCGATCGCGCCCATGGCCATCTGGCCGAAGCCATACAGGCCAGCGGCCGATCCGGCCAGCGCAGGCATGACCGCCAGGGAACTGCCCAGCGCCGCCGGACTGGCGAGACCCGCGCCAAAGGTCATGGTGATGGTGATGGCCAGCAGCCAGCCGGGGGTCAGCCAGCCCATGGCATGAAAGGCCAGCAGCGTGGCCGCCATCGTGAGTCCGAGGCCCGCGCCCAGGAACAGGAAGCGCTCGGCCGGCCAGCGGCTCGAAAGCCGCCGCGTGAGAAACGTGCCCAGGCTCGCGCCAACGATGGTGCTGGCCGCGAACCAGCCGATGGCGCTGATCGGCAGGCCCATCTGCCCATGCACGATATAGGGCACCGAGGCCAGATAGGGATAGAGCGCCGAGGTGATGCAGGCGCCGCCCAGCATGTAGCCGGCAAAGCCCGGATGGCCCAGCAGCTGGCGGTAGTCGCGCCCGATCGACGCCACCCTCAGCGGCCGCAGCTGCCCGTTGGTTTCGGGCAGCAGGCGCCAGGTGCACACCAGCATGGCGCTGCCGATCGCCACCAGAAACACATAGATCGCGCGCCAGCCGAAATGGTCGGCGAGATACGCCCCCACGATGGGCGCCAGGCCCGGCCCGGCGAGCGTCAGCAGATTGAGCAGCGCCAGTTCGCGCGTGACGCGCGCCGGCTCGGCGGTGTCGCGCACGATGGCCCGCCCGAGCGCAATGCCGGCCGCGCCGCCCAGCGCCTGCAGCAGCCGCGCGACCAGCAGCCATTGCAGCGTCGGCGCCAGCAGCGCCATCACGCCGGCGCAGAAATACACCGACAGCCCCAGCAGCAGCGCCGGGCGCCGGCCCACGGCGTCGGACACCGGCCCGTAGATCAACTGGCCCAGTGCCAGCCCGATCACATACAGCGTGATGGTCTGCTGCATGCTGGCCGCGGACGCGCCCAGCGCCGCGCCCGCCACAGGCAGCGCCGGCACGAAGATGTGCATTGCCATGGTGCCGCTGAACGTGACCAGCACCAGCAGCCACAGCGGCGCACGCATGGTCATGCGGCCGCCAGCGCCGGCTGCATGCGCGGATGGCGCTGGAAGAACACCGCGGCGGTGATGCCCAGCACGATGACGATGCAGCAGAAGATGCGCACCGCGGCGTCCATGCCCCAGTTGTCGGCAATCCAGCCAATGCCCAGCATCGGCACCATCGAGCCGATGTAGCCGATGACCAGGTAGGTGGACAGCAGGCCGGTGCGGTTGGCAGGATGGGCAATGCGGTTGACCATGCTCATGCCGGCCAGCATGCTCATGCCATGGCCCGCGGCCGTGAACAGCACGCCCAGCGCGAACAGCGTGGCCGAGCCGGCCCACAGGTTGAGCATCAGCAGCGCATTGCTCAGCGCCAGGCTCGCCAGGCCCAGCGCGCCGCACCAGTGCGTGGGCAGGCGCCCGGCCAGGATCTGCGTGCATGCCGACATCAGCAGGATCAGCGCGATCGCCGTGCCGCTGACCACCGGCCCATGCCAGGGCACGAGCTTGTCGAGGAACAGCGGCGACATCGAGGCATAGAGGCCGAACACGCCAAACGCCAGGAACGGCAGGCTGCTGGTCAGCGCAAAGGCTTTGGAGGCCTCGCCCGCAGGCCAGGTCAGCTTGGGCAGCACGTCACGCCACTGCAGCGGCTGCGGGTTCTGCGGCGCCGCATCGACCGGCAGTTCGAGCCGCGACAGCGCCAGCAGTCCCAGCGCCGCCAGCACCAGCGTCGGCACATAGGTGGTCACCAGCGGATACGGCGCCCACTGCCCGATCAGCCCGCCCACCAGCGGGCCGACGCCAAAGCCCAGCGCGATCAGAAAACCGCTCATCATCGCCACGCGCTGCACATTGCCCGGCGGCGACAGCTTGGCCAGGCCCAGCGTGGCGCTGGTGGTCACCATGCTGGACGCCACGCCGACGATCAGCCGGCCCACGCTCAGGCTGGCCACGTTCCAGGCAATCAGGCTGATGAAGGTGCCGACCATGGCCATGCCCAGCCCGGCCATCATCACCGGCCGAAAGCCAATGCGGTCGGGCAGCCGGCCGAGAAACAGCAGCGTGCACAGCGCGCCGCCCATGTAGATCACATAGATGTGCGAGATGTCGCTGGCCTGCAGGTTCCAGGCCTGCTTGTAGAGCGCATACAGCGGGCTGATCAGCGCCGTGCCCATCACGCCGACGATCATCGCGAAACTCACCCATGCAAAGGGCGATGCCTTCAATTTCATTTTTCCACCGTATTGTTGTGCCGCACCCGCCGAAGCCGTCCGGGTGCTGGTTCAGGTCGCCGCGCCGTCCAGCGCCGCGAATCGCTGCGAAATCTTGTTCAGCACCGCGCGCGTGACCTGCTGCTCCTCGGCCGACAGCTCGGCCAGCAGCACGCGCTCGATCTCCAGGCTCTTGGCGAGGATCAGTTGCGCAATCGCGCGGCCCTGCTCGGTGAGCGCAATGCACTTGGTGCGGCGGTCCGCGGGGTCGCACTGCCAGTCGACCAGCTGCGCCTCGCGCAACTGCGCCAGCACCCGGACCAGCGAGGAACTGTCGAGATAAAGCGCATCGGCCAGGTCCTTTTGCCGCAGCGGCCCGCCCTGCTCGTAGAGCACCAGCAGCGGCGTGCGCGTCGCGTCCGACAACCCCAGATCCTTGAAGCTCAGATCCACCTGGCGCCGCCACTGTCGGTAGACTCGCGCGATCAGCAGCCCGAAACGCGAACGCGCCTGGCCGGTACCAGGCGCGTCGCAGGCGCTGTCCTCAGAATTAGTTTGCATGCAAAGTATTTTGCCACGGGTTTACCCGAAGTGCTTGAAGGCTGACAAAAAGCTTGCGCTGCATCAAGGCGCGCACGCGCCGCCATTGGGGGCCTTCTGCTGGATGGCGTCGCGCGCACCAGAAAAGTGCAAAAGAATCGAAATAATGCGCGTTCGTGTTCCAACCGCTCCTCTTCTCTTGTAACAATACTTGCATAACCATCTACAAAAGCAAAGAGGACACCGATGGCGCGTTCCATCCTGGGCATCAAGACTGCCGGATCAGCGGGCGATTTGCGCACCGCGCCGGCCGGCAGCCGCAGCGCGCTGGACGGCGCGGCGCTGCAGGCACGCTTGCGGCAAAAGCGCTCGCCGGCCTATATCGAAGCCATGACCCGGCTCGACGCCGGCACGCAGCTGCAGGCCGCGCATGCGGCCCAAGCCACGCAAGGCCTGCTTGACGCCATCCGCCAGGAACTACCCGACGTCGCCATCGACGCGCTGCCGCTCGGCATCGTCGCCAAGTGCCACCTGGGCGCGCCGCACGAGGTGCACACGCTCACTTGTGCGGGCAACATCATCCAGCACTTCAAGACCGGCGAGGCCCTGCCCCCGCTGATGGAGCGCGCCCGCGCGCTGGCCCAGCATCCCGGCTACGCCTTCATCGAGGTCTACCCCACCCGGCTGATCACCGTCAGCGCCAGCGGCCAGACCGCCGTCATCGATATCTGAAAGGTCTTTCCATGAGTACAGATCGCATCATCCAGGTCGCAGACCTGAGCCTGATCCTCGGATCCCTGCGCAGCCTCAAAGGCGACATCGGCACCGTTTCCGGCCAGGTCGAGTCCGTCGGGCAGGAGCTGTCGCAGACCCGTTCCGAGCTGTCGCGGCTCGAGCAGGCGTTTGCCGACTTCGTCGAGGCCGACCTCAAGGCCAAGGAACTGTCGCTGGCCGAAACCCGCCAGGTCAAGGTGCGCCAGGAGCTGGAAACCAGCTTTGGCTACTACGCCGTCGTGCGCCGCCAGGCCACGGGCGTGCTGCAGGCGTCCGACGTGCAGCTGGTGCGCAAGGAAACGCTGCAAAGCGCCACCGAGGAATTGATGATCTCGGCGCCGCGCTATTGGCTGGCCCCGGCGCTGGTGGCGCTGTCGGCCTGGCTGGGCGACAAGCGCGAGCTGGCCACGCGCGCGCTGGCCGAAGCGCTGCGCCGCGATGATGAGAAGACCTCGCTGTTCTTTGCGCTGATTGCGCGCCGCGCGGGCCGCATCGACGCCAACCGCACCTGGCTGGACCGCTACTTCGGCTTGCAAAACCCCTACCAGCTCGACCGCCAGACCGTGGTCATGATCGATGCCATGGCCAACGGCGTGTTCGGCGCCGATGTCACCATGCACTGCAGCAAGCGCGTCAGCGCCTGGATCGACGAGCTGTCGCAGCAGGCCGGCTTCGTCGAGGCGCAGCGCGTCCAGTGGAGCAAGGCCCTGGTGTCCAAGGCGCCAAACACCGACCACGGCCAGCGCTACAGCCATCTGCAGCGCCTGAGCCCGACCTGGCCGGCGCTCAACGCGGCCCTCAACGGCGTGGCCATGCACCAGGCGGTGCTCGCGCATTTCAAGGGCGTGTTCGACGGCGAGATCAAGGCCGCGCCCAGCGTGCTGACCGCGGTCGACGACCTGCTGAGCAAGCTGGTTACGCGCTTCGACGACGAGGAACTGCCGCTGCGCCGCCAGGAGGAGATGTGCCGCTTCATCATCGAGGAGAACGGCGACAAGCGCGCCGCCAGCAAGCGCTATGAACTGCAGAGCGCGGCGCTCGACACCGAGGTCGACTTCACGCAGCTGCTGACCAACGCCGCGATGCATCCCGAAACCTCGCATGTGACGCGCGCCACGCAGCGCTTTGCGATTGCCCACTCGCGCGACTGGATCGTCGATGCCCATGCCGATGTCACGGCCAAGGCGCGCATGGCCGTGCCGACGCAGATCGAGATCGCCATCGAGGACTGGAAAGGCAGCACCGCCCAGGGCGACAACGAGGCGCAATTGCTGGACAGCCTGACGCAGAGCATTGCCGCGCGCGAAGCCGCGGCACTGGCCGAGGTCAAGCTCACGGGCATGCACTGGCTGGCGGTGGCGTTTGGCATCGCCATGCTGTTCCTGTCGTTCAGCATGGGCTGGTTCAGCTTCGTGATCGGCGCCGCGGCGCTGGGCTGGGTGTGGCTCACCTACCGCCAGCTCGACCAGCGGCGCGCCAAGGTCAAGGCCGACTTCGCCAGGCTGCTCGAGCAATCGACCCAGGCGCTGCGTGCCTGCCTCGCCGAAACCGTGGAACTGCGCCGCGACATCGCCCGGCGCGATGCCGTGGCCGCCGAGGTGGCGGCGCTGCTGGGCGGCATCAGCCCCGAGCAGCACATCCTCTCATCGCATGACACGGTGCGCCGCGTCATGGTCAACAGCCCCGCAGGAGCCAGCGCATGAACCGCACGATCATTCCCGACAATACGCCCCCCGCCCGCCCCGGGCTGGCCCCCGCGCCGGCGGCGGGCTCGACTTCCGCCGCAACGCCCGTGG
This sequence comes from Comamonas antarctica, assembly GCF_013363755.1. Classification (NCBI taxonomy): domain Bacteria; kingdom Pseudomonadati; phylum Pseudomonadota; class Betaproteobacteria; order Burkholderiales; family Comamonadaceae; genus Comamonas; species Comamonas antarctica. The sequence goes on from NZ_CP054841.1 coordinate 156,748, forward strand.
CGCAACCGGTGCCGGACGATGCGCGCGATGCACTGGCCGGCGCCCTGCCCGCGTGGGATCTGCTGCCGGCCACGCCCTTCATCCGCCGCGTGAAGTAAATGCCGCTGCCACCGACGGGTCCGCAGACCTACGCGCAATGGAGCGACTGTCTCGACCGGCTGGCATCGGGCCTGGAAGACGATGCCTGCCTGGCGCAGATGGCGCGCGGCACGCTGGCCTGGAGCGGCGGCGTCGGTCCCTTGTTTGCGCAGCGCCTGGCCGATGAGTTCAATGCGCGGCTCACGCGCTGCTCCGAGCGGCTCACGCGCGATCTGCGCGCCGGCGCCGATGAAGCCAGCGTGGTGCGCGCCATCGTCAACGCGCGCCAGTCGCTGTTCTTCCTGCACCGCCTGGCCCAGCTGCCGGCCTTTGCCGAGACGCTGCGCAGCCACCTGGTGCGCGAGGTGCGCGGCTTTGCCGAGCGCTCGCAGCAATCGCTCGAAGACTCGGCGCGCGCCGACCGCAGCGGGCGCCTGCGCCTGCTGCTGCAAAACAATCCCTTGCTGCGCTACGACACGCTGAGCTTGGCCGCTGTGCCCGAGGCCCCTGCGCCTGCCGCAGCACCTGCGGCCACGCCGCCCGCAGCCCCGCGGCGGCGCAATATCCTGATCTGAAGCATTCCATGAGCGACACCACCGAGTTCAAGGCCACCCTCACGCGCTATCTCAAGGCGCGGATTCCGTTCATCTCCATTCGCAGCGCGGAACGCGCGCGCGTGCTCGACCTGATGCGCGAGGTCGTGGCCACGCTCAACGCGCCGGTCTATGTGCACACGCTGTCGCAGGGCACGCGCGAACTCGCGACCGGCCGCTCGGTCAACGAGGACCGCTCGGCCGCGGGCGCCGTGGACTTCGCGAGCCAGCAGTTCGCGCAGCGCCAGAACCTGTCGGTGGTGCTGACCGAGATCTCCGACATCGAGGACGACACCGCGTCGGCGCGCCACCTGCTCGACGTGGTGATGCTGGCGGCCGAGCACAGCGGCGTGGTGGTGGTCATCACCACCAAGCCGGTCTGGGGCCAGTTGCAGCGCGCCGGCATGTCGCTCGCGCTGTCCTACCCCACCGAAGACGAGATGCACGCCATCATCCGCGAGAACCTCGACGCCTACCGCAGCCACTTTCCCATCGAATGGGACGCCGACGACGAGCGCCGCGCCGCGGCCATCCTTGCCGGCATCTCGCGCATCGAGGCGGAAAACATTATTGCCACGCTGCTGGCCAACGGCCGCGTGAGCAAGGCCGACATGGTCGAGCTGATGCACGCCAAGGACCGCATCTTTGCCGACATCTCGGGCATCGAGCGCGTGGCCGTGCGCGGCACCGAGCTCAATGTCGGTGGCCTGGGCGGCCTCAAGTCGTGGCTCGACAAGGAGCGTCCGCTGCTCACCGCCGACCTGCGCGAGCGCGGCATCCGCCCGCCGCGCGGCGTGCTGCTGGTCGGCGTGCCGGGCTGCGGCAAGTCGCTGTCGGCCAAGGCGATTGCCGCCAACTGGGGCCTGCCGCTGTACCGGCTCGACCTGTCGACGATCCACGGCCAGTACCTGGGCCAGAGCGAGTCGCGCCTCAAGGATGCGCTGGCCACCGCCGACCATGTCTCGCCCTGCGTGCTCTGGATCGACGAGATCGAGAAGGGCCTCGCCGGCGCGCAGGGGGGCGGCGACGGCGGCACCTCGACGCGCCTGGTCGGCCAGTTCCTGTACTGGCTGCAGGAAGCGCGCGCGCGTGTGTTCGTGGTCGCCACCGCCAACGACGTCTCCAAGCTGCCGCCCGAGCTGCTGCGCCGCGGCCGCTTCGACGAGCTGTTCTTCGTCGACCTGCCCACGCCGCAGGAGCGCCGCGAGATTATCGACATCTACATCCAGCGCGGCCTGAAGCAGGCCATGCCCGAGGAGCTGATGACCGAGCTGGTCGAGCTGTCGGATGGCTTTGCCGGCTCCGACCTCGAATCGGCGGTGCGCGAAGTCGTCAAGCAAGCCTATCTCGACGGCGATGCCGCCGTGACGCCGGACCTGTTCCGGCGCAGCTTCATCAACGTGGTGCCGCTGTCCAAGACCGCGCCCGAACAGATCGAGAACATCCGCGCCTGGGGCCGCGAACGCGCCGTGCCGGCCTCGGGCCAGCCGATCGGCGCCGCGCCCAATCAGCCGCGCCCGCGGCGCCAGGTGCTGGGCTGAGCGCGGCGACGGGTGCGGGTGCGGGTGCGGGTGGACACCGAAGCGCTTGCCCGGCCCGCCCGTTCGCCCTGCGCCGGGCGAAACGCATATCCGGCTCGCTCTGAACCTGTCGAAGGGTGTAATCCGCTCATCCTGAGTCTGTCGAAGGATGCCACCCGTTCACCCTAGGCGGGCCCCCCTGAGCCTGTCGAAGCTTGGGTGTCGCGCCACCAACCTACGCTTGTTCGTACCTGACTCCTGGCCGTCCATCCTTCGACAGGCTCAGGACGAACGGAGGGAACCTTGGAAGCGCGTGTCCCGCTCACCTGAGCCTGTCCAAGGGCGCAAACCGCTCGCCCTGAGCCTGTCGAAGGGTGATCATCTCGAGTGAAGCCGCAATCCCGTCACCCCACACTCGCAGACACGGCACACGACACCGCATGCTTTTTGCCATCATCTTCACCGACAAGCCCGACCACGCTGACCTGCGTGCCGCCCACCTCCAGGCGCATATCGATTGGCTGGAACAAAACAAGGACGTGGTGCCGATTGCCGGTTCGCTGCGCCACGCGCCCGACGAGGCCGCGAAAGGCGGGCTGTGGATCGCCGAGGCAGACTCTCGTGCGCAGATCGAGGCGCTGATCCAAACCGACCCCTTCTTTGCCGCCGGCTTGCGCCAAAGCTACGAAATCCTGCATTGGTCCAAAGCCAACAGCGCGCGCAAGGTGCTTATCTGAGCGCTGCGGGGGGCGCTGCGTAAGGCCTTAGCGTCCTGCCAGCGCCTGCCCATATGGGCTTGCAAGAAAAATAGAAGCCTGGATGTTCAGCACCACGCTGCACCAGAAAACGGCACGAAACTGCGCCTTCGAGGATTTGTGCCGCAGCAGTTGCTGCGCCAGCAGCGCGCCCGGCCAGCCGCTGAGCAACCCAAGCCAGTGCAGCGTCTTTTCCGAGATGCGCCCTCTGCCTTGGCGCGCCGCCGACTTGTCGACAGCGTAGGCGAAGAAGCTCACAACGCTCCCTACCGGGTAGCTCCACAGCAGCCAGCGCGGCGGATAGCCGAAAAAATAGCCGGCCGCGAGCACGACCGGCAGGCACGCCATGGCCAGGATGCTGGCCATGCCCCACGGCGCACGCCGGGCGCGCGCGGGCCGCTGCGTCCCGCTCACTTGAACAGCGCGCTGCCCGACTTCACCGCCGCACGCCCATCGATCTGATGCGCCCAGCGCAACAAGTTCGGATACGCCTGCGCATCGAGAAACTCCGCCGCGTTGTACACCCGCCCCAGCGCCACGCCGCCATACCAGGGCCAGACGGCCATGTCGGCAATCGTGTACTCGCTGCCGCAGAGGTATTCGTTGTCCCGCAGCTGGTTGTCAAGCACGCTCAGCTGGCGCTTGGTTTCCATCGTGAAACGGTCGATGGCGTACTGGATCTTCTCGGGCGCATAGACATAGAAATGGCCGAAGCCGCCGCCCAGATAGGGCGCGCTGCCCATCTGCCAGAACAGCCACGACAGGCATTGCGCACGCTGCGCTCCGGCGGGAATGAAGTGGCCGAACTTCTCGGCCAGGTACAGCAGGATGGCGCCCGACTCGAAGACCGGCAGCGCCGGCGTCTCGCTCTGGTCAACGAGCGCGGGAATCTTCGAATTCGGGTTGATGGCGACAAAGCCGCTGCCGAACTGCTCGCCCTTGAGGATGTCGATGCGGTGCGCATCGTAGGCCGCGCCCGCGACGCCCAGCGCGGCCAGTTCCTCCAGCAGGATCGCGACCTTGATGCCGTTGGGCGTTTCCATCGAGTACAGCTGCAGCGGCTTGTCGCCGCGCGCCAGCTCCTGCGTGAACTGGGCGCCGGCCGTCGGCCGGTTGATGCTGCCGAATTTGCCGCCCAGCGCGGGCGGCGGGGTCCAGACCTTGGGCGGTTCGGAGGGGTTCTGTGCCATGCGGTGTTCCTTCAGTTGAGCGCCTAGGATAGAACGATTCAGCGCGCTTCGCCCTGAAGCAGCAGCAAAGCCAGGCGCACGCGCGCCGCGGCCGGCAGGTTCTTGTTGGCCAGGATCACCACGCCCATCTGCTGCTGCGGCACGAACGCCACATAGGCGCCAAAGCCGTTGGTGGCGCCGGTCTTGTTGACCCAGGCGCCGGGTTGCGGCGCGCGCGCCGGCACCAGCCGCTCGACCGCAAGTGTCTCCAGGGCCACGCGGCTGGAATTGCCTTCCAGCAGGATGTCCAATGCCGGCGGCAGCGCGTACTGCTCCCAGACCAAATCCTGCGTCATGGCGCCGAGCTGGAAATAACCGCGGCGCGTGGCCGCGAGCGCCTGCGCCAGCGGTTCGCCGGCCTTGGACGGGTCGATATTCAGGTCGATGAACCGGATCAGGTCGCGCGCGCTGGTCTTCACGCCATAGGCTTCGGCCGCGAGCAGGCCGGGGTTCACGCGCACCGGCGCATCGGCCTTGTCGTAGCCCTGGGCATAGCGGTGCATGGCAGACGCTGGCACGTCGAGATAGGTATCGCGCAGCCCCAGCGCGGGAAACAGCATCTTCTGCATGGCGTCCGTGAAGGGCATCTCCCAGGCCTTGGCCGCCGCCATGCCCAGCAGCCCGAGGCTCGGGTTGGCATAGCTGCGCGCCGTGCCCGGGGCATAGGACGGCGTCCAGGCGCGGTAATAAGCCGTCAGCTGTTCGGGCGTGTCGATGCCGTCGGGCAACTGCAGCGCAAAGCCGCCTGCCGTATGGGTGGCCAGGCCCAGCAGATCCACTGCGGCAATCGGGCTGCCGCGCAGCTCGGGCAGGAACTTCGCCGGGCTGTCGGCCAGCGACAGACGGCCGCTGGCCTCGGCCAGCGCCGCGAGCGTGGCGGTGAAGGTCTTGCTGATCGAGCCGATCTCGAACAGCGTGTCGCTGGTGACGGGCGCATTGCCGGGCTTCGAAGCCAGGCCGAAGTTATGGAAGCGATGGCGGCCCTGGTGCGTCACGGCAATGGCCATGCCGGCCACGCCGTGTGCGCGCATCACCTGCTCAGCCGCAGCACGGAGCTGCGCATCGCGGTCCGCAGCGGGCGCCGCGGCGAAGGTCTGGCACGCGGGCGCTGCTGCGCCCAGCGCGGCAAGCTGGAGAATCTGTCGTCTGGTGTGGCCCATGGGTCGTGCTGCGAGGCAAAAGCCTCCACTGTAGCCACCCCGCGCGCGCGACTGCCGATCCCACCGGCAAAGCCCCCGATGGCCGTCAGATCAGCTTGCCCGGGTTCATGATCTGGTTCGGGTCGAGCGACTGCTTGACGCGCATCATCAGGTCGAACTCGACCTCCGATTTGTAGTGGCGCAGCTCGTCGCGGCGCAGCTGGCCGACGCCGTGCTCGGCGCTGATCGAGCCCTGGGCCTCGGCCACGAGGTCATGCACGATGCGGTTGAACCGCGCCGTGGCGGCCGCCAGCGCCTCGGGCGGGGTATCGCGCGGCAGCAGCACGTTGTAGTGCAGGTTGCCATCGCCCAGATGGCCGAAATTGATGATGCGCACGCCGGGCTGCGCGGCCTGCAGCGCGGCGTCGGCCTGCTGCACAAAGGCCGCAAGGGCCGAGATCGGCAGCGCGATGTCGTGCTTGACGGCCTTGCCGGCGCGCATCTGCGCCTGCGAGATGCCTTCGCGGATCTTCCACAGCGCCTGGGTCTGCGCGCCGCTCACGCTCAGCGCCACGTCTTGCACGCAGGCGTTCTCCAGCGCCGCTTCGAGGCTGCGTTCGAGCAGCGCCGCGAGACCCTCGCCCTGCGTGTCGGCGAGCTCGATCAGCGCATGGAAGGCGTGTTCGCCCGCCAGCGGCGCGCGCACCTCGCTCACCTGTTCCAGGATCAGCGCCAGCGACGGCGCCGACAGCATCTCGAACGCCACCAGCCGTTCGCCGCAATCGGCGCGCAGCCGCGCCAGCAGCTGCACCAGCGCGGCGATATCGCGCGCGCCGACCCAGGCCGTGGCGCGCGCCACGGGCCGCGGCGAGAGCTTGAGCACGGCGGCGGTGATCACGCCCAGCGTGCCTTCGGAGCCGATGAACAGGTCGCGCAGGTCATAGCCGGTGTTGTCCTTGCGCAGCGCGCGCAGGCCATGCCACACGCGGCCGTCGGGCAGCACCACCTCGAGGCCCAGCGCCAGCTCGCGCGCGTTGCCGTAGCGCAGCACCGCGATGCCGCCGGCATTGGTGGCCAGGTTGCCGCCGATGGTGCAGCTGCCTTCGGAGCCCAGGCTCAGCGGGAAGAAGCGGTCGACCTCCTGCGCCGCGGCCTGGATGTGCGCCAGCAGCACGCCGGCCTCGCAGGTCAGCGTGTTGTTGAGCGGATCGACGCTGCGGATGCGGTTCAAGCGCTGCGTGCTCAGCACCACCTGCGCGCCGCTGGCATCGGGCGTGGCGCCGCCGCTCATGCCGGTGTTGCCGCCCTGGGTCACCACCGGCGTATGCGTGTCATGGCAGATGCCCATCACGGCCGCGGTCTGCGCGGTATCGGCGGGGCGCACGACAATGGAGCTGCGGCCGTTCCATTTCCTGAGCCAGTCGCTTTCATAGGGCGCCTTGGCGGCGTCGTCGAGAACCAGGCCGGCAGCGCCGACGGCGGCATGCAGGCGTTGCAGCAGTTGGGGGTGCAGATTGCTCATGGTTCACCAGTCGAGTTGAATGCGGCCCAGGGCCATGGCGACCGCGGCCTGCGTGGGTTCGACCACGCGCAGGCCGGTCGCGTCTTCGAGCGGCGCGCGAAACGCGGCCATGCCGGCGCAGCCCATCAGCAGCACATCCGCGCCGTGCTCGTCGCGCAGGCGCTTGCCGGCCGCAACCATGGCCTCGAGCGTTGCCGCATGGTCGGAGAGTTCACTCACGCCGCGGCCGATCGCGACCTCGCCCGCGACGCGCTGGGCAATGCCCATCGCGCCCCAGTTGCGCCAGTGGCGGGCTATCGAGCCCTGCAAGATGGCAATCACGCCCAAACGCTGGCCCAGCGTCATGGCCGTGAGCGCGCCACATTCGCTGATGCCCAGCGACAGCACGCCGCGCAGCTCGCGCAGCATCTGCAGGCCCGGGTCGCTGAAGCAGGCGGTGACGAAGCCCGCGGCCCGGTCCTGGTGCTGCTGCGCGAAGGCCAGCACCGACAGCGCCGCGCGGTCCACATCCTGCTGCGTCTGCACGCCCGGCGGTCCGTCGGCCAGCGTCACGCATTCGATGCGCACGCCGCCGGGCCGGCGCAGCCGCGCCAGCGCGCTGTCGATGCCGGCGGTGACGGCCTGGCTGCTGTTGGGATTGATGACGTAAAGCGTGTCGCGCATGGGCTGCCTCGTGGGAGCTGGATAGGCTTGGCAGTGTAGAAGCGCCAGCCGACTTCGACACTTGCCAATTCATGCGTCATGATTAACACCTTGTTATCTACCTGCGCATTTCCCCATGAGCTTCAACCTCCGCCAGATCGAAGTTTTCCGCGCCGTCATGATCACCGGCTCGATCCGCGGCGCGGCGCAACTGCTGTTTGTCTCGCAGCCCGCGGTGAGCCGGCTGCTGTCGCATACCGAGGCGCGCGTCGGGTTTCCGCTGTTCGAGCGCATCCGCGGCCGGCTGTTTGCCACGCCCGAGGCCAAGAAGCTGTTCCACGAGGTCGAGCAGGTCTATGCGGGCGTCAAGCGCGTCAACGAACTGGCGCGCGAACTCAGCGAACACCAGGAAGGCATACTGAACCTGGTCGCCAGCCCGAGCGTCGGCCAGGCCGTGATCCCGCTGGCCATGGCCGAGTTCCGCCACAGCAATCCGCAGGTCAAGCTGACCTTCCAGTACCTGGGCCACGCGCCGCTGACCGAGCGCCTGCTCAACCGCCAGGCCGACCTGGCGGTGACGATTCTCCCGGTGATCCATCCGAATCTGGAGATGGAGGAGCTGGGCAGCGGGCGGCTGGTCTGCATCTGCCCCTACAACCATCCGCTGGCGCGGCGCGCGACGCTGAGCGTGGCCGATCTGCTGCCCTTCCCCTTGATTGGCTATGACCGCGAGTCGCCGTTTGGCGCGATGGTGCATGCGCTGTTCGCCGACAGCGGCGAGACGGTGCGCGCCTCGATCGAGGCCGGCTCGCCGCAGAACGCGTGCGCGCTGGTGCAGGCCGGCGCGGGCATTGCGCTGGTCGACGAGTTCTCGGCCAGCAGCTGGGCGGCCAGCAAGTTCGTGGTGCGTCCGATGCTCAACGCACCCGTGCTCAAGGCCACTTTGGTGCGGCTGCGCACCGAACCGATGTCGCAGCCCGCGCAGGCCTTCGTCGAGGTGCTGCAGCGCGTGATGGAGCGCGAGGGGTTTCGGGTTTCCACGCAAAGCCATTAACACGATGTTAATGACGACGGCCAAAGTTTCACGCGACATGCCGGGGGGTGGTCGGAATAATGAATGCCATACCAACGCATTCAAGGCCGTCCTCCATGCTGCACTCCACGCCGTCCACCCCGGCTTTTTGTCCCGCTGAAACCGGCGCCGCCCACCGCTCTGGCGGGGTGTCGGCATGAAGCTCGGCATCGAAGGCCGCCACGCGCTGGTCTGCGCGTCGAGCCGCGGCCTGGGCCGGGCCTGCGCCGAGTCGCTGGCCGCCGAAGGCGTGCACCTGACGCTGCTGGCGCGCGGCCGTGAAGCGCTCGAAGACACCGCCGCGCAGATCCGCCGCACGCATGGCGTGACGGTGCATGCGGTGGTCGCCGACATCACCACGCCTGAAGGCCGTGCCGCGGCGCTGGCCGCCCACCCCGCGCCCGACATCCTGGTGAACAATGCCGGCGGCCCCAAGCCCGGCCATTTCCGCGACTGGGACCGCGCCACCTGGATCGCGGCGCTGGACGCCAACATGCTGGCACCGATCGAGATGATCCGTCTCACGCTCGACGGCATGGCGGCGCGGCGCTTTGGCCGCATCGTCAACATCACCTCGTCGGCCGTGAAGGCGCCGATCGACATCCTGGGCCTGTCGAATGGCGCGCGCTCCGGGCTCACCGGCTTTGTCGCCGGCATCGCGCGCACGCATGTCGCGCACAACGTCACCATCAACAACCTGCTGCCCGGCCCGTTCGAGACCGACCGGCTGCTGGAAACCGCGCGCCAGTGGGCCGCGGACAACGGCCTGCCCGAAGGCGAAGTGCTGGCGCGCCGGCGCGCCGCCAACCCCGCCGGGCGCTTCGGCCGGCCAGAGGAGTTCGGCGATGCTTGCGCCTTCCTGTGCAGCGTGCAGGCCGGCTTCATCACGGCGCAGAACTTGCTTCTTGACGGGGGTTCCTACCCCGGCACTTTCTAGTCCCAGCCATGACCTCATCTTCTTTTGACCTGACGATACGCAACGGCCGCATCAGCAATGCCGACGGCAGCTTCTCGGCCGACATCGGCGTGCGCGACGGCGTGATCGTCGAGATCGCGCCCAGCCTGCCCGCGGGCACGCGCGACGTCGACGCCAGCGGCCGCTGGGTGCTGCCCGGCGGCATCGACAGCCACTGCCATATCGAGCAGCTCTCGGGCATGGGCGTGATGTGCGCCGACGACTTCTACTCGGGCACGGTGTCCGCGGCGTTTGGCGGCACCACCACCATCTTGTCGTTCGCGGCCCAGCACCGCGGCGACAGCATTCCCGAGGTCGTCGCGGCCTACGCCAAGCGCGCGGCCGAGAAGGCGGTGATCGACTACGGCTTTCACCTGATCCTCACCAACCCCGACGAGACCGCGCTGCGCGAGCATCTGCCGCAGGTGATACGCGATGGCATCACCTCGCTCAAGGTCTACATGACCTACGACAAGCTCAAGCTCGACGATTACCAGCTGCTCGAGGTGATGGCCGTGGCCGGCGAGCAAGGCGCACTGGTCATGATGCACGCCGAGAACCACGACATGATCCGCTGGATCGCGCACCGGCTGCTCGAACGCGGCCACACCGCGCCCAAGTTCCATGCGGTGGCGCACGACCAGCTCGCCGAGTCGGAAGCCACGCACCGCGCGATTGCCCTGGCGCGTCTGGCCGATGTGCCGGTGCTGATCGTGCATGTCGCGGGCCGCGAGACCGTGGACGTGATCCGCAATGCGCGCCGCCTGGGCGCCGCGGTATATGCCGAAAGCTGCCCGCAGTACCTGTTTCTCGAAGCCAGCGACAGCGACCTTCCCGGAGTCGAGGGCGCGAAGTTCTGCTGCAGCCCGCCGCCGCGCGACGCCGATTCGCAGGCCGCGGTCTGGGACGGCCTCAAGGATGGCACGCTGGGCGTGTACTCGTCCGACCACGCGCCCTACCGCTTCGACGCGAGCGGCAAGCTGCCCAAGGGCGACGCCACGACCTTCAAGGAAATGGCCAATGGCGTGCCGGGCATCGAGCTGCGCCTGCCACTGCTGTTTTCCGAAGGCGTGATGGCCGGCCGCATCAGCATCGAGGAATTCGTCGCGCTCACCGCCACCAACCATGCGCACATGTACGGGCTGGCGCCGCGCAAGGGCGCGATTGCCGTGGGCGCCGATGCCGACCTGGTGCTGTGGAATCCCGAGCGCCGCGTCGAGGTCAGCGCCGCGATGCTGCATGACAACGTCGGCTACACGCCCTACGAGGGCCGCGTGCTGCAGGGCTGGCCCGAGACGGTGTTCAGCCGCGGCCGCTGCGTGGTGCAGGACAACCAGCTGCAGGTCGAGCGCGGCACGGGCCACTACCTTGCGCGCGGCCGGCCCGAACCGCTGGCCCGCCAGAGCGCGCCCTCGCCCGAGCGCGGCCGCTTGAGCGAACTCGTCGGGCTCAAGCGCCGCCACTGACACCCCTCCCCTGTTTTTGATTCCTTCACGAGTTTCGCCATGAAATCCACGCCCACCCGCATTTCCCTGTCGCTGCTGTGCCTTGCCAGCAGCGCCGCCCTGGCCCAGGCGCCGCTGCGCAGCGCCGTCGACGCCACCTTCGCGCCCCACGCCATGGCCAAGCTCGGCGGCGGCGTGCAGGGCTTCAACGTCGATCTCGGCGAGGAACTCGCCAAGCGCCTGGGCCGCAAGATCGAGATCGAGGGCGCCGAGTTCTCGGGCTTGGTGCCCGGCCTCAACAGCAAGCGCTATGACTTCCTGGTGGCGCCGGTCACGGTGACGCCCGAGCGCGCCAAATCGCTGCTGTTCACCGAAGGCTATCTCGACACCGACTACACCTTCCTCGGCACCAAGGCCGCGCCGGCCGTCACCCGGCTCGAGGATCTCAAGGGCAAGACCCTTGCCGTCAACAAGGGCTCGAACTACGAAGGCTGGGCGCGCGACAACGCCGCCAGATACGGCTTCAAGTTCGATGTCTACGGCGCTAATGCCGATGCGGTGCAGGCCGTGCAATCGGGCCGCGCCGACTACAACCTGGCCGGCACCACGGTGGTCGCCTGGGCCGCCAAGCAAAACCCGAATCTCAAGACCAGCTACACCATCAAGACCGGTCTGGTCTGGGCGCTGCCATTTCGCGCCGACGACAAGGCCGGGCGCGACGCGGCCTCGAACGCGCTCAAGTGCATGAAGCAGGACGGCACCATTGCCAAGCTGGCCGTCAAGTGGTTCGGCTTCCAGCCCGGCGCCGACGACGCCGCGGTGAAGATCGCCCCCGGCACCGGCGTGCCCGGCACCGAAGGCTACGACGCCACCCCCGTGACGCCGAAGTGCGCCTGATGGCCATGCTGGAAATCTCCGGGCTGCACAAGTCCTATGGCAGCAACGTGGTGCTGCGCGGCGTGGACCTGAAGGTCAACGCCGGCGAGCTGGTCTGCGTGATCGGGCCATCGGGCTCGGGCAAGAGCACCATGCTGCGCTGTTGCAATCTGCTCGAAACCCCGACCGGCGGCTCCATCCTGGCCAACGGCCACCAGGTGACCTCGCCCACGGTGGACATCAACCGCCTGCGCCAGGACGTGGGCATGGTTTTTCAGCAATTCAACCTCTACCCGCACCTCACGGCGCTCGACAACGTGGCGCTTGCGCTGCGCAACGTGCAGCGTCGCTCCAAGGCCGAAGCCCAGGCGCTGGCGCAGCAGGCGCTCGAGCAGGTCGGCCTCGGGGCCAAGGCGCGCGCTTATCCCGGCGAACTCTCGGGCGGCCAGCAGCAGCGCGTGGGCATCGCACGCGCCGTGGCGCTCAAGCCGCAGGTGATCCTGTTTGACGAGCCCACCAGCGCGCTCGACCCCGAGCTGGTCGAAGACGTGCTCAACGTGATGCGCGACCTGCGCCAGCGCGGCATGACCATGCTGGTGGTCACGCACGAGATGGCGTTTGCGCATGCCGCGGCCGACCGCGTGGTGTTCATGGATGGCGGCGTCGTGGTCGAGCAGGGTACGGCCGCCGAGCTGTTCGAGCACCCGCGCGAGCCGCGCACGCAGAGCTTTCTCGCGCGCTACGGGAGCCAACGTCCATGACGCTCGCAGACAGCGGTTTCCTGTTCACCTTCTTCAATCCGGAAGTCGCGCGCCAGTACTGGCCGGTCATTGCTTCCGGCGCGCTGGTGACGATAGGCGTCGGCCTGGCCGTGGTCGTCACCGGCACGCTGCTGGGCCTGCTGCTGGCACTGGTGCGCGCGCTGGGCCGGCGCGCGCTGGCGCTGCCCATCATCGCGTTTGCCGACATCATGCGTTCGCTGCCGCCGCTGGTGGTGCTGATCGTGCTGTATTTCGGGCTGCCCGCGCTGGGCCTGCCGCTGTCGGCGTTTGCCGTGACCTGGCTGTCGCTGTCGCTGGTGCTGGCCGCCTATGCCGAGGAAAGCATCTGGGCCGGCATCTCGGCCGTGCCCGGCGGCCAGCTCGAGGCCGCGCGCTCCACCGGCCTGCGCTGGCCCCAGGCCATGCGGCTGGTGGTGCTGCCGCAGGCGCTGCGCCGCGCGCTGCCGCCGCTCACCAACCGCGTGATCTCGATCACCAAGAACACCGCGCTGGGCTCGGTGGTGGCGCTCAACGAGATCCTCAACAACGCCCAGGGCGCGAGCAGCTACGCCGGCAACCCCACGCCGCTGATGATGGCCGCGGGCGCCTATCTGGTCGTGTTCCTGCCGCTGGTCGCGCTCTCGCGCTGGCTCGAACAACACTGGCAGCAGAGGTGAGCCGTGGAAAGCCTGATACAGAACTTCTTCAACCTCGAGGTCTACGCGCAGGTGTTTCCGCACCTGCTGAACGGCCTGTGGACCACGATCTGGCTGTCGGCGCTGGTGATTCCGCTGGGCGCGGCCGCGGGCCTGGCGCTGGCCCTGGCCCTGACGCAGTCGCGCCGGCGCTGGCTGCGCTGGAGCCTGATTGGCTATATCGACTTCTTTCGCGCGTTCCCGCCGCTGGTGCTGCTGATCCTGATTTACTTCGGCGGCCCGTTCCTGGGCCTGGAGCTGGGCAAGGTCGCCGCGGTGGCGCTGGCTTTCGTGCTCAACAACGCGAGCTACTACGCCGAGGTGTTCCGCGCCGGGCTCGAAGGCGTGGCGCGCGGCCAGATGGAAGCCGCGCGCTCGACCGGGCTCACGCGCGCCCAGGCCGTGCGGCTGGTGCTGATTCCGCAGGCCGTGCGCAACGTGCTGCCCGATCTGGTCGGCAACAGCATCGAGGTCGTCAAGCTGACCAGCATTGCCAGCGTGGTGGCCATGCCCGAGCTGCTGCGCGCCGCGCGCGATGCGCAGTCGCTGGTCTACAACCCCTCGCCGGTGATGCTGGCGGCGCTGATGTACCTCGCGCTGCTGTGGCCGCTGACGCGCTGGCTCGGCCGGCTCGAACACCGCCGCGCCAGCCGCTGAACCCGTTCCCGAAACCGTCGCACCAAAGGAAACCGATGTACCCCGAAAAGATCAGCGAGACGTCCAAGGGCGTCTACATCATTGCCGCCACGCCGTTCACCGACAGCGGCGAACTCGACCTCGACAGCTGCGACAGCCTGACCGACTTCTACCTCGACAAGGGCGTGACGGGCTTCACCATCCTCGGCATGATGGGCGAGGCGCCCAAGCTCACCGAAGCGGAAACGCTGGCGGTGATGGACCGCGTGCTGGGACGCATCGATGGCCGCGTGCCGGTGGTGGTGGGCGTGAGCCATGCCTCGAACCGCCATGTCGAGCGCCTGGCGAAAACCGCCATGGACCAGGGCGCGGCCGGCGTGATGCTGGCGCCGGTCGCCAACCTCAAGACCGACGAGCAGGTCTACCACTACTTCGCGACCATGGCCAGGCTGCTGGGCCCGGACATCCCGATCTGCCTGCAGGACTTTCCGCAGGTCACGGGCGTGCACATGTCGGTGGGCGTGATCCTGCAGCTGATCGACGACTTCCCGCAGGTGGTGATGCTCAAGCACGAGGACTTTCCCGGCATGCGCAAGCTCAGCGAACTGCGCACGCAAAGCGCCGATGCGGGCCGCCGGCGCATCAGCATCCTGGTGGGCAATGGCGGCCTGTTCCTGCCGCAGGAAATGCTGCGCGGCGCCGACGGCGCCATGACCGGCTTTGCCTATCCCGAGATGCTGGTGCAGGCCTGCGCGCTGTTCGACCAGGGCCGCGCCGACGAAGCCGAGGACCTCTACAACCTCTACCTGCCGCTGCTGCGCCATGAATTCCAGTACGGCCTGGGCCTGGCGCTGCGCAAGGAAACGCTGCGGCGCCGCGGCGCGATCCGCTCGGCCTATGTGCGCCGTCCGGGCCCGGTGCTGGGCGCCATCGACATGGCCGAACTGGGCCGGCTCATCGAGCGCCAGGCCCAGGCGCTGCGCGAACGCGGCCTCTGAAGCCGCAAGGGCCGGCCATCGCACCTGGTCGGCCCCACCGTTCGTGCGGAGCCCCCACCGTTCATGCTGGGCCCCCACCGTTCGTGCTGAGCCCCCACCGTTCGTGCTGAGCCCAAACCGTTCGTGCTGAGCTTGTCGAAGCATGAACGTCCCGCGCGAAAAATGAGCTCCCCCACCAAGATCCCCCACCCCAGCGCCTGCCGGCTGGCGAATCCAGGAGTTACCATGCACCGCCGCGACTTTCTGCAAGCTTCCAGCGCCGCCACTTTCGCCGCCACGCTGCCGGCCCGGGCCCAGGCCTGGCCGGCGCGCACCCTGCGCCTGGTCGTGCCGTTTCCTCCGGGCGGGCCGGTCGACAGCTTTGCGCGCTTCTATGCCGAGGCGCTGGGCAAGCAGCTGGGCCAGACCGTGATCGTCGAGAACAAGGGCGGTGCCTCGGGCACGCTGGGCAGCCTTGATGTGAAAAACAGTGCTGCCGACGGCTACAGCCTGCTGTTTGCGACCGCCTCGACGCATGCGCTCTACAACCTCACCGAAGCCCGGCCGCGCTACAGCGCCGCCGACGACTTCGACTACATCGCCGTGCTGGGCGGCGCGCCGGTGGCGTTTGCGGTCGGCCCATCGATGCCCAAGACGCTCAAGTCCCTGGTGATTGCGGCCAAACACAACCCGGGCAAATACAACTACGGCTCGCCCGGCACCGGCACGCTGATGCATGTCGCGGTCGAGCGCTTCAAGCAGCTGACCGGCGCGCCGCTGCTGCATATCCCCTACAAGGGCACGGGCCCGGCCATGCAGGACCTGATGGGCGGCGCCATCGAGATGGCGGTCGGCACGCTGGGCGTGATGCTGCCCTTCCACCGCAGCGGGCGCATGCATATCGTTGGCGTGGCAACGGCGCAGCGCCTCACGCTCGCTGCCGACATTCCCACCATTGCCGAATCCGCCGAGCTCGCCGCGCCCTTCGAGGCCAGCCTGTGGAATGTGGTGGCCGTGCCGCGCGGCACGCCCGCGGCAGTGAAAAAGGCGCTGGCCGACGCCACGCGCGTGGTGATGGGCACGCCGGCCATGGCCGCCACGCTGGCCGAACAGGGCATCTTTGCCGATCTGCATATCGGCGACGCCGCAGCTTCGGCGTATGTGAAGGCCGAAGCGGCCAAGTGGAAGCCGGTGGTGGCGCAGCTGGGCGGCGCGGGCGCCATCGGGCAGTGAACCAGCCGGGCAGCCCTGCCCTGCCGAGCTCACGCGATGGCCGTCACGCCCTTGCGCACCGGCAGGCGCGCGGTGAAACAGGTGCCGGCCTCGGCGGACGAGCTGACATGCAAGGTGCCGTCGTGCGCTTTCACGATCATCGCGCAGATATGCAGGCCCAGCCCCAGGCCGCCGCCGGGCTTGCTTTCCGCGGGGCGCCAGTAGGGCTCGAAGATTCTCGCCAGGCATGACGGGGCAATGGGGGTGCCGGCATTGCACACCGACAGCTCCAGCCAGTTGCCGTCCACCTTCGCATTCACCGTCACGGCCTGGGCGGGGTCGCCATAAGCCAGGGCGTTGCCCAGCAGATTCGACACCAGTTGCTGCACCCGGCCCAGATCGCACTCCACCGCCTCGCCGACAGCGTAGTTCTCGATGATGTTCCACGCGGCATGGGAGTCCCTGAGCTCTGCGACCACTTCCCTCAACCGGGGCTCGAGATCGGTGAGCGGCACGATGTCGACGCCCATGCCGGAGCCCATGCGGCCGCGCGCCAGATCCAGCACATCGTCGATGAGCCGCGCCATGCGCCGCGCATTGGCGCGCAATCGGGCGCCGTACTTCAGCATCTCCGCGTCCTGGCGCCGCAGCATGGTTTCGCTGATCGCCCGCATGGACGCCACCGGGTTGCGCAGGTCGTGGCCGAGCACGGCAATGAACTGGTCGCGCAGTTCGGTGGCCTGGCGCGAGTCGTGCAAGGCCTTCTCGGTTTCCTCGTGCCGCTGCTCGAGCACCAGCTGCCGCCCGATCAGCTCGGCAAAGTTCTGGAACATGCCTATGGTCTTGGCATCCGACACCATGTTCGGACTGGGATCGATCGCACACAGGTTGCCAAAGTAGCTGCCGTCCGGCCGGATGATGGGCACCGAGATATAGCTCTGGATGTTGTAGATGCGCGGAGTGTGGTGGTCGCGGTAACGCGCGTCCTCGCTGGCATGGTCGAAAGACACGGGCATGCCTGCGGCCCGCGACTCCTTGCACAGCGTGGTGTGCACATCGAGCTGGCCACCTGGCAGCAGGCCGAACGCGATGTGGTCCTCTACCGCGCAGGCCGTCCAGGTGCCATCGGTGACACGCGCCACGGCCGCAAAGCGCATGCCGGTGTTGTCGCAGATGATGCGCAGGATCGAAGGCACGGCACTGATACGGGCCACCGCGGCTACATCGTGCGCAATGGATTCGGGCAAATCATTCACTAAAGCTCCAGGGGCCATCCAAGGCCGGGGTCAGGGTCACAGTCCGGCGGCCCTTCGGCCTGCGTCGGGTTCGCCCCCATGGCTGGACCATGGATGCAGCCAGCCCCCGATCGTAGAGCAATCGGCGCTGTCCTGCACAGTCCCGCGCGCATGGCCGGCAGACCGCCACCAAGCCCGGCTGCCCGGTCTGGTGCCCAGTGCCGCACAAGTGCACCATCGGGGATGTGCCCGAAGCTGCATTTGCGCGCTGTTGGTGCGGCGGCACAGCAGACCGGCGGCATTTATTTGGAAAAAGCTGGCACACCACTTGCTGATACCTGCCCGGAACGATTGTGAATCTGACGTTTATCCGGGAGAGCACATGGAAATTCTGGAGCAGCATCCGGCAGTTGCCGACGCGCAAGTGGCCTTCTCCTTGCAGAAAGTGAAAAAGACTTTCGAAGATGCCGAAGGCAACGAAGTCGAAGTCATCAGGGATATCACCCTGGAAGTCCGCGAAGCGGAATTCATCAGCATCGTCGGGCCCAGCGGCTGCGGCAAAACCACGATGTTCAACATCATCTCCAATCTGCTGGCACCCAGCAGTGGCGAGATCGTCCACCGCAAGATGAACTACAAGCGCGTGGGCACGAATATCGGCTACATGCTGCAGCGCGACCTGCTGTTCCCGTGGCGCACGATTCTGGAGAATGTGGTGCTGGGCCTGGAAATCGAAGGCATACCCAGCGATATCCGCAAGAAGAAGGCGCTCGAATATCTGCACAAATACGGGCTCGCGGATTTCGCCAACGCCTATCCGCATACCTTGTCGGGTGGCATGCGCCAGCGCGTGGCGTTGATTCGGACGCTGATCACCGACCCCGACATCATTTTGCTCGACGAACCGTTTTCGGCACTCGATTACCAGACGCGCCTGGTGCTCGAAGAGGAGATCGTGTCGATATTGCGCGAGTCGGGCAAAACCGTGGTGCTGATCACCCACGATATCGGCGAAGCGATTGCAATGTCGGACCGCGTGGCGGTCATGACCCAGCGCCCGACTTCGGTCAAGAAAATCTACGACATCGGCCTGGCGCGCGAACACGCCTCCTGCCTCAAGGCACGCAACGACCCGCGGTACTCGAAGTTCTTCGATGCCATCTGGGCCGACCTCGATATACAGATTGGACGGTAACGCGATGACAGCAGCCACTCACTCCGCCGCCATTGCCGCAACGACGGCTTCGAGCCAGCCCGTCACAGCCAAGGCACAGGCCGTCAAGCCTCCCGCGAAAAAGCGCCGGCGCTTCCAATGGAAAAGCAGTTTCTGGATCGCCAATCTGCTGCGCATTGCGATGATTGCCGCCATGCTGGCGGCCTGGCAAATCGCCGCCGACCAGGGCGCGATCAACGCGTTTCTGATGGGTTCGCCCGCGGGCATTTACCAGGAGGCCGTGCGCCTGATGGAAACCGGGCAGCTCTGGCAGGACACCTATGCCACCGTCGAGGCCACCTTGATTGGTTTTCTCGTCGGCAGCCTGTCGGGCGCGTTCTGCGGCCTGCTGCTGTGGTGCTTTCCCTATATCGCGCGCATTCTCGATCCGTTCTTTGTCGCGCTCAACGGCCTGCCGAAAATCGCGCTCGCGCCGATGATCATCATCTGGTTCGGCTCGGGCATGCTGTCCAAGGTGGCGCTGGCTTTTGTCGCGACCTTTATCGTGTCGCTGCTGTCGGCCTACCAGGGCACGCACCAGATCGATTCCAGCCTGGTGAATCTGATGCGCTCGCTGGGCGCCACCCAACGCCTGATCTTCCTGAAACTGGTGATTCCCGCCACCCTGCCCTGGATCATTGCCTCCTTCCGCCTGAATATCGGCTTTGCGCTGATTGCCGAGATCGGCGGCGAGTTCATTGCTTCCGACAAGGGGCTGGGCCGCATGATTTTCGTCTCCGGCAATCTGTTCAACCTGAATGCCGTCTGGGTCGGAATCATGATGCTCATGCTCGTGGCCGTGACGCTTTATGCCCTCGTCGCGCGCGTCGAGAAAAACATCCTTCCCTGGAATTCCAAGTAAACAGCACTGAAAGGTTGAAAATGAAAGTTCTTGCCAAGATCGTCGTCAGCAGCTTGATTGCTTTCGGAGTTTCCCAGGCGGCGATGGCGCAGACGGATAAGCCGGCCGACAAGGTGCTCGTGACCGAGGCCTTCCACAGCCTGCTGTATCTCCCGGTCTATGTCGCCAAGCACGAGGGGATTTTCAGGAAATACCACATTGACGTACCGGTGGTGCGCTCCGCGGGCTCGGGCCCGACGGCGCTGGCTTCGGTGCTCGCGGGCGAAGCCCAGTTCTCGGTGCACGGCCCCGAACATGTGGGCTTTGCGCAGGAGCGCGGCGGCAAAGCCAAGGCCGTGAGCGCCGTGGCCAACAGCGCGCCCGTCTGGATCCTGGCGCGCAAGGACGTGGCCTACGAGAAGCCGTCGGACATGAAGGGCAGGAAGATCACCGTGGGCCTGGCCCCCGGCACCTCCAACACGCTGCTCAAGAAGTTCCTGATCGCCAACCAGCTCAAAGACAAGGCCGATGTCACCGTGACCGAAGTCCAGAACGGCTCCGAACTGGGCCCGGTGCTGGCCGGCCAGTCGGACTTCAGCGTCGCCTACCAGCCGCAGGTCGAGCAAGGCATCGCGCAGGGCATGAAGGTGGTCCACGCCTTCACGGCCGAGTACCCTGAGTACGCGTTCTCGACCATCAACACCTCGCAGCAGCTGATCGACAAGAACCCGGCGCTGGTCGGCCGCTTCGTGCAAGCCATCAACGATTCGCTGAAGTTCATGCACGCCAACCCCGACAAGGCCAAGGCCGTGGCGCGCAAGGAGTTCGCCTCGCTCGATGGCGCCGTGGTCAACGCCGCGGTGCAGCGCATGCTCGACAGCAATGTCTATCCGGCCAATGTGCAGATCACCGAGAAGGCGTTCAAGACGGCGATCGACATGCAGAAGTTCGTCGGCAACATCAAGACCGACATGCACTACGCGGACATCGTCCAAGGCACGTTCACGCAAAGCGTGGTCGCCGCGAAGTAAGACTGCAGTGCCATCCACCAAGGACCCGAACCATGACCTCACCCAGCACGCTCACGGCCGCCCGCGCGCTTCTTCAGGAAAAGCGCATCAGCCCTTCGGAACTGCTCGAGGAATACGTGCAGAACATCGCGGCCGCCGAGCCGCAGGTGAAGGCCTGGAAGCGGCTGCGGCTCGAAGACGCCAGGGCCCATGCGCGCGCGCTCGACCAGAAGCTGGGCGCGCTGCGGGAGCTGCCGCCGCTGTTCGGCATTCCCTATGGCGCCAAGGACATCATCTGCACCGCGGGCATCGCCACCGAAGCCGGCTCCAAGGTCCTGCAGGGCCATATCCCGGATGAGGATGCAACGGTCATCAAGACCTTGAAGGCCCACGATGCCATCCTGCTGGGCAAGACCACCACCACCGAGTTTGCCAACCTGGGCAACCCGCCGCCCACGACCAACGCCTGGCACCCGGGCCACACGCCCGGTGGATCGAGCAGCGGCTCGGCCGCGGCCATGGGCGCGCGCATGGCCTTGTTCACGCTGGGCACGCAGACCGCGGGCTCGATCTCGCGGCCCGCGGCCTTCAATGGCGTGAGCGCGCTCAAGGCCACCTACGGCCGCATCAGCAAGACCGGCGTCTATCCCTGCGGCCGCAGCCTGGACCATGTGGGCGCGTTCACGCACAGCGTGGAGGACGCGGCGCTGGTCTACAACGCGCTGTCGGGCCCGGACCCGACGGACGAGGCCACGCGCTATCTGCCGCATCAGCCGCTGAGCATCCGCAGCCAGAACGACTACACCATAGGCATCCTCGAAGACGCCTATTTCGCCGCGGCCGAAAACGCCAGCCTGGCCGCGATGATGCAGGCCCTGGCCGAGCTGCGCGGCGCCGGCGTGCGCGTGGTAAGCGTCAAGGCGCCGCGCGGCTTCGCGGCGTCGGCCCAGGCCCAGCAGCTGACCATGCAGGCCGAAGTCGCGAGCTACCACGCCGAAACCTTCAAGACCCGGGGCGAATTGTTCGATCCCAGCCTGCAGGCGTTCATCGCCGAGGGACTGAAAATCACGGCGGACCAGTATCTGCAGGCCCAGTCGGTGCGCAACGACTACCGCATTGCGTTCGCGCAGGCCTTCGCCGAGGCCGACATCCTTGTCACGCCCACGGCGCTGGGCACCGCTCCCGCGGGCATTGGCGCCACGGGCTCGCCCGTCTTCAATCTGCCGTTCACGCATCTGGGGGTGCCCACGCTGACGGTACCGGTGGGCTTCAGTCCGGACAATGCCCTTCCCCTGGGCATGCAACTGATCGCTCCGCATCTCGAAGAGCAGCGCCTGATCGATGTCGGTTGTCTCTACCAGCAGGCCACCGACTGGCATCTACAGCGGCCCGCTGTGGCGCGCTGAGTCCAGTGCACCCAGGCCGGACTGCAGCAGTCAATGACGCTGTGGAGCCAGGCCCTGGTCGCGTCGGCTGCTGCAATGGCCGCCGGCGCCATATATCAACACTGCAACACATTGTGCGGGGCCCACCGCCGGCGCTGCCCCTCGCACACACAGGGAATGACGGGCCCGCCAGGCGCACCGGCAGGCCCGGGCCGTAGGCGCGCGGCACGGCACTACGTAATTTCGATGTAACAAAAAGCTGCGATACCTGTTACGCTGACGTAGGAGACGACCTACATCCAATAACAAGGGCTTGAAGCCCCCATCCCCATGTCTGCCGCGAAGGAGATCCGCATGAAGCCATGTGCCCGCCTCTGGGGCGCCCTGTTCCTCGGGGCCATGGCCCCGTGTGCCAATGCCAATGAAATCGGCTTGAGCTTCTGGCGGCCGGGGCAGCTGGGCAGCATGGCTGCCGTGGCCAATGCGCCCGGCTGGTCGTTGCCGCTGGTCTATGTGCGTCTCGATGTCGATGCCACGGACGCGCGCGAACCGGCACCGGGCACGCGGCTCACCACGGATGCCAAGGGCGCGACCAATGTGCTGCTTTTCATGCCCACCTACACCTTTGAAACCCGCGTGCTGGGCGCGCGTCCCGCGATCGGGCTGGGCATTGGCGCGGGCCGCTCGCGCTCGAAGATCAATGTCACCTACACGCTGCCCGGGGGCTTGTCGTCATCAGGCTCGCAAAGCGACGCGCGCTCGGGAGCGGCCGATCTCTATCCGAACGCCAACCTCAAATGGAACGACGGCGCGCACAACTACCTGGCGTATGTGTCGGGCGTGCTGCCCACGGGCTCGTACAGCGCCAGCCGGCTCGCCAATGTCGGCGAGAACCGCCGCGGCGTGGACCTGGGCGCCGGGTATACCTATTTCAACGCCCAGCGGCGCCTGGAGTTTTCGCTGGTCGGGGGCGTGACCGAGTATGGCCGCAACCCGGACAAGGATTTCCGCAGCGGCAGGAATGCGCATCTCGACTGGGCCGCGTCGTATCTCGTCACGCCCTATGCGCATGTCGGGCTGGTGGGCTACTTTCACCGCCAGCTCGCGGGCGATTCAGGCAGCGGCGCCTACCTGGGCCACGACAAGTCGCGCATCAACGGCATCGGCCCGCAGGCCGGCAGCTTGTTCGAGCTGGGCGGGCTTCGGTATTACGTGAACGCCAAGATCTACCACGAGTGGGGCGCGCGCAACCGGGCCGAGGGCTGGAACTTCTGGCTGACACTGGCGGCGCTGCTTTGAGCTAGGCCGGGGCGGCCGCCGGCGGCGTGCCCAGCTTGGCCGCCAGCACGTTGGCCGTGCGCCGCAGCAGATCGATATCGGTGTCGGCTTTCACGCCGCGGCTGAAGCAGCACAGCGTGCCATACACCGAACCATCGGCACGCCGCACCGGGGTGCTCAGGTGCGTGCCAATCGCAAAGCCCGGGTCGGGTGCCTGGCCCGAGGCGACAAACGGCGCCGCATCGCGCATGACCTCGGGCAGCCGGCCTTCGACCACAAACTGGCACCAGCTCTTTTCCGCCGGGCCCGACATGCCGGCTTCGAGCTGCGGCGTGAAGCCCGGCATGCTGTCGACGGCCTTGAAGGTGCGCGTACCGTCGGTGATCTCGGAGACGAAGGCCACATCCATGTTCAGCTTGGCACGGATGAGGCGGAGTACCTCGGGCACCGCCGCGGGCAGTTCGGGGTCGGCGGAGTCGCTGGTCGCCACCAGCAACTCGGAGATAGTGACGTCCAAATCTTCAGGGTTGTAGTCCAGCATCATGCGCAGCAGTCTATACGCAGCCGCAGGCGCGCAAGAGGAAGGCGTGTGACAGATGGTTAACAGCCGCCGCTGCCGGCCGACAGCTCACGCGCCAGCAGTGCCGCGAGTTCGGCGCGCCGCGGCGCCTGCATGCGCGGCTGGATCGATGCAATCGAGATCGCCGCGAAGGGCGCGCCTTCGGCGTTGGCAATGGCCATGCCGACCCCGCCCACGCCAGGTGTCACGGTATCGAGCATTTCGGCGCAGCCGCTGCGCCGCGTGCGCGCGATCGTGCGGCGGAACGCGGCGTCGCCCAGGCCCGCGGCATCGAATGCCGCCTGGTGCTGCGCGTGGATGCGCTGCACATCCTCATCGGCCAGGCCCGCCAGGATCGCCATGCCGCCGACGCCCACGCCCAGCACGCGCGCGTCGCCGACCCGGGTGCTGAACACCTTGACCGGGTACGGCCCGTCTTCGCGGTGCAGGCAGATGGTGTAGTCGCCCTGGCGCACCAGCAGGTAGACCGTGTCGCCCGAGGTGCGCGCCAGGCGCTGCATCAGCGGCTGGTAGGAGGCCACCAGCGGTGCGCGCCGCAGCGAGGCCAGGCCCATCTGCATGGCATCGATGCCCAGGCGATAGCGGCGCGTGAGCGGGTCGCGTTCGGCAAAGCGCTCCTCGACCAGGCAGGTCAGCAGCCGGTGCGCGGTGGAGCGCTCGAGCTGCGTCTGGGCAATGACATCGGTGACGCTGATGCCCTCCTCCTGGTGCCGGCCCAGCACGCGCAGCACCAGCAGGGAACGGCGCATGTTCTGCGCCCCCGGAGTTTCACTAGTTTTGCTCACCATATAGGATTTTCCTCAATTTGATCTCGCTCGGTGGACATCTTATCGGGATCATCGTGGCTCCAGACAAAGGATTGCCATGAGTACTTCGAACCTCCTGACCGAGCAGCTCGGCCCGGTCCGCCGCATCACCCTGAACCGCCCCGAGATGCGCAATGCGCAAAGCCAGCAGATGCTCGACGAACTCGATGCGGCCTTCGACAGCGCGCGCCGCGATGCCGCCACGCGGGTGGTGGTGCTGGCCGCCGCGGGCCCGCATTTCTCGGCCGGGCATGACCTCAAGCAGGCCCAGGCCGAGCGCGCCGGGTTCAGCGTCGAGGAGCGCTGGGCCTATGAGGAGCAGCGCTACTTCAGCTACTGCCTGCGCATCTGGGACTTCCCCAAGCCCACCATTGCCCAGGTCCAGGGCGGCTGCATCGCCGCGGGCCTGATGCTGGCCAACATGTGCGATCTGATCGTGGCCTCGGACGATGCGTTTTTCTCCGACCCGGTGACCCACACCATGGGCGCGGCCTCGCTCGAGGTGCTGATCCACCCCTGGGTGCTGGGGCTGCGCCAGGCCAAGGAACTGCTGTTCACGGGCGAGCGCCTCACGGCGCAGCAGGCGCGCGAATACGGCATGGTCAACCGCGTGGTGGCGCGCGAGCGCCTTGCGGCCGACACGCTGGCGCTGGCCGAACGCATTGCCAAGGCGCCACCGTTTGCCATGCAGCTGCTGAAGAAGTCGCTGAACCGTTCGATGGATGTGCAAGGCATGCGCCAGGCGCTGTCGGCGCATTTCGATGTGCACCAGCTGAGCCATGTGAGCGAGGAATACCGCCAGACCAAGGAGGCCGGGCTGGCCACGGCCATCCAGGGAGCCAAGGCATGAACGCCGCATCGACTCACGCCCTCGCGCCGCTGCTGGCGCCGCGCTCGATTGCGCTGATCGGCGCGAGCAGCAACCCGGCGCGCATCGGCGGCATGCCGCTCGATCTGCTGCAGCGCTTTGGCTATGCGGGCGAGGTGTATCCGATCAACCCGAAATACGCCGAAGTGTTCGGCAACCGCTGCTACCGGGATGTCGAGTCGCTGCCCGCCGTGCCCGATCTCGCGGTGCTGGCGATTGCCGCCGACGAAGTGCTGTCCATGCTCGAGCGCTGCCACCGGTGCGGCATCCGCGCGGCCATTGTCTATGCCGCGGGCTTTGCCGAAGCCGGCGCTGCCGGAGCCGCGCTGCAGCGCGAACTCGAGGCCTTCGTGGCGCGCAGCGGCATGGCCGTGGCCGGCCCCAACTGCATGGGCTTTGCGAATCTCAACCTGCAGGCCTATACCGCGTTTGCGTCGATCTTCGTCAACGTGCCGGCGCAGACCGAACCGGGGCGCGTGAGCATCCTGACGCAAAGCGGCAATGTCTGCTCGGCGGTGTTCGGCCTGGTGCGCCGGCGCGGCGTGCCGGTGAGCCACTTCATCAACACCGGCAACGAAGCCACGCTGGAGTACGCGCAATACCTCGAATACCTCGCGCAGGACCCAGGCACCGACTGCGTGCTGGGCTATGTCGAGCAGCTGCGCGACGGCGCGCGCTTCATCGATGCCGCGCTGGCGTTGGCGGCGCAGCGCAAGCCGCTGGTGATCTACAAGGCCGGCGAGACCGAGAAAGGCTCCGAGGCGGTGCAGTCGCACACCTCGGCGCTGGCCGGCGATCTGGCGGTGTACCGCGCGAGCTTCGACCAGCTCAACGTGATCCGCGGCCAGGATTTCGCCCACATGGCCGACCTGGGCTACCTGAGCGGCTTTCGCGCGCGCGCGGGCGGCCGGCGCGTGGCCATCGTCACCATGTCGGGCGCCGTGGGCGCGATCCTCGCCGACAAGCTGACGCTTGCCGGCCTCGAAGTGCCGACACTGCCCGCCGAATTGCAGGCGCTGCTGCGCGCCGGCGTGCCCGACTACGGCATGGTCAGCAATCCCGTCGACGTCACGGGCAACATCGTCAATTCCCCGGGTTTCGTGCGCACCGTGTTCGAGGCGCTGGCGCAATGCGCGGACATCGACACCGTGGTGGTCGCGGCGCCCGGTTATCTGCTCGACCGCATGGCCGACCCGCTGCTCGAGGTCTGCGCACAGCATCCGCGGCTGTTTGTCGCGCTCGACACCGGCGAGGCGCAGTGCCGCGCGCGCCTGAGTGCGGCCGGCGTGCCGGTATTCGACGATCTCGCGCGCTGCACCCAGGCGCTCGCGCCCTTTTGCCTGTGGCTGGCGCGCCAGCAGGCCACCGCCGAGTGGGCCGCGCTGCGCCAGCGCCAGCAGGCACAGCCGCGCGTGGCCGTGCCCGCCCTGCCCGCGCGCCTCAATGAATTCGACACCAAGCAACTGCTCGCGGGTCATGGCGTGCCTTCGCTCACCGGATTGGTGGCGCACGATGCCGAAGGCGCGGTTGCGCGGGCTGCGCAGATCGGCTATCCGGTGGTGCTGAAGATCCTCAGCGCCGACATCGCGCACAAGACCGAGGCCGGCGGCGTGCGCCTGGCGCTCGCCGATGCGGCCGCGGTGCGCAGCGCCGCCACGCAGATCCTGCAATCGGCACGGGAATACGACCCGGATGCGCGCATCGACGGACTGCTGGTGCAGCCCATGGCGACGGGCGGCGTGGCCGAGCTGATCGCGGGCGTCACGCACGACCCGGTGTTCGGCCCGGCGCTCACCGTGGGCCTGGGCGGCGTGCTGACCGAGCTCTACCGCGACGTCGCGCACCGGCTGCTGCCGGTCGATGCGCCCATGGTGCGCGCGATGCTGCAGTCGCTCAAGGCCTGGCCGCTGCTCGATGGCTTCCGTGGCCGGCCGGTGGCCGATGTCGACGCCGCCTGCGCCGCCATTGCCGCGCTGGGCGACGCCGCCTGGGCCTTGCGCGATCAAGTGCAGGACGTCGAGATCAACCCGCTGCAGGTGCGCGCACAGGGCCAGGGCGCCGACGCGCTCGATGCGCTGGTACTGGTGAAGCCGCAAGCCGGCCAGGCCCTGGCGCCGGCCGCACAATTCCAACCCCAAGAGGAGACAGCATGAGCCACCGCCTTTCGATCCGCCGCCGCCTGGTATCTGCGCTGCTTGCCGGCGCCACGCTGGCGACGCTTGCCACGCCCGGCCTGGCCCAGGCCCAGGACTATCCTTCCAAGCCGGTGCGCATGGTGCTGCCCTTCCCGCCGGGCGGCGTCACCGATCTGCTGGCGCGCGCGCTGGCCGAGAAGATGGCCCAACGCCTGGGGCAGCCGGTCATCGTCGACAACCGCCCCGGCGCGGGCACGGTGCTGGCTTCGGACACCGTGGCGCGCGCGCCCGCCGACGGCTACACGCTGCTGCTCGCGGCGTCCTCGGTGGGCACCGCGCCGTTGCTCTATGAAAAGGTCGGCTACGACGCGATCAAGAGCTTCGCGCCCGTGACGCAGGTGGCGTCGGTGGTGCATGTGCTGGCCATCAATCCCAAGCTGCCGGTGAAGAACGTCGGCGAACTGCTGGCCTATGCGCGCCAGAACCCGGGCAAGCTCAACTACGGCTCGACCGGCATGGGCACCTCGACGCACCTGGAGATGGAGCTGTTCAAGAACATGGGCCAGGCCTTCCTGGTGCATATCCCCTACAAGGGCAGCGGCCCGGCGCTGATCGACATGGTCGCGGGCCAGGTCGATGTGATGTTCGATGCCTGGGGCTCGTCGGGCCCGTTCGTCAAAGCCGGCAAGCTGCGCGCGCTGGCCGTGACCACGGCGCGGCGCTCGGCCACCTTGCCCGATCTGCCCACGGTGGCCGAGTCCGGCCTCAAGGGCTATGAAGCCATGCCCTGGCTGGGCCTGATGGCGCCGGCCGGCACGCCGGCGCCGGCCATCAACCGCCTGCATGGCGCGGTCGCCGAGATCCTCAAGGAGCCCGAGATGCAGGAAAAGTTCAAGACCTGGGGCCTGGACATCATCGGCAACACGCCCGCCGAGTTCGCCAGCTTCCTGCGCAAGGACATCGCGCAGTGGGACAAGGTCATCAAGGCCGCCAACATCAAGGCGGACTGAGCATGGACTTTGCCCTGACCGAAGAACAGCAGCTGATCGCCGACAGCGCCAGCGACTGGCTGCGGCACCACTACGACTTCCGCCAGCGCGAAGCCAGCCTGTGGCGCGACGGCGGCAATGCCGCGGTGTGGCAGGCCATGGCCGGACTCGGCTGGCTCGGCCTGGTGCTGCCCGAGGACATGGACGGCATGGCGCTGGGCGCGCTCGAGGCCGGACTCCTCGCGCGCGCGCTGGGCCGGCATCTGGTGGTCGAGCCGTGGATCGATGGCTGCCTGGTGGCGGCGCGGCTGCTGGCCTTGACCGGCTCGCAGGCGCAGCAGCAGGCCTGGCTGCCCGGCGTTGCTGCGGGCACCCACCGCCTGGCGCTGGCCCACGGCACGGCGGCGCTGCGCGCCCGCTCCCAGGCGGCGGGCTGGGTGATCGACGGCTCCCAAAGCTGCGTTGCCTCGGCGTCGGGCGCCGCGCGCTGGCTGGTGTCGGCCACGTTGGAAGATGACAGCCCCGCGCTGTTTCTGGTCGACCCCGGGGCCGCAGGCATCGGGATCGACGCGTATGACACCAGCGATGGCGGCCGCGCGGCCGATCTGCGCTTTGCCGGCGTTCGGCTCGATGCCGCCAGCCGCCTGTCCGAAGGCAATGCAGCGCAGGCGTTGCAGCGCGTGCTGGCCGAGGGCCTGGTGGCGCGCTGCTGGACCGCCACGGGCAGCATGCAGGCCGCGCTCGAACAGACCACGGCCTATGTGCAGCAGCGGCGCCAGTTCGGCCAGCCGCTTGCCGGCTTCCAGGTGGTGCAGCACCGCCTGGCCGAGATGGCCGTCTGCTGCGCCGAGGCCCAGGCCGCGTGCGAGCTGGCAGCGCTGTCGCTGGCATCCGCCAACGCGGCGGACTGCGCATGGCAGGCAGCGCTGCTCAAAACCAAGCTCGCGCGTGCCGCGCGCTATGTGGCGCAGGAATGCGTGCAGCTGCATGGCGCGATGGGCGTCTGCGAGGAGTTGCCGATTGCCAGCAGCTTTCGCAGCCTGATGGCTTTTGCGCAATGGGATGGCGATGGCGCGGCGCACGCGCTGCGCGCCGGCCGCGCCTTGCTGGCCAGCGGCCGATTTGCGCAAAGCCGAACGCTTGGCCCCGGTAATGCCACGATGGAGATGGCCGCATGAATCTGGATTTGAGCCCCGCCGACCAGGCGTTTCGCGCCGAGGTGCGCGCCTTTCTGGCCGAACAGCTGACCCCCGCGCTGATCGCCGGCCAGGCCGCGACCAGCGCGATGTATCCCGAACCCGAGGTCTCGGGCCCGTGGCAGCAGGCGCTGCAAAAGCGCGGCTGGCTGGTGCCGCTGTGGCCGCGCGAATGGGGCGGCACCGGCTGGACGGCGCTGCAGCGCTTCATCTTCGAGACCGAATGCGCGCTTGCCGGCGCGCCCCTGGTGCACCCCATGGGCGCGCGGCTGGTCGGCCCGGTGCTGCTGCGCTACGGCAGCGAGGCGCAAAAGCGTTTCTACCTGCCGCGCATCCTGTCGGGTGCCGACTATTGGTGCCAGGGCTTTTCCGAACCCAATGCCGGCTCGGACCTGGCGGCGCTGCAGCTGCGCGCCGAGCCCGATGGCGAGGATTACGTGCTCAACGGCACGAAGATCTGGACCACCCACGCCCACCATGCCAACCGCATGTTCGCGCTGGTGCGCACCAGCAGCGAGGGCAAGCGCCAGCAGGGCATCAGCTTTTTGCTGATCGACATGGCGCTGCCGGGCATCACGCTGCGGCCGATCGCCACCATCGGCGGCGACCACGATGTCAACGAAGTGCATTTCGAGAACGTGCGCGTGCCCCAGGCCGAGCGTGTCGGCGCGGAGAACGCGGGCTGGGAATGCGCCAAGTACCTGCTCGAGTTCGAACGCGGCGCCGGCATCTTCAGCCCGCGCCTGCGCTCGCAGCTCAAGCGCGTGGCCGATGCGTTGGCCGCGCGCGATGACATCCCGGATGAACTCGCGCGCCGTTTCGGCGAGGTCGTCGCGGATATCGACAGCTTCGAGTGGCTGGAGCTGCGCACCATGGGCGGCCTGGCGCCCGGCGCCAACCCCGGGCCGGTGGCGTCGATCCTCAAGCTGCGCGCCAGCCGCCTCAAGCAGAGCATTGCCGAGCTGGGCGTCGACGCGCTCGGCCAGTCCGGCCTGCGCTGGCGCAGCGACCCCGCGCACAGCGCGCTGCGGCCCAGCGTGCTGGTGCCCGAATACTGCAACAGCCGCGCCTTCACCATCTTTGGCGGCGCGGCCGAAGTGCAGCTGGGACTGATTGCAAAGACCGTGGTGGGGGTCTGACCGCGGCCCGCACCGGCGGCACGTCGCCGCCGGTTGCTGGCTTTCAGCGCGCCAGCGCCTTGCTACCGGCGCGCCGGTTCAGCGCAAAGCCGGCCAGCACGATGGCCAGCACCACGGCCTGGGCCAGCAGCGTCTCCAGCGTCGGGAAGACGCCCAGGATCTCGATGCGCGGCGCGAGTACCGGGTGCACGCCGATCCAGCCGGCTTCCTGCAGCCCGGCCACGCCCTTGCCGATCAGCACCACGGCCAGCACCGCCACCAGCACCGAGGTGATCGAGAAGAACTTGCCGATGGGCATGCGCGCGCTGCTGCGCAGCAGGATCCAGGCAACGACGGCCAGCAGCGCCACGGCAGTGAAGAAGCCGCCCAGCAGCGCGCCGTTGTTGCCGTCGGCCGTGAGCGCCGAGTAAAACAGCACCGTCTCGAAGACTTCGCGGTAGACGGCAATGAACGCCAGCGCAAACAAGGCCCAGGCCGAGCGCTGCGCCACGGCCGCCGACAGCTTCTCGTCGAGATAGGACTGCCAGCGGCCCGCGGCGCTCTTGTTGTGCATCCACATGCCCACGCTCAGCAGCACCACGGCCGCGAACACCGAGCCCACGCCTTCGGTGACCTCGCGGCTCGCGCCGCTGATCTCCACCAGGAAGGTGGCCACCACCCAGGTGAAGGCGCCGGCCACCAGCGCGCTGATCCAGCCCGCATGCACGTAATACAGCACATTGCGGCGCTCGGCCTTCTTCAGGAAGGCAATCATCGCCACCACGATCAGCAGCGCTTCCAGGCCTTCGCGCAGCAGGATGGTCAGCGCGCCGATGAAGGTGGTCAGCGGCGCGGCCTGGGCCGTGCCCAGTTCCTCATCGACCTGCGCGAACAGCTGGTCGAGTTGCGCCGCCGCGGCTTGCGCCTGCTCGGGCGTGCCACCCGACACCTGCGAGCGGTAGTTGAGCATCGCGTCCTCGACCGCCACCAGCAGCGACTTGTTGCGCGCGCCGACCATGGGCTCGATGGGCTCGAAGCCGTCGAGATAGGCCGACAGCGCCAGGCGCGTGGCCTCGCTGCGGTTGCCGGCGTGCAGGGCGGCCAGGCTTTCCTTGAGGCGCTGGCGCGCCAGCGTCAGGCCCGCGGGCTTGCCGGCCTCGGCCGCGTCCGGATGGGCGCGCAGATAGGCGGTGACATCGCGCGCCGCGTCTTTGGACAGGGTTTCGGCGGCCGCGAGTTCGGTCGTGGTGGTCACGGCCGCGAGATCGGGAAAGCCTTGCCTGGTTTTGGCATCCTGCCACAGCTGCGCGCCGCGGCTGCGCATCGCCTCGTCGTACGACAGCGTGCCGGCAAAGAAGGCCAGCGCCCAGAGGTCTTCTTCGGGCAAGGCTGCAAAGCTCGGCATCGACGTGCCTTCGACGCCCTGCGAGATCACCTGGTGCAGCGCCATCAGGCTGCGCGATGCCGCGCGCTCGCGGTCGGTGAAGGCAATCGGGCGCGGGTCCAGGCTGGCGGCCAGCGGTCCGTTGCCATCGCCGGTGGCGCCGTGGCACGACGCGCACTGCTGCGCATACAGCGCCGCGCCGCGCGCCAGATCCGGCAAGGCCTTGGGCGCGACCGGCATGGGATAGGCGGCAATCACCAGCGCATTGGCCGCATGGGCCAGGCGCGCGACCTCGGCCGGCTCGGCCTTGCGCTCGACGGCGGCGCGCAGCGCCTTGATGGCTTCGGCAATTGCCGCGCGCGAGGCATGCGCCGGCAGCTGCTGGATCTGCTGGGCGGCGTTTTCGGTGAAATCCAGCATTTCGGCATACTCGCTTTCGCTCGCCACGGCGCCGTTTTCCACCGCCCCGCCGTAGTCGACGGCCACATAGTCCAGCAACTGCCAGAGCTGGCGCGCGTCCGCGGGCGCGGCCGCGGGTTGCGCATGGAGCAGCCCCGCCGAGAGGAACAGGCCTGCAAGCAGGCACAGAATTTTTCTCACAATGGATCCTTAGCAAACAATACTCATTCACGCCAGCGCCCGGAACCGGGCCTAAGGCGGCCGCCAGCCGTCTGTCTGGCGCGCTGCGGATGGGAGCGACTGTAAGCCCATGGCGCACGCGCTGCGTCGCACCGCCGGGAAAAGCCGGCAAGCTGGCGGTGCCTTGGCAGCGGCGAAGCTGCGGCGGCCCGGGACCCGGCCGCGGCCAGGGTCGCACGCGCCGGCCCTGCGGGCCGCGTCCGCCTCATGCACAATGAGGCGCTTTGACAAGCGGCTGGGCACGGATGCATCAAGAACCGGATTTCCTTCAGAACCTGCACAAAGAACTCCGCGACGGCAGGCGCTGGCTGGACCGCGCCATCGTGCTGGCCTATGCCGTGGCCGCCGGTCTGTGCGTCGTGGCATTCACGCTGATGGCGGATACCGCGTTCGAGCTGTTCCTGCACATCTACGGTTTCCAGGGCGGCTGGCTGGTGCTGTTCTGGATGCCCGCGGTCACGGCGGCGGCCGTCTGGCTGACCCGGCGCTGGGCGCCGGGCGCCGCGGGCTCGGGCATACCGCAGGTGGTCGTCGCGCTCGATCCGGCGCTCGACACCTCGCTGCGCGCGCGCTTCGTGTCGCTGTGGCTGTCGTTTGCCAAGATGACGCTGTCGACGCTGGGCTTTGCCGCCGGGCTGTCGATCGGCCGCGAGGGACCTTCGGTGCAGGTGGCGGCGGGCGTCATGCACCATGCGCGCCGCTGGCTCGGGCCCAAGTCGGGCATCAGCAGCCATGCGCTGCTGGTCGCGGGCGGCGCCGCCGGCATTGCCGCGGCGTTCAACGCACCGCTGGCCGGCGTGGTGTTTGCGATCGAGGAGCTGTCGCGCAAGCTTGAATCGCGCTCCAGCGGCCTGATCATTGCCGCCATCGTGCTGGCCGGCCTGATGGGCGTGTCGGCGTTTGGCAACCTGAGCTATTTCGGCCGCATCCAGGTGCCGAAGCTGTCGTGGGACGCCCTGCTGCCGGGCCTGTGCGTCACGCTGGCCTGCGGCGTGCTCGGCGGCCTGTTTGCCAAGCTGCTGGCCCAATCGCTCACCGCCGCGCCCGAGCGGCTGAACCGCTGGCGCGCGCGCTTTCCCATCCGCTTTGCCGCGGCGGGCGCGCTGGCCGTGGCCGTGATCGGCCTGGCCACCGGCGGCGCGACCTTTGGCGCGGGCTCGGAAGCCGTCAAGCACATGCTGGTCGGCCAGGCCGACGTGCCCGAACTCTATGTCACGCTCAAGTTCATTGCCACCTGGCTGTCGGCCTGGGTCGGCATCCCGGGCGGCATCTTCGCGCCCTCGCTGTCGATCGGCGCGGGCGTGGGCCACAACGTGGCAGAGCTGATGGGCCCGCAGATCGCCCCGGCGCTGATTGCCATGGGCATGGCGGCGTTTCTGGCGGCCGTGACGCAGGCGCCGCTGACGGCCTTCATCATCGTGATGGAGATGGTGGACGGCCACGCCATGGTGCTGAGCCTGATGGCCTCGGCCATGCTGGCGAGCCTGGTCTCGCGCATGCTGGCGCGGCCGCTCTATGAAACGCTGGCAATGTATATGCTGTCCACATTGCCGGCGCCGGCCAAGGAAGTGCGAGAGCAAAAGACCGGCGGCTGAGCGCCTGTGGCCGCCGCCCGCGCTCAGGCCTGCGCTCCGGCGCCGGCCGGGCCCTGCCGCAAAGAGGCCAGGAAATCCGCCTCCGACAGCGGTTTGGCAAACAGGTAGCCCTGGAACAGCCGGCAGCCGCGGCTGCGCAGGAATTCAAGCTGTTCGGGCGTCTCGACCCCTTCGGCGAGCACCTTCAGGCCCAGGCTTTCGCCCAGCGAGATCATGGCCGCCACGATCGATGCATCGAAGCTGTCGGCAATCACGTCGCGCACGAACGACTGGTCGATCTTGAGCTGGTCCAGCGGCAGGCGCTTGAGATAGTTCAGCGACGAATAGCCGGTGCCGAAGTCGTCCAGCGAAAAGCACACGCCCAGCGCCTTGAGGGTCTGCATCTTCTCGGCAATCTGCTCGACGTCCTGCGCAAAGATGCTTTCCGT
This sequence comes from Comamonas antarctica, assembly GCF_013363755.1. Taxonomy (NCBI): domain Bacteria; kingdom Pseudomonadati; phylum Pseudomonadota; class Betaproteobacteria; order Burkholderiales; family Comamonadaceae; genus Comamonas; species Comamonas antarctica. The sequence continues at coordinate 191,555 of NZ_CP054841.1, forward strand.
GAGTTCGAGCTCCAGCCGCTCGGCGTCGATCGCGCTGGACGCCATCAGTGCCAAGGTCTGCGGCACGAAATCCGGGTGGTGGAACTGCTGGGCGCTGACATTGACCGCCAGGCTCAGGCGCGACAGGCGCGCATCCGCGCGCCAGCCCCGCAGCGTCTTGCAGGCCTGCTCCAGCACCCAGTGTCCGAGCTGGCGGATGAAACCGCTTTTCTCGGCAATGTCGATGAAGACCGCGGGCGACACCAGGCCCTTTTGCGGGTGTTGCCAGCGGCACAGGGCCTCGGCGCCGATGACCTGGCCGTGCAGGTCGACCTGGGGCTGGTAGACCAGGTAGAACTCGCCCGTGTCCAGCCCGGTGCGCATGTCCTGCTCGAGCGCGGCGCGCTCGGCCATGACGTTCTTCAGCTCCTGGTCGAAGAAGCGGTAGGTGTTGCGGCCGTCGTTCTTGGCGAGGTACATCGCCGAGTCGGCGCCGCTGATGATTTCATCCATGGACCGGCCGTCGCCGTCGAACAGCGCCACGCCGATGCTGACCGAGGCGTGGTACTCGCGCGCGTCGAAGGCGACCGGATCGGCGATCTGCGCCAGGATGTCCTGGCAGGCCTTTTCGGCGGCCTGCTTGGCCGGCGCGAAGTCCTTGCCCAGATGGTTCAGCACGATCACCAGTTCGTCGCCGCCGAAGCGCGCCACGACATGGCGCGGGTCCAGCGCCGCGCTGGTGCGCGCCGCGACATGCTTGAGCACCTCGTCGCCGCACTGGTGGCCCCAATGGTCGTTGATCATCTTCAGGTGGTCGATGTCGAGCATCAACACCGCGCCATAGCCGTCGCGCGAGGTGTTGTCCTCGATCAGGTGCGGGGCGATGGCCAGGAACTGGCGCCGGTTCGGCAGGCCGGTCAGCACGTCGAAATAGGCCAGCTGGTGCACCTGGCGCTCGGCGCGCGTGCGCTCGGTGATGTCGCGCGACACCACGATGAAGCTCGGCGCCATGCCCACCATGCGCTGCTTGCGCGCCACCGACAGCTCGAAGCAGCGCGGCCCGCCGGCAACATCGGTTTCGAGGCGGTTGCCGGTGCTGCGTCCGAGCACATGCGCCTCCTTGATGGCGTTGTGCAGCACCTGCGCGGCCTTGGGCGGCAGCACGTCCCACACGGTGCGGTTGAGCACCTGGTCCACCGGCAGGTTCAGATTGGCCTGGTTGCTCGTGCGGATCGCCAGATAGCGCCCGTCGAGGTCCATCTCGAACAGCAGGTCGGGAATGGCATCGAGCGTATCGTTGAGATCGGCCGTGGTGTTGCGCAGGCTCGAGGTCATCTCCAGCGCCAGCGCGCGCGCGCGGTCGCGCGACGTCAGCAGCAGGAACAGGCTCAGCCCCAGCGACACGCTCAGCAGCAGGCCGATCGAGGCCACCCAGTGGTGGGTGGATTTGTGTTTGCGCTCGACATAGTCCTCGGTGGGAATGATGCGGAAATGCCATTGCCGGCCCGCGAACGCCAGATAATCCGCTTTCGCGTAGCGCGCGGCCGCGGGATTGGCGGCATTGTCCGCAGCGCCGCTGGGAAATCCGTGCGAGAACAATTGCGCGCCGGTGCTGTCCTTTTCATAGAAAACCAGCTGCAGCCCGGGCTCGAGGGACTCGGCAATCGGCTGCAGCACATCGACCAGGCGAAATGGCAGGTCGACCCAGCCGCGCAGCACTTCGGGCCCGCCGCTATCCTCAGGGTCGGGCGTGTAAACCGCGAGATAAAGCACGAATCCGGCCACGCTGCGTTGGGGCCCGTCCTGCACCAGCGTGATCTTCTCGGTGGCGATCAGATCGCCGGTTTCACTGGCTTGCTCGGCGGAGATTCTGGCCTGCGGCACCGAGAACACGTCGAATCCAATCGATTGCTCATTGCCGTTTCTGGGCTCCATGAAAACAATGGGCGCATAGGCATCGCGCACGCCAGGCGGCCGGATCGCATAGCGGTCACTGCCCTGCTTGGTCTCGAGCAGCTGCCGGGCCCGCGCCGCCGCGTTGTTGCCCGCGACCCAGCGCACATACCCCACGCCCTGCAATCCAGGCGCGATGGTCTGCAGGTTCAGGGAATCGATGAAAACATGGAATTCCTGCGCGGTGACATTTTCCGAGCCGTCGATAAATCCACGCACGCTGCGCGCAATCAGCTCGAATCCATTGAACTGATTTTGCAGCAGGTATTTGATGTCGCTGCTTTCCATGGCCACGGCCGAGCGCAGATCCTGGTCGGCCAGCTGATTGCGCGAGACCCAGTAAATGGCCGGCAGCACGGCCGCCAGCGCGGTGGCCAAAAGCGCGGCCGCCAAGGCCTTGCGGCTCATGGGAGGCCGAAGCTCGGAAATATCTCCGCGATCTCCGCGATCTCCGCGCGCACGCATCCGCCCATGCGGCTGGTTTTCAACGGCTGCAGCGCGAAGTTTCACTAAAGCATCCTTGATGGTCAAAAGAAGGCTTCAACCTCCTGGAGTCACCGGTATTTCCGTTTGTTTGCATATTACGTGAATCGCTCCGGCATGCCGCCTTTTGCCAATCGCTTATCGCTATCGATCATTAGCCGGGCCACGATCCGAATAATAGATCGAACGCCACCCATGCAAATGGCGATTTGCACTGACATGCCGGCGGCGCCCAGTGCCCTTGTGCAGGCTTCAGCGCATCGGCCGCAAATCCGTGAGTTCCTGGGCGCGCTGGGCCGTCATCTGCAACTGGCAGCCTTGCGCGGCAACGCGCGCCAGGCTGCCGCCATCAGGATCGAAATAAAAGCTGCAATTGGCCTCACGGTACTGCAGCCACAGCCGCTGGGCGGACTGCAACTGCTTCTTGCGCTCAGGCGCCAGCTCGACCATGAGCGCACCGTAGGCGGTGTTCAGGCGCTTGTCCTGGCGCCCGAGCTCGCTGACCATGCATTCCACCATGGCCAGGGTGACCCCGCCGGCCTTGTCCATGCAGGCAGCGTGCTGGGGCGAGAGCGCCGTGTCTTGGGCCAGCGTCGGCAGTGCGCAGGCCGCGCTGCCCAGTGCCAGCAGCGCACAGCGCAGCGAAGAGAGGATGAATCGCATGATGGGGACCTCGTTTTCAGGCATATCCTACCTGCGCCGCCCACGCGCTTCATGCCTCGCGGCGGATTTCCGGCATATCGACCTCCACGCGGTTGCGGCCCGCGCGCTTGGCCCGATAGAGCATCTCGTCGGCACGCTTGAATACCTCGGCGGTGCCCTGCGCGTCGCCGGCCCAGTGGGCAATGCCGATGGAAATCGTGACCCGGCCGACCGGCGCCATGTCGGCGCGCTCGACCTGTTGGCGCAGCCGCTCGGCCACCTGCAGCGCGACCTGGGGACTGGTGCGTGGCAACAGCACCAGGAACTCCTCGCCGCCAATGCGGCAGAACACGTCGCGTTCGCGCGCGCAGTCGCGCATGTGCTGCGCCAGCGCGCGCAGCACGCCGTCGCCCACATCGTGGCCGTAGGTGTCGTTGACGTTCTTGAAGAAGTCCACATCCACGCTCATCACCGCGAACGGCGTCTTCTCGCGCTCCCAGGCCGCGAGCGCCTGGTCGAGCGTGCGGCGGTTGCCCAGGCCGGTCAACGCATCGGTCTGCGCATCCTGGCGCAGCCGGTTGATGTTCCTTTGCAGCAGCCCGATGCCCACCAGCATGGCCTGCCGGAGTTCCGCGGCTTCGTAGTACCAGGACCTGACACGCCGGATGTCACCGGCAGTGGCCGGGTCGTCCATGGTGCGCGCGCCGCTGGCAAGCTGCTGGAGCGGGCGCGCAATGCGCCGCGCGCACCACCAGATGAACACCAGCGACAGCGCGGCGACGGGCAGCGCGTGCAGCAGCACCTTGAGCATCAGCGTATCGAGCGCCGCGAGCGTGGCCGTCTTTGGCCTTTGGGCCACGACGCCCCAGCCCGTCGCCGGCACGATGGCATAGCCGGCCAGCATGGCGACATGCTCGCTGTTGGTGACTTCGCGCCGTCCCGCGATGCCGGCGATGACCTCCTCGATGGCCAGGTTGTCCTCCACGGCCGTGCCGACGCGGTTGTTGAGCGGGTGATAGATCAGGCGCCGCTGCTGGTCCACGACATAGAGATAGGAGCCGTCCTGGTAGTAATGCGAGGCCAGCAGGCGGTTGAGGAAGTTCTCGTGCTTGAGGTAGATGGTGCCGGCAATCATGCCCAGATAGTTCCGCTGCGCGTCGAACACCGGCTGCGACACCGAGATCACCAGGTTGCCCGCGGCCGACAGATAGGGCTGGCTGATGAGCGGCTTGCGGTCGGCCAGGGCCTTGCGCACGCCGCGCGTCTCGAGCTTCCTGCCCAGCAATTGCAGCGTCTGCGGCGCATGCGACACGACCTGCGCCTGCCGGTCGATGATGGCAATCGAGTTGAAGCTGTCGGTCTGCAGGAACAGCCGCTCGGACTCGGCCTTGAGGAGCGCCGGGTTGTCGAAGTCCCTGGCCACCACCTGCGCCGCATAGGCCAGCTGCTGCATCATCGAGGCGAAGAAATCATCGGTGCTCGCGGCCAGCTTGCTGGCATAGGCGTGGTTGGTCTCGAGCGCGGCGTCGATCAGTTGCTGGCGCTGCACCTGGTAGCTGGCATGCAGCGTATTGGCCAGCGACACCAGCACGCTGGCAATCGTCAGGGCCAGAATCAGGCGCCCCAGATCCATTTTGGCGATGGACTTGAAATTCATTGGCAATCGGGAAATGGGCCCTGGGTGGTTGGACGGGGACGGCGCGGCACATGCCCGCGCCGCCCGGATTGTCGCAGCGCAGCCCTAGAGCACAAGACGGGAATATCCCACGCCGCCGCCCTTCTCCACGCGGATCTGCGCGGGGATGCGCTGCTTTAGTGCCTCGACGTGGCTGATGATTCCAATCATCTTGCCGCTGGCGTTGAGCGCATCGAGCGCCGACAGCGCGGTCTCCAGCGCATCGCCATCGAGCGTGCCGAAACCTTCGTCGAGGAACAGCGAATCGATCGAGGTCTTGCGGCTCACCAGGTCGGACAGCGCGAGCGCCAGCGCCAGGCTCACCAGGAACGACTCGCCGCCCGAGAGCGTGCGCGTGTCGCGCACCGCATCGCCCTGCCAGCTGTCGGCGATATCGAGCTCGAGCACGCCGCTGGGCTTGCGCAGCAGCCGGTAGCGGCCGTGCAGGCGCAGCAGGTGGCGGTTGGCCAGATGCAGCAGATGGTCCAGCGTCAGCCCCTGCGCGAACTTGCGGAACTTGTCGCCCTTGGCCGAGCCGATCAGGCCATCGAGGTGCTGCCACAGCTCGCAGTCGCGCGCCTGCTGCGCGATGCGCTCGAGCAGGGCCTGCTGGCCGCTGCGGCGCCGGGCATCGTCTTGCAGGCGCGCGCCGGCCGCGCCGCGCTGCGCACCCAGCTCGGCACGCTGCTCGTCGAGCGACTGCAGCCGCGCGCCGAGTTCCGCGGGCGGGGTATCGGTCAACGCCTGCGCCACCAATTGCCGGTGGCGCGCCTGCGCCGACGCCTGCAAGGCGCGCTGCTGCTGGGCCTCGCCCTGCAGCTGCTGCTGCAGCGCTGCCAGGCGCTCGCGCTCGAGCGGCGCCAGCACGGCCTGCAGATAAGCCTGCTCATCGCTCCAGGGACTGGCCGCGAGCGCCTGCTGCCAGGCGGCTTCGCGCTGCGCGCCAGCCGCGCACTGCCGCGCCAGCGTCGCCTGCGCCTGCAGCGCCTGGCCCTGCTGGCTGGCCAACTGCGCCTCGCCCTGCTCGATCGCGCGCGCGCAGTGCGCCAGATCAGCGGCCGGCTCCGGCGCCGCGCCGCTGGCCTCATGCGCGCAGGCGTGCCAGCGCGCGGCCCACTGCTGCGCCTCGGCCTGCGCCGTGTCGCAGGCCGGCTCCAGCCGGGCCAGCGCCTGGGCCAGCTGCTGCTGGCGCGCTTGCGCGGCCTGCCATTGCTGCCATGCGGCCTGGCGCGCCTGCAGCCACCGATCCGCGTCCTCCGGTGCGGGCAGCGGACCCTGGCCGGCCTCGGCCAGCCCGGCCTGCAGCTGCGCCACGAGCGCCGCGTCCTCGGCGGCCAGCGCCTGCAGCGCCGCCGCGGCCGACTGCACGCGCGTGTCCAGCTCCTGCGCCGCCTGGCGTGCCAGCGCATCGGCGCTTTGCGCGGCCAGCAGCGCGCGCTCGCATGCGTGCGCCTGGTCCTGCGCGGCGCGCAGCCGCTGCTCGCCCTGCTCCGCCGCCTGCAAGGCCTGGCCCAATGCGCCCAGCGCCTGCGTGCATTGCGCCTGGGCCAGGGCCAGGCGCTGCGGCTGCTGCCAGTCGTCCAGGTCCGGCGCCTGCGCGGGCGGCAACTGCGCGCGCAGCGCCTGCCAGGCGGGCTGCCAGCGCGTGGCCAGATCCTGCTCCAGCGCCTGCTGCTGCAATTGCACGGCGCGCTGCGTGCTTTCGGCGCGCGCGAGTTCGCTGGCTGCGGCCTCGCCCTGCTGGCGCAGCGCATCGAGTTCGGCCCGGCGTTGCGCCAGCAGCGCGCGCGTGGCAGAGACATCGAGCGCCTGGTAGCTGGCAATGGCCGGGTGCTCGAGCGCGCCGCACAGCGGGCAGGCCTCGCCCGGCTGCAGCGCGCGGCGGTGTTCATCCAGCCCCTGGATCAGCTGCTCGCGCTCGAGCAGCAGCTGCTGGCTGGCCACCAGGTCCTTCATCAGCTTCCATTGCCCGAGCAGCTGCTGGCGTTCGGCGCTGCGCGCCTGCTGCGCCTGCGCGGCCTCCTGCTGCGCCTGCACCAGGCCCTGCAGCTGCTGCGCGAGCTGCTGGCGCTCGTGCGCGCGCTCAAGCAGGTTTTGCCAGCCATGCGCCTGCGCCTGCTGCTGCTGCCAGCGCGTGCGCAGCGCCGCGCTGCCTTCGGCGGGCAGCGCGGCCTCGGCGGCGCGCACCGCGGCTTGGGCATCATCCCGGGCCAGCACGGCGGGCGCGATGCGCGCGGCCGTGGCCTCGGCCGTGCGCTGCGCCTGCGCGGCCTGCAGCCCGAGCGCCTGCACATCCTGCTGCTGCGTGCGCGCGCGGCGCTGCAGCTCGCCGCGCCGGCGCAGCTGCTCGCGCCAGCCGCCGAGCTGCTCACCGAGCGCCGCCTGGGCGGCATGGACTTCGAGATACTGCTGCAGCGATTGCTGCTGCGTGGCCAGCTCCTCGCGTTGCTGGCGCAGCGCAGCCGCGGCCTGGGCCGCGAGTTCGGCGGCCTGCCGGTGGCGGTGCGCCTGCGCCGCGCGCTGCTCGTGCTGCTCGGCGGCCAGTTGCGCGCAGCGCGCCTGGCTCTCGGCCTGCGCTGCCTGCGCCTGCTGCCAGGCCTGGTGCACGGGCTGCAATGCCTGCGCCGGCGCATCCAGCGCCAGGCGCTGCAGTTGCGGCGCGGCGGCCGCCAGCGCCTGATCCGCCTGCTCCCGGCCGCGGCCCGCGGCCCGCAGCGCCTCCTCGGCCTGCGCGAGCTGCTGCTGCCACTGCAGCTGGGCCTGGATCTGCGCATGCGCCTGCTGCACTTCTGCGAGCGCGGCCTGCAGCCGCGCGTCCTCGGCCTGCAGCGCCGCGCGCTCCTCCTCGGACAGCAATTGCACGCCATCTGCCTGGGCCTGGTGCTGCTGCAGCTGCTGGCGCGCGGCGCGCGCCTGCTCGAACACCGCCACCGAGATGTCGCCGTAGATCTCCGACCCCGTCAGTTCCTCGAGCAGCTCGGCGCGCTCGTTGGCGCTGGCGCTGAGAAAGGCCGCGAAGCCGCCCTGGGCCAGCAGCATGGATTTGGTGAAGCGTGCGAAGTCCAGCCCGGTGATCGCGGCCACGCGCTGGCGCTTGTCCTGGATCTGGTTGCTCAGGATCTGGCCGTCGCGCGTGGCAAGTTCGACCTTGGGCGCCTGCAGCGCGCCATCGGCCCGGTCGCGCGCGCGCCGCTGGCTCCAGAACGCGCGGTAATGCCGGCCCTGGACCTCGAACTCGACCTCGGCCAGGCAGTCGCTGGTATGGCGCGTCATCAGTTCGTTGGCCGTGCCCGTGAGCGCGCCCAGGCGCGGCGTCTCGTGGTACAGCGCCAGGCAGATCGCATCGAGCAGCGTCGACTTGCCCGCGCCCGTCGGGCCGGTGATGGCAAACAGGCTGCTGTCGGTGAACGGCGCCTGGGTGAAATCAATTGCCCACTCGCCCTTGAGCGAGTTGAGGTTCTTGAAGCGCAGCCGGGTAATCCTCATGCGCCATGCCCCTCGGCCGCGGCGCGGACCTGCGCCAGCACGCCGCGGTAGCGCTCGCCCAGCGCGGCCTCGAGCTCGGGCGCGAGCGTCTCCGCGGCCAGGCGGCGCGCGAACACCTCCTCGGGCGTCAGTGCGTCCAGCGACTCATGCGCCGCGCCCGCCAGCTGCGCCGCCGCCGCGCCGCGCTGGCGCCGGATGCGCAGCAACTCCAGCGGCAGGTCCTGCAGCAGCGCCTCGACGCGGACCGCGAGATCCTGCAGGTAGTCATCGCCCTGCACCGTCACTTCCAGCCATACCGGGCGCTGCGGCGTGCCCGCCTGCGCCGCGGCGGCCAGCAGCGGCGGCAGGTCCGCCAGCGTGGCAGCGACCGCCGCCAGCGGCTGGAACCGTGGCACCGGCAAGGGTGTGACGGCTTCGAGGCCCGCGGGTCCGACATCGACCAGCAGCACCTGCTTGGCCTGGCGCGCCTCGTCGAAACCCAGCGCGATCGGCGAGCCGCTGTAGCGGATGTGCTCCAGGCCGCCGACTTTCTGCGGCTTGTGGATATGGCCCAGCGCGATGTAGTGCGCCGCGGGAAAGGCATTGGTCGGGAATGCCTCGAGCGCGCCGACATAGATCTCGCGCACCGATTCGTTGCTGCTCGCGCCCACCGTGGTGAGGTGGCCCGTGGCAATGATGGGCAGCAGCCGCCCGGTGGCTTCGTGCAGCTGCGCCTGGCGCGCCTGGGCCTGCGCATAGACCGCCTGGTAGGTGGCCTGGATCGCGGCCTGCAGCGCCTGCTGCTTGTCCTCGGCGCTTTGCCCGGCCTGGCTTTGCACGACATCGCGGGCGCGCATGAACGGCAACGCGCAGACGATGCACCCGGGCGCGCCGCCGCGCTCGGGCAGCGTCACCACATGCGCCTGCGCCGCACCCACGGCGGCGATCACCGTGGTCTGCAGGCAGGCCAGCAGCGCGCGGCTGTCATCGAGCACGCTGACCGCATCGTGGTTGCCGCCGAGCAGCAGCAGCGCCACGCCGGCCGCGTGCAGCCGCGCCACGAACTGGCTGTAGAGCGCACGCGCATAGCTCGGCGGCGCGCCGGTGTCGAAGATGTCGCCGGCAATCAGCACCGCATCGACCGCCCCGGCCTCGACCTGCACCAGCAGCCAGTCGATCAGCGCCTGGTGTTCGGCCTCGCGGCTTTTGCCCATGAAATGCTGGCCCAGATGCCAGTCGGAAGTGTGAAGAATGCGCATGGATGGGAATGGAGGGACGGTGCCGGCAGTGGATTGCGGCCATCGCGCTATTGTGCAGCGGCGCGCGAAGCGGCCGCAGCGCTTCGATCGGAACGGTCGCTGACGCGGCACGGTGCAAGCCGCGATCGGGCTAGTTGCGGCGCAGCCACCACGCCATCCAGGCCACCAGCCTGGGCATCACCACATACGACATCAGCGACACCACCAGCACGGTCACGACAAAGATCCGCGCCAGGAAAGGCCACGACTGCAGCAGCGGGCCCAGCACGCCCAGGCTCAGCGACACCAGCGGAAAGATGCCCAGCCAGCTGACCACCGTGAGCTTCCACTTGGGCGGCACCATCACCGGCACCGGCGGCGCCGACCAGGTCTGCAGGCCTTCGACCGGACCGCAGTCGAGCACTGCTGCCACCTGCTCCAGGCGTGCGTGCCATTGCGCCCATTCGGGCGCCGCACGCGCGCGCGCCAGATCCGCGGCCGCCGCAAAACGCTGCACCAGCTGATGCGGACCCTGCGGTGAGGCGGGAGGCACCAGCCCGGCAAACACGCAGCCCGGCAACTGGCTCGAGGCGCCGAGTAGCTGCTGCAGCAGCGCCTGGCATTGCGGCGCACAGCCCGGCTTGGCGTGGCAATGCAGGATGCGCGCCACGGAATTGACTTCATTCAACTTGCACTCCGTCTTCAGCAAGCGCGTGATTCTAGGCCCGCGGCCCGGAGCCTGCTGCCGCCTTCAGCATGCACGCTGCGCGGTGGCGGACAATGCCGCCCATGAATCTCAACGACCGCATCAAGTCCTGGGCCAGGCGCATCAAACGCGATGGCGTGACGCTGTGGTTTGCCGCAAGGCATCCCGGCACGCCCTGGCATGCGAAGGCCCTGGGATTGTTCGTGGTGGCGTATGCGCTCAGTCCTATCGATCTGATTCCGGATTTCATTCCGGTGCTGGGCTATCTCGACGATGTCCTGCTGCTGCCCGCGCTGATCTGGCTGGCGGTGAAGCTGTTGCCCGCGCCGGTGCTGGCGCAGTGCCGGGTGCAGGCGGATGCGTGGATGGCGGAAAAAGGCGCCAAGCCCCGCAGCCTGGCCGGCGCCGCCCTGGTCGTCATGCTGTGGCTGGGCCTGGGCGTGGCCGCCTGGCGCTGGTGGATGGCGTAGGCACGCCGTGTCGCCCGCCGCTGCGGCGCGCTCAGGCCTGGGCCGCCACCGCCGCGCGCCGCGGCCAGCCATAGCGCGCGAAATGCATGGTCGCCATGCCCGCCACGGCAATGCTGCCGCCGATCAGCAGCGAGGCATGCAGCGCCTCGCCCAGCCACAGGCTGGAAAACAGAATGCCGAACACCGGCACCAGCGAGATATAGCCCGCGGCCGCGCCCGCGCCCAATACCTTCACGCCTTCGAAGAACCAGGCGTAGGCCAGGGCCGTCGCGCCCAGGGCCAGCGCCGCGAGGCAGGCCCAGGACGTCCAGGGCGCTGCGGCCAGCGGGCTCCAGCCCCACGTTCCTTCCAGCGCCAGGCTCAAGCCGCCGAGCATGGCGGCACCGAGCATCGAGGTGGCGGTGGTGGTGGTCAGCGCATCCAGGCCCTTCATCACGAAGCGGCCCATGAGGGTATAGGTCACCCAGCTGGCAACGCAGCCGAGCAGCAGCAGTTCGCCGCGGCCGGTGTGCTCGAGCCAGCTGCCGATAGAGCCCCCGCCCGAAATCGCGATCCAGGCGCCGCCCACGGCCAGCGCCATGCCCAGCAGGATGCACGCATTGAGCCGCTCGCGAAACAGCAGCGCCGCCAGCAGCAGGGTCGCCGCGGGATTGAGCGTCACGACGATCGAGGCCTTGCCGGCCGGCACCAACTGCACGCCCAGCATGAAAAACGTCGAATAGCCCAGCACGCCGGCCGCCGCCGCGCAGGCGAGGCCCAGCCATTGCTGCGGGCGCAGCTGCCGCAGCGGCTGCAGCCCGCCGCGCCAGTGCATCCACAGCAGCAGCGCCAGGCTGGCAATGATGAAACGCAGGCTGGCCGCGGCCAGCGGCGGCATGGTCTGGGCGATCACGCGGCCCCAGGGCCAGGACGCGCCCCAGAGCGCGGCCATGCCCCACAGGCGCAGATGGGTGGAACGGGTCGAGAGCGTGGTGGAAGAAGTCATGAGGAGCCCATGCCGGCGATTGCCGACGCGGCGCAAGGTTAAGGCTTTTCGCCGCGCACCGACGTCAGGCGCTGAAATCTCCGGATCATCCAGGGCCCAAGCAGCGACCCGGCGCCGGCCGTCGACCAGGCCAGAACCCAGGCCTGGCCGGGCAGCGCATAGTGCGCCTGGCCCCAGTCCAGCGCCAGGCCGAACACCCAGGGGCTGATCGCACCGGCGCCGAATCCCAGCACCGAACGCACGGAAAACGCCGCGCCCAGGCGCTCGGCCGGCACCACATCGGCCAGCGCCGTGGAATAGACCGAGGAGTCGGCAATCGCCAGCAGGCTGTAGAGCGCGCCCATCGCGGCCACGGCCCAGACCGGGGCGGCCCACATCCAGCCGAACGCAAACCCGCAGGCCAGGCTGGCGCAACTGGCCGCCAGCATGACCTGCGCACGGCCGTATCGGTCCGATGCCGCGCCGCCCAGCAGGCTGCCCGCGACGCTCACCAGGTGCGCCAGCGCCGCCAGCGCCACGCCCTGGGCCAATGACAGCCCGCCGCCTTGCGCCGCAAAGGCCAGATAGGCGGGCAGCCAGGCCCACAAGGCCATCAGCTCCCAGCAATGCGCGGCATAGGCCAGGCTGCCAGCCATGGCCGGCTTGTCCTTGAGCGTCCGCGCGAGGGCCGCGCGCAGGCAAACGTCGGCCACCAGTGCGGGCGGCGCATCGGGGCGCAGGCGCGCCAGCGCGAAACCCGTTGCCGCCGCACCCAGCGCCACCAGCAGCGCAATCAGTGCCAGCAGCCAGCGCCAGTGCAGCGCATCCGAGAGCGCGGCCACCAGCACCAGCGACACGCCGTAGCCCAAGGAGCCCGCGCCAATGAACATGCCCATGGACCGGCCGCGCGCCGCCGGCGCGGCATTGCGCGCCAGCAGCTGCAGGCCCGGGCTGTAGCAGCCGCCGGCGCACAGGCCGGCCAGGCCGTAGAGCAGCGCCGCGGACACCGGTCCTTGCGCGCCCCAGGCAAACAGCCCCGCCGCGAGCGCCGTGAGCAGGCTGCAGAGCCCGAACACCCGGCGCGGGCCGACCCGGTCGGCAATGAAGCCGACGCAAAACAGCGAAACCATGTACCCGGCATGCCAGGCGCTTTGCACCAGCCCGGCCTGCGCCGCGCGCAGCTCCCAGTCCTGCATCACCAGCGGCATGATGCCGGCCCAGGCCGTGGGCAGGGTCGCCTGCAAGACACGGGTGAGACACAGCAGGGGCAGCCAGCCAGAGCGGGGAAACGAAGTATCGGACACAAGCAAACGGCTCTTGCGGGAGCATGGGGCATTGCGTGGCGACGGTGCACGCATTCAGGCGCCGAATCTTGACAGCGGCCGCTCAATAATGGAATCTTGCGCAGCTTCTACACTGCATAAGAAAATCTTTGACTTCATTCTTCTCGCTCGAACAGCTGCAGGCCCTGGTGCTGGTGGTGGACCGGGGCAGCTTTTCCGCTGCGGCCGACATGCTGGGCATCAGCCAGCCCGCGGTGAGCCAGCAGGTGCGCGAACTCGAGCGCCGCCTGGGCACGCGCCTGCTCGAACGCGTCGGCCGCAAGGTCGCGCCCACGCCCGCGGGCGGCGCGCTGCTGGGCCATGCGCGCAGCATCCTGGAGCTGGCGCGGCAGGCCTCGGATGCGGTGCGCGCGCACGATGACGGCATCCAGGGCAGCGTGCGCCTGGGCACGGGCGCGACCGCCTGCCTGCACCTGCTGCCGCCGGTGCTGCGCCATGTGCGCGCCCACTATCCGGCCGTGCAGGTGCTGGTGACGACCGGCAACACCGAGGACTTCGTGCGCCGCGTGGAGCAGAACACGCTGGACTTCGCGCTGGTGACGCTGCCGGTGTCGAGCCGCGCGCTCAGCGTGGTGCCGGTGCTCGAGGACCCCTATGTGCTGATCGGCCCGCCGGGCGCGCCCCGGCTGCCCAAGGCGGTGGCGCCGCGGGCGCTGTCCGCGCTGCCGCTGATCCTGTTCGAGCCCGGGGCCAACACGCGCACGCTGGTCGATGCCTGGCTGCTGGCCGGCGGCGTCAAGCTGCGGCCCACCATGGAGCTGGGCAGCATCGAGGCGATCAAGGAAATGGTGGCCGAGGGGCTGGGCTACAGCATCATTCCGCGCATGGCGCTGCCCACCGGCAGCGCGGCACGCTTTCAGGTGCGCGCGCTGCAGCCGCCGCTGGCGCGGGAACTGGGGCTGATCATGCGCCAGGACAAGCCCGTGACGCGGGCCATGGGGGTGGTGGCCGAGGCCATCGTGCAAGGCAGGCGGCCGTGATCCGGCACCACGGCGCGCGTTGCTGCCGCCCTAGGCCCCGGCAGCGTCGCTGTGGGCCGCGCTGGCGGCTTCGCCCGGGCGCGGGCGCGCCAGTTCGCCGGTGGCGATGCGTGCGCGGTAGCGCGCCATGTCGATGTATTCATGCAGTGCGGCGTCGGTCGCCATGAAGTTGTGCGCCAGCGGCAGCGGCGATTTCACGGCGTTCAGGTAACCCGCGCGCGCCTGCAGGGCATCGATGCCGAAGTGCGCGAAATACAGCTGGCTGCGGCGCAGGTGCACGCCCGATGACACCAGCACCACCCGGTCGGGCGCGAAGTGCTGCAGCACATCGCTGGCGAAGCGCGCATGCTGCCAGGTGCTGGTGCTGTAAGGCTCGATCAGCACGTCGTCGCCCGCCAGGCCCAGCGCCAGCAAGGCCTGTCGGTAGACCGCGGCGTCCGGGCTGCCATGTTGGCGCGCATCGCCGCCGCTGAGCAGGATCTTGCAGTGCGGGCTGTGCGCGCGGCAGTCGCGCTGCAGCGCCGCCGCCTCGGCGATGCGCGCATGCGCGGCCGCACCGGGCTCGATGCGGCCGGTCGCGCCGATCTTCTCGGTGCCGCCGCCCAGCACCACGATGGCGTTGCGCTGCGCCCAGGCCGGCGCCGGCTTGGCATCGTAGGCGGTCTGCAGCGGGTCCAGCAGCCAGCCGGGAACATAGCCGCAACCGATACCCAGGAACAGCAGCGCCGCCAGCGCATAAAGCGCCTTGCCCGCGCCGCACCAGCGCAGCGCGCTGCAGGCGGCGGCCAGCAGCGCAATGAGAAGCAACAGGCCGAACGTCATGCCAGCCTCGGGCGCGCGGCGCCGGGCAGACCGGCAGCGGCGCGAACAGGACCGGCGCTGGCCGGGCGGAAGCACAGAATTTGCATGGACGACTCCTGGCGATTGCGAAAAGACAGTGACTGGATGACGCAGCAGAGAATAGTTAATTTAAATTAACAAATCAATCACGATTAACCATTACAACATGCTTTTTCCTGCTTGCCAAAGGCCGCATCACCCTCCCGCCAGGCCGGCGGCCAGGTATGGCGCGGTGCGCGATGCAGCCTCGCGCGCCACCTCTTCGGGCGTGCCGCTGGCCACGATGCTGCCGCCCTGGGCGCCCGCGCCCGGCCCCAGGTCGATGACCCAGTCGCTGCGCGCGACGAAATGCATGTCGTGTTCGACCACCACCACGGTGTTGCCGGCCTGCACGAACGCGTCGAGCTGCAGCAGCAGGCGGTCGATATCGGCGGGATGCAGCCCGGTCGTGGGCTCGTCCAGCACATACAGCGTGTGCCCGTGCTGCGTGCGCTGCAGCTCGGTGGCCAGCTTGATGCGCTGCGCCTCGCCGCCCGACAGTTCAGTGGCCGGCTGCCCCAGGCGCAGATAACCCAGGCCGATCTCGCGCAGCACTTGCAGCGGCCGCAGCACCCCGGGCTCGCCCGCAAAGGCCTCGCAGGCGGCCTCCACGGTGAGATGCAGTACATCGGCAATCGTCATGCCGTTCCAGGTGACGGCCAGCGTCTCGGAGTTGTAGCGCGCGCCATGGCAGGTCGGGCACGGCGCATAGGCCATGGGCAGGAAGGCCAGCTCCACCTTCACGAAGCCTTCGCCTTCGCAGGTCGGGCAGCGGCCCTTGGCGATGTTGAAGGAGAAGCGGCCGGCGTCGAAGTGCCTGGCGCGCGCCGCGGGCGTGGCCGCAAACAGCTTGCGCACGCCGTCGAACAAGCCGGTATAGGTGGCGAGGTTGGAGCGCGGCGTGCGGCCGATGGGCTTCTGGTCGACCAGCACCAGGCGCCGGATCTGCCGCACGGCTCCCGCCAGCGTGCCGCGCGTGGCGCCGGCATCGTCCTGGGCCGACGCGGCAGCGCCCGGGTCGTCGTCGCCGGCGGTGGCGTCGGGCGGCAGTTCGGCGCCGCCCTCTTCTTCGGCTTGCGGCGCCCGCTGGCCCAGGTGCGCGCTGACCAGCTCCAGCAGGGCCTGGCTCACCAGGCTCGACTTGCCCGACCCCGACACGCCCGTGACCGAAGTCAGGCAGCCGATGGGAAACGCCGCATCGATGCCGCGCAGGTTGTTGCGCTGCACGCCGAGCAGCTGCAGCCAGTCGCGCGGCGTGCGCCGCGTGCGCTGCGGCCGGGAGTCGCTGCCGAACAGATAGCGGCGCGTGTGCGAGGCCTCGACCTCGGCCAGGCCCGCGGGCGCGCCGCTGTAGAGCACCCGGCCGCCGCGCTCGCCCGCATCCGGCCCGACATCGACCAGCCAGTCGGCGCGGCGGATGGTGGCCAGGTCGTGCTCCACGACAAAGATCGAATTGCCCGCAGCCTTGAGCCGGTCCAGCGCCGCCAGCAAGGCCTCGCTGTCGGCGGGATGCAAGCCGGCCGAGGGCTCGTCAAGCACATAGACCACGCCAAACAACTGCGAGGACAGCTGCGTCGCGAGCCGCAGGCGCTGCAGCTCGCCCGGCGACAGCGTGGGCGTTGCGCGGTCGAGCGACAGGTAGCCCAGGCCCAGCCCCGTCAGCGCGCCAATGCGCCCCAGCAGCTCCTGCGCGATGCGCTGGGCCACGAGCTGCTTTTCCGCGGAGAGCCGCGACGGCGCGCCGTCCGCGCCGGCATCGGCATCGGCGCCTGCCGCAAACGGCGCCAGCAGCGCGGCCAGGTCATCGAGTGGCAGGTGCGTGAAATCGGCAATGTCCAGACCTGCAAATGTCACCGCCAGCGCCTGCGGCTTGAGCCGCTTGCCCTGGCACACCGGACAGGGCGTGCCGACCAGGAACTGCGCCGCCTTGCGCTTCATCATCGCGCTCTGGCTCGCGGCAAAGGTCTGCAGCACATAGCGCCGCGCGCTGATGAAAGTGCCCATGTAGCTCGGCGGCTGCTCGGTGCGCAGCAGCCTCTGCACCTCGCGCAACGGCAGCCCGGCGTATACCGGCACCTGCGGCTGCTCGTCGGTGAACAGGATCCAGTCGCGGGTTTTCTTGGGCAGCTTGCGCCAGGGCACGTCGATGTCATGGCCCAGGCTGGTGAGGATGTCGCGCAGGTTCTGCGCCTGCCAGGCGCCGGGCCAGGCGGCCACGGCGCGTTCGCGCAGCGTCAGCGCATCGTCGGGCACCAGCGTTGCTTCGTCGACATCATAGAGGCGCCCCAGTCCGTGGCAGTGCGGGCACGCGCCCTGGGGCATGTTGGGCGAGAACTCGGTCGCCGCCAGCAGCGGCTGGCCGGGCGGATAGCTGCCGGTGCGCGAATACAGCATGCGCACCAGGCTGGAGATGGTGGTGACGCTGCCCACCGAGGAGCGCGCCGTGGCCGCGCCGCGCTGCTGCTGCAGGGCGACTGCGGGCGGCAGGCCGGTGATGCGCTCGACCTGGGGCACGCCGACCTGGTCGATGAGCCGGCGCGCGTAGGGCGCGACCGACTCGAAGTAGCGGCGCTGGGCCTCGGCATAGATGGTGCCGAAGGCCAGCGAGGACTTGCCCGAGCCCGAGACGCCGGTGAAAACCACCAGCTGGTTGCGTGGAATATCGACATCCACATCCTTGAGGTTGTGCTCGCGCGCACCGCGGACCTCGATGAAATCGTGCTTCGGGTGGGGTGTTTTCATCAGCGTGACTGCCGGTTGCCAGGGACCCAGGCAGTATGGCCAGGCTGCACGGCGCCGCCCTGTAGGCGGGGGCCTGTTGTGCGCCCGAGCGCCGAACTCAAGCCAGCTTGAGCAGCAGCACGCCCAGCACGATCAAGGCGATGCCGGCGCAGCCGCGGCGCGCCAGCGCCTGGCGAAACAACAGCCAGCCGGCGGCCGAGGTCAGCACGATGCCCATGCCGCCCCACAGCGCATACGCCACCGACAGCTCGATGCCCTTCACGGCCTGGGACAGCGCGGTGAACGAGGCCAGCACGCAGGCGATGCCCAGCACGCCCCAGTGCTTGCGGCGCCAGCCCTGCGAGGACTTGATGAAGATATTGGCCGCGACTTCAAGCAAGATCGCGACGGCCATATAGGCAAAATGGATGAATTGGGCGTTTTGCATGGCTTCACTCCGGCTGGGCGTGGCCGCCGGAATTGACCAGCACGACCCCGGCCACCAGCACCGCCATGCCCAGCAGCTTGAGCGGTCCGAGGCTTTCGCCAAAGAAGCGCCAGCCGATGAAGGCCACGGCCATCAGGCCCAGCGTTTCCCAGGTGGCATAGGTGACTGCCATCGGGATATGCTCCATCGCCGTGGCCAGCAGGAAGAACGACAGTCCGATCATCGCGTACATGAACAGCAATGCCGTCCAGGCGCCTTGCTGTGCAAGCATTTTCATCACGCCGACACCCACGATCTCGGCAGCCACCGCAGCCAGCAGATAAGTCCAGGGGCGCAAGTTCATGGAAATCCTTGGTGTTAGGTCGGCGCGACAGGCGCCGTTGCAGCGATTGTCCAAAGGTCTTTTGAATTGAAAAAGTCAACATCCATCTAATAAATTGATATAGCAACACCATGCAATGGACTTTGGAACAGCTGCGGCAATTCGTGCTGACCGCCGACAGCGGCTCGTTCAGCGAGGCGGCGCGCCGGCTCGGCCGGGCGCAGTCGGCCGTGAGCACCGCCATCGGGATCCTCGAAGCCGACCTGGGCCTCGAACTGTTCGACCGCTCGCGGCGCAATGCGCAGCCCACCGACGCGGGCGCTCTGCTGCTGCTCGAAGCCCGGGAACTGCTGCGCCAGGCGCAGTCGCTCGACCAGCGCGCGCTGTCGCTGAGCGCCGGCAACGAGGCCAGGCTGGCCCTGGCGCTGGACGAGGCGCTGCCGTATTCGGCGGTCAACACGCTGGTGCGCGAGATCGGCGAGCGCTACCCCGATCTCGAGCTGACGCTGCTCAACGGCACGGCCACCGAGGTGGCCGAATATGTCGAACAGCAGCGCGCGCAGATGGCCATCCACTTCGTGCGCGGGCCGATCTCGGCGCGCTTCGACCAGCGCCATATCGGCACCGTGGCCCAGGGCCTGTTCGCGCCTGGCGGCCATGCGCTGACCCAGTGCCACCCGGTGCAGCGCACCGACCTGGCGCGCTTTCGCCAGCTGATCCTGCATGCCGACGACATCGATGAAACCGCGTTCAGCCCCAAGGTATGGCGTTCGGACAGCTTCTACAGCCTGGCGCAGATGGTGGCCGACGACCTGGGCTGGGCCATCTTGCCGGTCCACATCGCCACCGAGGAAAGCTACCGCCAGCCGCTGCAGCAACTGGACTGCCCGGCGCTGGGCCTGCCGCGGCTGTCGGTGCGCGTGCTGTGGTGCCAGGGCTGGCAGCCCGGCGCCACGGCGCAGTGGGTGCTGGCGCGTTTCACGCAGCTGCTGCGCTAGTTGCAGGCCGCGGGGAACTCGACGCTGGCCGGCGTCACTCAAGCAGGCCTAGCAACTTCGAGGACCCGCCACCATGCGCATCAATGCCAACCCTCCCGTCACCGCCCTGCCCGACAGCCTGGCCTCGAGTCAGGCAACCGCTGGCCGCGCGCCGGACATTGCCGGCACGCTGGATGCCAAGCTGGCCCGCTTCTGGGACGGCATGCAAGACACCATGGAGGAGCGCAGCGGCATCGAGGCCATCGAGCATGAGCGCGAACGGGACAGCGGGTTTCTGGCGGCCAAGGCAGGCGCCCTGCGCGCCGAGATCGACAAGATGCCCGACAGCCCGAACAAGCAGTCGGCGCTGGACAAGCTCGAGCGCTTTGTCGAGAGCCACAGCAAGCGCATCGAGCGCGACTATCGGCGCGCGATGACGGTGGAAACCGGCGGCGGCGTCATCCTCGACCAAAGCGCGTTTGCTACCAAGCTCCGCAAAAAAAGCATGATGTAGGGCTGGCGCGGCGCCGGCCCGGGCGCTCAGCGCCGCGCCGCGCCGGTGCGCGGCAGCAAGGCCGTGACCAGCCCGAGCAGCGGCAGGTAGGCGCACTGCGCGTAGACCCAGGTGATGCCATGCTGGTCGGCCAGCTGGCCGAGGCCGGCCGCCGCCATGCCCGCAATGCCGAACATCAGCCCGAACATGATGCCCGACACCATGCCCACGCGGCCCGGCACCGCCTCCTGGGCATAGACCACCAGCGCCGCGAAGGCCGAGGACATCACCAGGCCGATGGCCACCGCCAGCACGGCCGTCCAGAACAGGTTGGCATGCGGCAGCGCCAGGGCAAACGGCGCCACGCCCAGGAACGACACCCAGATCACCGCCTTGCGGCCGATGCGGTCGCCGACCGGCCCGCCGGCAAACGTGCCCAGCGCCACCGCGGCCAGGAACACAAACAGGTAGAGCTGGCTTTCGCGCACCGTCGTGCCGAAGCGCTCGATCAGATAGAAGGTGAAGTAGTTGGTGAAGGCCGAGATGTAGACGAACTTGGCGAACATCAGGATGGCAATGACCACCATCGCACGGATCACCTGGGGCCGCGCCAGTCCGGGCGCCGGCTCGCGCGCCATGCTCCTGGCCTGCGCCCGGCCGTGGCGCAGCGTCCAGCCGGTGATGCGCCACAGCACCCAGATGGCCAGCAGCGCCACCAGCATGAACCAGGCAATGGCTTTTTGCCCGAACGGCACGACAATCGCCGCGGCCAGCAGCGGCCCGATCGCCGAGCCGGTGTTGCCGCCCACCTGGAAGGTCGATTGCGCGGTGCCGAAACGCCCGCCCGAAGCCAGCCGCGCCACGCGCGACGCTTCCGGGTGGAAAGTCGCCGAGCCGACGCCGACGACGCAGGCGGCAAGCAGCAGCATGGCGTAGCTGCCGGCGCTCGCCAGCAGCGCAATGCCGAGCAGCGTCACCGCCATGCCCGCGGGCAGCAGATAGGGCTTGGGATGCTTGTCGGTGTACAGGCCGATCCAGGGCTGCAGCAGCGAGGCCGTGATCTGATAGGCCAGCGCGATCCAGCCGATCTGCGCGAAGCTCAGCGCGAAGTCGGTCTTGAGCATCGGATAGATCGAGGGCAGCAGCGCCTGGATCAGGTCGTTGAGCAGGTGCGCAAACGCGGCGGCGCCGACGATGCGATAGGCGAAGCCCGCGGGCGGCAAGTGGGGCTGGGGCTGCGTCTGGGCAGCCATGCTGGCAGTGGCAAGTGACATCGGTAAGACCTGGCTGATGCGTCCCGGCCCGGCGCGAAATGCCGGGCCCGGGGCACGCAAGTGGCCGATTCTAGAAATGCGGCTACAGTCTGTCTTGCGCCATTTGGTGCACAACATTTGCAAAACGGACATGCTGCATACGCCCCAGACGACACCCCATCCGCAGGAGTTGGCCCAGGTCGAGAACAGCGACGCGCTGGTCGCATGCCGCGCCACCGACTATCCCGCGGGCTGGGAGATACCGCCGCATCTGCACACCAAGCACCAGTTGCTGCATGCGCTGCAGGGCGTGATGGTGGTGCAGGCCGAAGCCGGCCAGTGGGTGCTGCCGCCCAGCCGCGGCCTGTGGATGCCGGCGGGCATGACCCATGCGCTGCGCTGCATTGGCGAAGTGCAGATGCGCAGCCTGTATGTGCAGCCCGATGCCACGCCGCAGCGGTTTGCCGGCTGCCAGGTGGTGGGCATCTCGCCGCTGCTGCGCGAGCTGATCCGCGCGGCCGTCGATGTGCGGCCGCCGACCGCGCCCGATTCGCGCGATGCGCGCCTGCTGCGCTTGCTGCTCGACGAACTGCACGCGCTGCCGGTGCTGCCGCTGCACCTGCCGATGCCCACCGACGCGCGCGTGCTGGCGCTGTGCCGGCGGCTGCTGCAGCGGCTGGACGACAGCTCGACGCTGGCCGACTGGGCGCAGCAGCTCGGCGTCGACGGCAAGACCATCCAGCGCCTGCTCACGGCGCAGACCGGCATGACCTTCGGGCGCTGGCGCCAGCAGGCGCGGCTGCTGCGCGCGCTCGAACTGCTGGCCGGGGGCGCCAAGGTGATCGACGTGGCGCTGGCGCTGGGCTACGACAGCCCGGGCGCGTTCACGACCATGTTCCGCAAGCACTTCGGCCAGGCGCCCAGCCAGTTCTTCGACGACCGCTAGGCCTTGGGCACGGCGCTTGCGGGCCGCATCTGCCACAGCCGGCCGTCGGCGAAGCGCACCTCGTCGGCGATATAGCCGCCGGCGGCATTCTTGCGGAAGTAGTCGTGGACGGTGACGGTCTGCGCGCTGCCGCGCAGCTGCAGCAGCAGATGGTCGCCATGGCGGCGGGCCACGATTTCACTGGCGGCCACTGCGCTGCCCCAGGGGACCTCCGCCGCGCCGTCCAGTCGCTTGTGCTCTGCATTCTCCATTGGCTGTCCCTCCCTGCGCGGCGTGCCGGCGCCTGTCTTAAATCGCGCAATTTTCCTATCGAATATCAGCCATCAAAAGTTAAGCACTATCAAATTTCCAGATGGATGGCACCGGGGCGACGGGCGGCATGACGCGTCCCTCTCCGACGCGGCGCGCCAGATCCGGCCCTTAGGATGAATCCACAACGTGCCAGACCGCCCCCCGGCAAGGCCGCACCAAGGACCCACGCCCATGAATTCTCCCGATGCCTTCACCCTGTCGCGCCGCGGCCTGCTGCAGACCGGCGCCGCCTCGCTGGCGCTGCCGGCGCAGCTGGCCACTGCCGACGCGCCCGCTGCCGCAGCGTCCGCGGCCAGCGCACCCGCGCCGCGCGCCGGCGTGCCGATGCCCGTCAATCTCAAGGTCAATGGCAAGGCGCAGCAGCTCGCGCTTGATCCGCGCACCACGCTGCTCGACGCGCTGCGCGAGCACCTGCACCTGACCGGCAGCAAGAAAGGCTGCGACCATGGCCAGTGCGGCGCCTGCACCGTCATTGTCGACGGCCGCCGCCTCAACGCCTGCCTCACGCTGGCCGTCATGCACGAAGGCGCCGAGGTCACGACCATCGAGGGCCTGGGCCAGCCCGGCCAGCTGCATCCATTGCAGGCGGCCTTCGTCAAGCACGACGGCTACCAGTGCGGCTACTGCACGCCCGGCCAGATCTGCTCGGCCGCAGCCGTGCTCGAGGAAGTCCGGCAAGGCATTCCCAGCCATGTGACCGGCGACCTCACGGCCCAGCCACTGCTGTCGGCCGCCGAGCTGCGCGAGCGCATGAGCGGCAATATCTGCCGCTGCGGTGCCTACAGCAACATCATCGACGCGGTCGCAGAAGTCGGCGGGGTGAAAGCATGAAAGCCTTCAGCTACGAACGCGCGGCCTCGCCCGCCGAGGCGCTGGCCGCGGCCGCGCGCACGCCCGGCGCGCGCTTCATTGCCGGCGGCACCAACCTGCTCGATCTGATGAAGCTCGAGATCGAGACGCCGCCGCACCTGATCGACGTCAACCATCTGGGCCTCGACCAGATCGAAGCCACGCCCGAAGGCGGCCTGCGCATTGGCGCGCTGGTGCGCAACACCGACCTGGCCGCCGATGCGCGCGTGCGCCGCGACTACGGCGTGCTGGCGCGCGCGCTGCTGGCCGGCGCATCGGGGCAATTGCGCAACCAGGCGACCACCGCCGGCAATCTGCTGCAGCGCACGCGCTGCGCGTATTTCTACGATACCGCCCAGCCCTGCAACAAGCGCCAGCCCGGCAGCGGCTGCGCGGCGCTGCGCGGCATCAGCCGCCAGCATGCGGTGGTCGGGTCGAGCGAGCACTGCATCGCCACCCACCCCAGCGACATGGCGGTGGCAATGCGCGTGCTCGATGCCAGCGTCGAGACGCAGCAGGCGGATGGCGCGCGGCGCAGCATTCCCATTGCCGATTTCCACCGGCTGCCGGGCAACACGCCGCAGATCGAGACCGCGCTCGCGCCCGGCGAACTGATCACCGCGGTGACGCTGCCCGCGCCCGTGGGCGGGCGGCATGTCTATCAAAAGGTGCGCGACCGCGCGTCCTATGCCTTCGCGCTGGTGTCGGTGGCAGCCATCGTGCAGCCCGACGGCTCGGGCCGCGTGGCGCTGGGCGGCGTCGCGCACAAGCCCTGGCGCATGCCAGCCGCCGATGCGGCGCTGGCCCAGGGCGCGCAGGCCGCGAGCCGCGTGCTGCTGGCCGATGCCCGGCCCACCGAACACAACGCCTTCAAGATCCCGCTGGCCGAACGCACGCTGGCCGCGGTGCTCGACGCTGCAAGGAGCCGCGCATGAAATTCGACACCCCCGCGACCACCAATCCCATCGACCAGCTGAAGGTCGTCGGCCAGCCCGTGGACCGCATCGACGGCCCGCTCAAGACCACGGGCACCGCACCCTATGCCTACGAGCGCCATGCCGCCGCGCCCGATGCGGCCTACGGCTATGTCGTCGGCGCGACGATTGCCAAGGGCCGCATCCTGGGCATCGACCAGCGCGCGGCCGAGGCCGCGCCGGGCGTGCTGGCCATCGTCACCGCGAAGAACGCCGGCAAGCTGGGCAAGGGCGAGAAGAACATCGCCCGGCTGCTGGCCGGCCCGAACGTCGAGCATTACCACCAGGCGGTGGCGCTGGTCGTCGCCGAGACCTTCGAGCAGGCCCGCAGCGCGGCCCAGTTGCTCCAAGTGCGCTATGAGAGCGCCGAAGGCAAGTTCGACTTGGCCAAGGCGCGCGAAGCGGGCGCCAAGACCATCGACAAGGACCAGAAGGTCGGCGATTTCGCCAGCGGCTACGCCGCCGCGCAGGTGCAGCACGACCAGACCTATAGCACGCCCGACCAGTCGCACGCGATGATGGAGCCGCATGCGACCACGGCCGCCTGGCGCGGCGAGCGGCTCACGCTCTGGACCTCGAGCCAGATGGTCGACTGGGCCGTGAGCGACCTGGCCAAGACGCTGGGCATTCCCAAGGAGCGCGTGCATCTGATGTCGCCCTATATCGGCGGCGGCTTTGGCGGCAAGCTGTTCCTGCGCGCCGACGCGCTGCTTGCCGCGCTGGGCGCGCGCCTGGCGCAACGCCCGGTCAAGGTCGCGCTGCAGCGCCCGCTGATGGCCAACAACACCGTGCACCGCCCGGCCACCATCCAGCGCATCCGGCTTGGCGCCAAGGCCAGCGGCGAGCTCACGGCCATCGCGCATGAAAGCTGGTCCGGCAACCTGCCCGGCGGCGACCCCGAGGAGGCCACGCAGCAGACGCAGTTCCTCTATGCGGGCGCGCACCGGCTCACCGGCACGCGGCTTGCAGTGCTCGACCTGCCCGAGGGCAATTCGATGCGCGCGCCGGGCGAGGCGCCGGGCATGATGGCGCTGGAGATTGCGATGGACGAGATGGCCGAGCGCCTGAAGATGGATCCGATCGAGTTCCGCGTCATCAACGACACCCAGGTCGATCCGGCCAAGCCCGAGCGCCGCTTTTCCACGCGCCGCCTGGTCGAATGCCTGCGCACCGGCGCCGAGCGCTTTGGCTGGGCCGAGCGCAGCGCCCAGCCCGCGAGCCGGCGCGAGGGCAACGCCTGGATCGGCATCGGCATGGCCGCGGCCTTTCGCAACAACCTGGTGATGAAGTCCGGCGCGCGCGTGCTGCTCGACGGCCGCGGCAGCGTCACGGTGCAGACCGACATGACCGACATCGGCACCGGCAGCTACACCATCATTGCCCAGACCGCGGCGGAAATGATGGGCGTGCCGCTGGAACGCGTGAAGGTCGAGCTCGGCGACTCGAGTTTCCCGGTGTCCGCGGGCTCGGGCGGCCAATGGGGCGCCAACAGCTCCACGGCCGGTGTCTACGCGGCCTGCGTCAAGCTGCGCGAGGCGGTGGTGCAGCGCGCGGGCCTGCCCGCCGATGCCGAGTTTGCCGATGGCATGGTGCGCGCCGGCGGCAAGAGCCTGTCGCTGGCGGAAATTGCCGGCGACAAGGGTTTCTCGGTGGCCGACAGCATCGAGTTCGGCGACCTCGACAAGCGCTACCAGCAGTCGACCTTTGGCGCGCACTTCGTCGAAGTCGCCGTCGATGCCTACACCGCCGAGGTGCGCGTGCGCCGCATGCTGGCCGTGTGCGCCGCGGGCCGCATCCTGAACCCCAAGTCGGCGCGCAGCCAGGTGCTGGGCGCGATGACCATGGGCGTGGGCGGCGCGCTGATGGAGCATCTCGAAGTCGACAAGCGCCGCGGCTTCTTTGTCAACCACGACCTCGCGGGCTACGAGGTGCCGGTGCATGCCGACATTCCGCACCTGGAAGTGATGTTCCTCGATGAAACCGATCCGGTCTCGTCGCCGATGAAAGCCAAGGGCGTGGGCGAGCTGGGCCTGTGCGGCGTCGGCGCGGCGGTGGCGAATGCGATCTACAACGCCACCGGCGTGCGGGTGCGCGACTATCCGATCACGCTGGACAAGCTGATCGCGCAGATGCCGCGGGTGTGAAGTTGTCGGCTGCGATACGTCCAGCGCTTCTCTCCTGAGTGCTGGCCGTCCATCCTTGCTCAGGATCGGCATGAGCGGATTGGTGGCACGCGAGGGTCCAACCACCGGTCGCTGGGCGCGTCCGTCGCCGGGCGTTTTCAGGGCGTAGCCTTTGCCAAGCACGGATTGCCCGTCGGCGTCCTACATCCGCTTACGGGCTGCACCTGCCCCCAACCCTTGGTGCATGCGGAGGATAGAGCGCTGTAGCAAAAACTGCAGCCCTCCACCCCTCACCTCCTCCGTAGCCCATGACACACCGCCCCCCCACCCCGCAATTCCACGGCCTGCGCACTGGCACTGCCGGCCTGCTTCTGGCGGCTTTTGCCGCGGCCGCGAGCGCCCAGCTTCCGCCCGGCGACGGCCCGGTACAGGTCCGCGCCGGGGTCGTCGAGCCCACGCCGGTGCCGTTCAACGACCGCCTGCTGAACCAGCTGCGCGTGCCCGCGGGCTTCAGCATCTCGGTGTTTGCCAAGGACTTGAAGAACGTGCGCTGGCTGGCCGTGGCGCCCAATGGCGATGTCTATGCAAGCCGGCGCGAACAGGGCGATGTGCTGCTGCTGCGCGACACCAACGGCGACGGCCAGGCCGATGAACAGAAGGTCGTGCTGCAGAACGCCAAGTACGCGCATGGCCTGGCGCTGCGCGATGGCAAGCTGTATCTGGTCACCGACAAGAAGCTGCTGGTGGCCGATGTGCAGCCCGACGGCACGCTGTCGCCGGCGAAGACGCTGCTCGACGATCTGCCCGATGCCGGCCAGCACCCGAACCGCACGCTGGCCTTCGGGCCTGACGGCTGGCTCTATGTCTCGGTGGGCTCGACCTGCAACAACTGCCGCGAGCCCAATCCCGAATCCGCGACGCTGCTGCGCATGCGCCCCGACGGCTCGGCGCGCGAAGTCTATGCCTCGGGCCTGCGCAACACGATCGGCTTTGGCTGGCACCCGGCCAGCGGCCAGCTCTATGGTTTCGACCATGGCTCGGACTACCAGGGCGACGACGAGCCGCCCGAGGAACTCAACGCCATCCACGCCAACAAGCACTACGGCTGGCCGTTCTGCTGGGGTGAGCGCAAGGTCACCACGACGCAATTCAACGAGCCGCCGCATACCACCAAGGCCGATTTCTGCCCGACCACCGAGGCACCGGTGCTGCACTACACCGCGCATGCCGCGCCGCTGGGCCTGGTGTTCTACACCGGCGAACAGTTCCCGCGCGAATTCCGCGGCGACGCATTTGTCGCCTTCCGCGGTTCGTGGAACCGTTCCCAGCCCAGCGGCTACAGCGTGGTGCGCGTGCGCTTCGACGCCAGCGGCAAGCCCCAGGCCACCGAGGACTTCGCCACCGGCTGGCTGATGCAGCAGCTGCCGCCGGGCTTGAATGCGCCTGGCGCGGCGCCCGCGCCGGCCGAGCAGGCCAAGGCCCGGCGCCCGGCGCAATTCGGCCGCCTGGCCGGCCTGGCCCAGGCGCGCGACGGCTCGCTGCTGCTGGCCGAGGACCAGAACGGCGTGATCTACCGCATCCGTTACAGCGGCCGGTAACTGCCATGCCCCATCAACGCAATTTCCAGGAATCCGCCGCCATGAACCCACGTCCTTTCGTCCCCGCCAGCACCGCCGTGCTGTCCGCGCTGGCGCTGCTGCTCACCGGCTGCGCCGCCACCCGCAACTACGACATGCCTGCCGCGGGCAGCCATGCGCCCGCGGCCGGCGCCCCCATGGCCGCAGCGCCGCCACAAGCCGCTGCCCAACCCCAACCCCAGCCCCAGGCCCGCGTGGCGCTGGTGACGCCCACGGGCCAGCCCGCGGGCAGTGCCACGCTGCGCGAGCTGCCTGGCGGCGCGGGCGTGGAAATCGCGATTGAAGTGCGCGACATGGCGCCCGGCGCGCATGGCTTCCATATCCATGCCAACGGCGCCTGCGCGCCCGGCCCCGATGCCGCCAGCGGACAGATCGTCGCCTTCGGCGCGGCGGGCGGCCATTTCGACCCGTACCAGACGCGCAACCACGGCCGCCCCGGCCAGTCGGCGCATGAGGCCCATGCGGGCGAGGCGCCGAACATCGCGGTCGGCGCCGACCGCCGCGGCACGCTGCGCTTCACCAATCCACATGTCACGCTGCAGCCCGGCAAGACCACCATCCTGGGCCGCACGCTGATCGTGCACGAGCGCGAAGACGACTACGCCAGCGACCCGGCCGGCAACTCGGGCGGGCGCATTGCCTGCGGCATCATCGAGTCCACGGCGCCGGGCATGGTGCAGGGCCGCGCCATCTTCCAGGGCGCGAATGTGTTCCCCGAAGGCATTGCGGTCGACGGCCGCAGCGGCACGGCCTATGTCGGCTCGAGCAGCGACGGCCATATCTACCGCATTGCCGCGGGCGCCGACAAGGCCGAGATGCTGCAGATGGGCGGCTCGCCCGGGCGCCAGGCAGCCTTCGGCATGAAGGTCGATGCCGCGGGCCGGCTGTGGGTCGCGGGCGGCCCGGGCAACACCGTGGCCGTGGTCGATCCGCAGCGCGCGACCACCCTGGCCGTGGTGCAGGGCCCCAAGGAGGGCCAAGGCTTTCTCAACGACCTGGTGCTGACGTCCAGCCATGCCTATGTCACCGATTCGTTCCGCCCGGTGCTGTGGCGCATTGCCACCGCGCCCGGCGCGCCGATGCTGCTCGAACCCTGGTTGGACCTGCGCAACACGCCGGTGCGCTATGTCCCCAACCAGATCAACTTCAACGGCATCGTCGCCTCGCCCGACGGGCGCTGGCTGCTGGCCATCCAGCTGGCCACGGGCCAGCTGTGGCGCATCGACACCGGCTCGCGCGCAGTGAGCGAAGTGCGTGTCGAGGGCGGCTCGCTGGTCAATGGCGACGGCCTGGTGCTGGACGGCACAAACCGTCTCTTTGTGGTGCGCAATGCCGACAACGAGCTGGTGCAGCTGGCGCTGGCCGATGGCTGGGGCAGCGCGCGCGTCGAGCAGCGCCTGCACGATGCGCGGCTGAAGTACCCCACGACCGCGGCCAAGGCCGGCAACGCGCTGCTGGTGGTCAACGGCCAGCTCAACAAGCAAAAGGACCCGCCGCCCTTCCTGCCCTTCGACGTGCTGCGCGTCGGCCTGCCGCGTTAAACGTCCCCGCCCTGGGCCTGTGCATACCACGGCGCATAGGGCGTGTTGCGCGCCAGGTGGCGGTTGAAATCCGGCGCGCCATCCGTCCACCAGGGCGCGCCGCGCTCGCCCAGCCCGAGCTTGGCCTGGTGCACGGCGGCGCGCGCCGCGGCCAGGCGCGTGGCATCGCCCTGCGCCAGCGCCGCCTTGACGCCGCGCCGCGCGGCGGACAGGTCGTGGACCAGCGCCGCGCGCTGCGCTTCGGGCAGCTGCGGATTGCTGGCGCGCCACAGGCGCCCGCGCACCACGATGTAGCGGCCGTCGGGCGTGGTCAGTACGGACATGCTTCTCCTCGGGTGGCGGCCGGTTCCGCCGCCGTCCTACATGGCGGCGCGGGCGTGCCGCATACAACACTTTAAACGCCGCAGCGCCCCACTGGCGCCGCGCGGCATCCTCTTTCCTATCGGACGTTTCATGGTCACTTCAGACAACACCTCCTCCCGCCCACCTGTCAGCGCGCGCTCCACCCCGCCCCGGGACCAGGTGGTCGTGATCACCGGCGCCTCGAGCGGCATCGGCCACGCCACCGCGCTGGCATTCGCCCGCCGCGGCGCGCGCCTGGTGCTCGCGGCGCGCGACACCGACACGTTGGCCCCGGTGGTCGCGGCCTGCCGCGAGGCCGGCGCGGCCGCGGCGCTGGCGGTGCCCACCGATGTCACCGATGCCGAAGCCGTCGGGAAACTGGCCCAGGCCGCGCTGGGCGCGCACGGGCAGATCGATGTGTGGATCAATGGCGTGGGCGTCGGCGCCGTGGGCCGCTTCGACGAAACGCCGCTGGCCGCGCACCGCCGCGTGGTCGAGGCCAATCTCATCGGCCACCTGCACGGCGCGCATGCCGCGCTGCGCCACTTCCGCGAGCGCGGGCGCGGCACGCTGATCAACCTGATCTCGATTGGCGGCTGGGTGCCCGCGCCCTACGCGGCAGCCTACACCGCGAGCAAGTTCGGGCTGCGCGGCTTGTCGCAGGCGCTGCGCGCCGAGGTGTTCGACCTGCCCAAGGTGCATGTCTGCGATGTCGCGCCCACCTTTGTCGACTCGCCGGGCCTGTCGCATGGCGCCAACTACACCGGCAGCAACATCCGCCCGCCGATCCCCATGGTCGATCCGCGCCGCGTGGCACGCTCTATCGTGGCGCTCGTGGACCGCCCGCGCGCCATCACCTGGGTCGGCGCGGCCGCGGCCCCGGGCCGGCTGGCCCAGGCCATCGCGCCGCAGTGGCTCGGCGGCGCCATGCAGCGCCTCACGCGCTGGGCGCTCCGGCGCGCCCAGCCCGCGCCGCGCACCGACGGCAATCTGTTCGCGCCCTCGCAGGGCACGCAGATCGACGGCGGCCAGCGCCAGGCCAACCAGCATGCGCTGGGGACCGTGGTGGCGGCAGGGGTGCTGGGGCTGGCGATCGGCATCTGGGCCGGCGGCCGCCGCAAGCCCGCACGCCATCCGGTGGAGTGAAGGGCGGGTTCGCGCCCTGTACGGCGGGATTGCGCAAGATGGAGGGCGGGACGTCCATCCTTCGACCGGGCTCAGGACGAACGGAAACACCGCTCATCCTGAGGCTGTCGTCCCCACCACTTACCCTGAGCTTGTCTCCCCACCACTTACCCTCAGCTTGTCTCCCCACCGCTCACCCTGAGCCTGGCGCCCACTCCGCTCACCCTGAGTCTGGCGCCCACTCCGCTCACCCTGAGCTTGGCGCCCACTCCGCTCACCCTGAGCCTGTCGAAGGGTGGGATTCAAGCGTTCCAGATGAAAGCGTGGGCCCATCCATCCTTCGATCCTTCGACAAGCTCAGGATCAGGACGAACGGAACCACCTTTTGACCTGAACCTGTCGCCTCCGCGTCTCACCCCAAATCCACCGGTACCCCCATGCCGGTCTTCACCCGGTCCATTGCCACCAGGGTCTTGAACGCCTTTACATTGCCGCTGTCTTGGAACAGCGCGCGCGTCAGCGCCACATACTGCTCCATGTCGCGCACCAGGAACACCAGCACGAAATCGCACTCGCCCGCGACGTAGTAGCACTGCTGCACCTGCGGACACGCGTTGAAGCTCTTTTGCAGCGCATCGAGCAGGTCGCTGCGCTCGTTTTCGACCATGACCTCGGTGATCACCGTCAGCCCATAGCCCAGCGCCTTGGGGTTCAGGCGCGCGCTGTAGCCCTCGATGACGCCGGCCTCGGACAGCAGCCGCAGGCGCCGGTTCACGGCCGCCGTGGACAGGTGCGCGCGCTCGCCGAGTTCGCTTTGCGGCAGGCGCGCATCGCGCTGGATCTCCGCCAGCAGCGCACGGTCGTAGGCATCGAGCTTCACTGACATGGGTGCTTTCCTCAAAATCCGGGCCAAAAGGTGAACGTTATTCCACTTATCCCGGTGAAATCGAGATAAAAAACCAGGCAGGCGAAATATTATTCACTACTGCACCGCCCATCCTGGCGCGCGCCTGTCTTCTCCGCTTCGGTTCCCATGTCCACCTCCCCCTCCAACACGCCGTCCGGCGTGGCCTTCAATGTGCTGGCCTCGGTCCTGTTTGCGCTGATGTATGCCTATGGCAGCCTGCTGACGCCGCTCACCGGCGAGCAGGTCTTCGGCTGGCGCATCCTGCTGACGCTGCCTTGCCTCACGCTGCTGGTACTGGCCACGGGGTACGGCCCGGCAGTGCGCGCGCTCGCCCGGCGCATCCGCTACGAGCGGCATTTCTGGACCACGCGGCTGTTGTCGGCGCTGCTGCTGGGCGTGCAGCTGTGGCTGTTCATGTGGGCGCCGATCAACGGCCGTGGGCTCGATGTGTCGCTGGGCTATTTCCTGCTGCCGATCTCCATGGTGCTGCTGGGGCGCGTGGCGTTTGGCGAACGCCTGAGCCGGCCGCAGTTGCTGGCCTGCGTTCTGGCGCTGATCGGTATCGCTTGCCAGCTCGTGCTGGCGCAGACGCTGTCCTGGCCGGCGCTGCTGGTGTGCCTGGGCTATCCGGTCTATTTCTGGCTGCGCCGGCGCACCGATACCAACCATCTGGCCGCGACCTGGCTCGACATGGCGCTGGCCCTGCCCGCCAGCCTGTTTTTCCTGCTGCAAGGCGGTGAACTGTTGCCGCACGATGCCTCGGCCGCCCTGCCCTGGCTGATCCTCGGCCTGGGCGCGCTCAGCGCGCTGGCGCTGGGCTGTCAGGCGCTGTCGATGCCGCGCTTGAATGTGACGCTGTTCGGCCTGCTGATCTATGTCGAGCCGGTGCTGCTGGTCGTGGCCGCAGTGCTGCTGGGCGAAACGATCGAGCGCGCGCAATGGCCGACCTATGCCGCGATCTGGCTGGCGGTGCTGGTGCTGGTGGCCGAGGGCGCGCTGGCGCTGGTGTCAGCGCGCCGGGCCAAAGCCAAAGAAGCCGGGCTTGGGCGCGCGCGTGGGGTGCCGCGGCGCGTCTGAGCGCGGCGGCGCCGGCTGCGGCCCGGCGGGGCTGCGCGGCCCGATCTCGAGATCGTCGATCATGGCCTCCAGCGCCATCAGGCCCTCGGCCATGGCCTGGCGGTAGCTCGAGACGGGCTGCGGCGCGCGCCGCAGTTGCGACCATGCGCCCTCGCTGCCCCGCTCGCTCAGCAGCCAGCGGAACTGGCCCGCCACGGGTTCTTCCACCGATACGGCAATGGGACGAAGCAGGGTACGCATGGCGCCAGCATAGGGCGCGAGCCGGCGCGGGCGAAGGTATGCACGCCTACTGGTCATGCAAGCAAAGACCTACAGCGCGGCCTCAGGAGCAACCGCACACTTCGAGCAAGCGGTTCATGAAGGAGCAAGATCGATATGGCCACTGGAAGTCGCACCCTCTGGAAAGGCGCCATCAGCTTCGGGCTGGTGCATATCCCGGTGGGCCTGCACAGCGCCGCCTCGGAGCAAGGCGTGGATTTCGACTGGCTCGACAAGCGCAGCATGGACCCGGTCGGCTACAAGCGCATCAACAAGCGCACCGGCCGCGAGATCGACCGCGAGAACATCGTCAAGGGCGTGGAATACGAAGACGGCAAGTATGTGCTGGTCAGCCCCGAGGAAGTCGAGGCGGTGTTCCCCAAGACCACGCAGACCATAGAAATCGAGCGTTTCATCGACGCCAGCGAGCTGCCCTTCATCTTTCTCGAACGGCCGTATTACGTCGCGCCGATCAACAAGAGCGACAAGGTCTACGCGCTGCTGCGCGAGGCGCTGCTGGCCACGGGCAAGATCGCGCTGGCCAAGGTGGTCATCTCGACCAAGCAGCATCTCGCGGCGCTCGTGCCCTCGGGCCCGGCGCTGGTGCTGAACCTGCTGCGCTGGGGCGATGAGGTCAAGACGCTGGAATCGCTGGAGCTGCCGGCCGAGGGCAGCAAGGGCGTGGGCGCGGCCGAGCTGAAGATGGCCAAGCAACTGATCGCGGAAATGTCGGGCGCCTGGGACCCCGATGATTTCCAGGACGAATTCCGCCACCAGATCATGAAGCTGGTGGAAAAGAAGGCCAAGGCCGGCGACAGCCACACCGTGGTCGAGCCCGAAGAGGAGACGCCGTCTTCGGGTGGCGAAGTCATTGATCTGACGGCGCTGCTGCAGCGCAGCTTGCGCGGCGGCAAGGCGCCCGCCGGCAAGGCGCCGGCCAAGAAGGCAGCCGCCAAGAAGGCCGCCGCGAAAAAGGCGCCGGCGAAGAAAACCGCGAGCCGCAGTTCGGCGGCAACGCACAAAAAGGCCGCCTGAGCTTCGGCTGTCCGGGCTGCGTGCGCACCGTACACGGCTTCGCGGGCGGCAGGCACGGCTTTTCCAACGATTTTTTCACTCCAGGAGCAAAGCATGGCAGACGACAAGACCCAGACCGGCGGCCAGGACCGCAAGCGCATCAGCCTCAGCGAGGACTATGAAGTGCGCGACTGGTCGAAGAAGTTCAATGTGACGCCCGAGCAGCTCAAGGACGCGGTGCAGGCCGTGGGTAACGACGCCGAGGCCGTCGAGAAGCACCTGCGCGCGCGCGGCTGAAGCCGTCTGCAGCATGGCCCGCAAGCCTGGGTCCGCCCGTGCGGCAGCAGCGGCCACGGCGCCGGCCGCGGCGCCGGCCGTAGCGCCGCTGGCGCGCTACAACGCCAAGCGCGATTTCGCCAAGACCGCCGAACCCGCAGGCACGCTCGCGCCAGGCGGCGAGCGGCTGCAGTTCGTCATCCAGAAACACTGGGCGTCGCACCTGCATTACGACTTCCGGCTCGAACTCGACGGCGTCATGCTCAGCTGGGCCGTGCCCAAGGGGCCCTCGTTCGATCCGGCGGTGAAGTCGCTGGCCCTGCAGGTCGAGGACCATCCCGTGAGCTACAACCGCTTCGAGGGCGAGATTCCCAAGGGGCAGTATGGCGGCGGCACGGTGATCATCTGGGACCGCGGCCACTGGAGCCCGCAGGGCGATGCGCGCGCCGGCCTGGCCAAGGGCAAACTGGTGTTCTCGCTCGACGGGGAAAAGCTGGCCGGTCTCTGGGAACTGGTGCGCATCGCCAAGCCCGGCGACAAGCGGCAGAACCAGTGGCTGCTGTTCAAGAAGCGCGACGCCTGGGCGCGGCCGCGCAGCGAATACGACGTGCTCACGGCGCTGCCCGACAGCGTGGTGCAAAAGCCGCTGGGCCAGGCCGCGCAGCGCGCGGGCCGGGCAGCGTCCGAGGCGCCGCCCGAAGCCGGCGCGCGCCGGGCCGCATTGCCGGCGACGCTGGCGCCGCAACTCGCGACGCTGGTCGACAGCGTGCCCGATGGCCACTGGATCGTCGAAAGCAAGTTCGACGGCTACCGCGTGCTGGTGCGCATCGAGGGCGACGACATCCGCATCTTCACGCGCAATGGCAACGACTGGACGGACAAGCTCAAGCCGCTGGCCGAAGCCGTTGCCGCGCTGGGCGTGAACTGCGCCTGGCTCGACGGCGAGATCGTCGTGCTCGATGACGCCGGCGTGCCCAACGTGCACCGGCTGCAAAACGCCATCGACCACCGCACGCGCAACAAGGACATCGTGCTGTTTGCCTTCGACCTGCCGTTCCTCGGCGACAGCGACCTGCGCGCCCTGCCGCTGCAGGCGCGGCGCGGCCTGCTGCAGCAACTGCTCGAAGGCCGCGAAAGCGCGCGCCTGCGTTTCAGCCCGGCGCTCGAGGCCCCGCCCGGCGAGCTGCTGAGCGCGGCCTGCAAGCTGGGCCTCGAAGGCGTCATGGTCAAGCAGGCCGATGCGCCCTATGTCTCGGGCCGCACCGAAACCTGGCTCAAGCTCAAGTGCCAGCTGCGCCAGGAGTTTGCCGTCATCGGCTTCACGCTGCGCAGCGGCGCGACGCGCCAGATCGGCAGCCTGCTGCTGGGCTATCACGAAGATGGCGAACTGCGCGCCGCGGGCGCCGTCGGCACGGGCTGGGATTCAGCCACTTCACGCGCGCTGCATGCGCTGCTCGCGCCACTGGAGATCAAGCGCTCGCCCGCCGTGGCCGCCAAGGCCGGCTCGGGCCGCTGGGCCAGGCGCAAGGCCGGCAGCGAGCATTGGGTCAAGCCCGAGGTCGTGGTCGAGGTGGCGTTCGGCGACTGGACCCCGGACCAGCAGATCCGCCATGCGGTCTTTCGCGGTGTGCGCACCGACAAGCCGGCCGCAGAGATCGTGCGCGAACATGCCAAGCAGCCGGCGTCGGCCGCGCCGGCGCCCAAGCCGGCGCGCAAGGCCGCGGCGCCCGCATCCAAGGCCGATCCCGGCCTGATGAAGGTCACCAACGCCCAGCGCGTCATCGATCCGTCGACGGGCCTGCGCAAGATCGACCTGGTGCGCTACTACGAAAGCGTGGCCGAATGGATACTGCCGCACCTGCAGCAGCGGCCGGTGTCGCTGGTGCGCGCGCCCGAGGGCATCACCGGCGAGCTGTTCTTCCAGAAGCATGCCGAGCGCAGCATTGCCGGTGTCACCGAACTCGACGCGGCGCTGTGGCCCGAGCATGCGCCGCTGCTGGCCGTCAACACGCCGCAGGCGCTGCTGGGCGCGGCGCAGATGAACGTCATCGAGTTCCACACCTGGAACTCCAGGGTCAAAAGCATCGAACGGCCCGACCGCATCATTTTCGACCTCGATCCCGGCGAAGGCGTGACCTGGCCCGCACTGCTCGAGGCCGCGGAACTGATGCGCGTGATGCTCGTCGAGCTGGGCCTGCAGAGCTGGCCCAAGACCAGCGGCGGCAAGGGCCTGCATGTCGTCGTGCCGATCACGCCGCGGCGCGACTACGCGCAGATCAAGGCCTTTGCGCAGGCCGTGGCCCAGCACATGGCGCGCGTCATCCCGGCGAAATTCGTCGCCGTCATGGGCCCGAAGCACCGCGTCGGCAAGATCTTCATCGACTACCTGCGCAACGGCCAGGGCCAGACCGCGGTCGCGGCCTTCTCGGCGCGCGCGCGTCCGGGCATGGGCGTGTCCATGCCCGTGGCCTGGGAGCAGCTGCCCGAACTCAGCGGCGGCGCGCACTGGACCGTCGCCACGGCGCGCGATTACCTGAGCCTGCGCAAGGACGATCCCTGGAGCGATTACTGGGGCACGAAGCAGACCATCACGCAGGGCCTGCGTATGCTCAAGTGAGCGCCAGACAGGCATGGATGCTCGCGGCCGCGCGCAGGCCGCTCAGATAGGCCCCGCCACAGGTCTGCGCCAGCACGCCGGCCGTGGCCTCGCCCGCAAAATGCAGGCGCGCGCCGCCAGCCTGCGCCAGGGCCGCGCGCGCCGCGCCGCCGCCGGTGCGCAGATAGGCATAGCTGCCCTGGAACAGCGGATTGCGCGCCCAATCCGTCGTGGCGCCAGCGCGCAGGCGGCGCCCGTCCAGGCCGCCCAGGCAGTCGCGCAGCCGCGCCAGCACTTGCTGCTGCGCCTCGCGTGCCGGCGCACATGCCAGTTGCCGGCCGAACTGCCCGCCCGCCATGGCAATCACCAGGTTCGAGGCAAAGGGATGCACCAGAAACGCCAGTGCGCGCCGCGGCGGGAAACTGCGCCCTTCATAAAGCCAGGCGCCGGGCGTGAAACCGCGCAGCGGAGCGTCGAGCTCCAGGATCACCTTGTTGAAGTGCCCCATCGGCAGCGCCTCGAGCGCCGCCAGCGCCGCCGCGCCCAGCCCCGGCGTGAAGCGGATGGCTTCGGCGCGCAGCACGCCCGTCGATACCGTCACCACGCAATGCGCGGCCGTGATGACGCTGTCGGCAGTGCGCACCTGCACGCTCGCGGCGCGCTGCGCGATCGACACCACGCGCTGGCCCAGCGCGACATGCACGCCCTGCGCCAGCGACTCGACCACGCGCCCCAGGCCCTGGCGCACCAGCCAATTGGGCGCGCTGCCGCCCTGCGCCCGCAGGCCCAGCACCGAGATGTCTTCGGCCGCGCCGCCCGCATCGAGTTCGCCCAGTTCACTGATCGCGCGTTGCAGGGCCGCATCGCGCGGGCCGGCCATCGACGCCAGCGCGGCATCGTCCGCGCCCACGCCTTGCATGGCGTGCACCAGCCGCTGCCGGGCCATGGCAATGGCCGTGCGCTGCACGCTGCCCAGCGCCCGTCCCGCATCGAGGAAATGCTCGGACGCGCCGTCATGCGCGCGCAGCGTGAAGCCCAGCGCGCGCGCGATCGGCGTGAGCGGATTGCGGTCGGCCTGGTGCAGCCAGCTGCAGCCCAGGTCGACGGGCGCGCCAAAGGAATGCCGGTCCGTGAAGGCGCGCCCGCCAATGCGCTGCGCGGCTTCGAGCACCAGCACACGGTGCCCCTGGGCCTGCAGCTGCCGCGCCGCGGCCAGGCCGGCCACGCCCGCGCCGACGATCACCACATCGACCTGGGTAGCAGCCGATGCACGCAGCGGCAAGGCAGCGGCGCCCCGCGCCAGCAGGCGCCGCCGTGACAGCAGGGGTGAGGACATCTGCGCCACTATCGTGCGAGCGCGGCGCCGTGGGTTGCTCCATAACCCCTGGCGCGGTTGCCCGACCGCAGTGCCGCGGCGCGGTTGACGGACCGCCGCGCCTCGGCGCGGCTCAGGGCAGCCAGGCCATCTCGCTGCTGCGCCCCATGAGGAAATCCCGGTTCAGCTCCACCACTTGGCGCAGATAGTCCCAAAGCGCCTTGATGCGCGCCAACTCGCGCCGCTCGGCCGGCGCCACGAGCCAGAAGCTGCGCGTGAGGTCGACCGCATCGGGCAGCACCGCAACCAGGTCTTGCTGCGCGCTGGCCATGAAGCACGGCAGCACGGCAATGCCCAGGCCCGAGCGCACCGCCTGCATCTGCGCGATTACGCTGGTGCTGCGCAGGAAGGGACGCGCCGCAGGCAGCCATTGCCGCAGGCTGACCTGCTGATCGGCAAACAGCTGGTCATCGACATAGTCCACCCAGCGGTGGCTGGCCAGATCGGACACGCGCTCGATTACCGGCTGCTGCTGCAGGTAGGCCGCGCTCGCATAGGGCAGCAGCCGGTATTCGGCCAGCTTGCTGGTGACGAAGCTGTCGGTGGTCGGGCGGTCGATGGTGATCGAGGCATCGGCCTCGCGCTTGGAAAGATTCACATGCCGCGGCATCGGCAGCAGATCGACCGTGATGGCCGGGTGGCGGGTGCAGAAATGCGCCAGGTGCGGGGCCAGGAAGAAGCTGCCGAAGCCTTCGGTGCTGCCCAGGCGGATGTCGCCGGTCAGCGCCATGTCGTCGCCGAACACCTCCGACTCCACGGCCGCCAGCGTGCTCTCGAGCTGCTCCACGTATTCCAGCAGCCGGTGGCCGGCGCTGGTCAGGTAATGGCCTTGCGAGCTGCGGTGGAACAGCTTGGCGCCGATGTCCTCTTCCAGGCGGTGCAGGCGCCGCGAAATGGTCGATTGGTTCAAGCCCAGCGCCGACGAGGCCTCGAGCGCGGAGCGGGCCCTGGCCACCGCCAGGAAGACACGCAGGTTATCCCAGTCGAATGGGTTCAATGCCGGCTCTCAGTTATGCAAATTTGCATACCAATATAGCCGATATTACAAAACACAATGCAGAAAAGCGCGCTTAGGATAGGCCTTCGGTGTCTGGAAAACCGATTTCTAATAATCAGGAGACATGACATGGCATACAAGCTTTTTCCCTTGGCGGCGCTTTCCCTGTGCCTGGCAGGCACGCTGCAGGCGCAGAC
This sequence comes from Comamonas antarctica, assembly GCF_013363755.1. Lineage (NCBI taxonomy): Bacteria > Pseudomonadati > Pseudomonadota > Betaproteobacteria > Burkholderiales > Comamonadaceae > Comamonas > Comamonas antarctica. The sequence continues at coordinate 231,092 of NZ_CP054841.1, forward strand.
CGGCATCTCCGACAACGTGGTGAAGATCGGCGTCCTCACCGACATGTCGGGCCCCTACTCCGGCTTTGGCGGCAAGGGCTCGGTGGTGGCCACCAAGCTCGCCATCGAGGATTGCCTCAAGGCCGAATGCCAGGGCATGAAGATCGAATTGCTGTCGGCGGACCACCAGAACAAGGCGGACATCGCCTCGTCCAAGGCACGTGAGTGGCTCGACCGTGAGCAGGTCGACGCCATTGCCGATCTGACCAACTCCGCCGCGGCGCTGTCGGTGCAGAAGCTGCTCAAGGAAAAAGGCGCGGTGGGCCTGTTCACCGGTGCGGCCACCACCCGGCTGACCAACGAGGACTGCGCGCCCAACAGCTTCCACTGGATGTTCGACACCTACTCGGCCTCGGCCGGCGCCGCGGCGGCGCTGACCCGCGCCGGCGGCAAGACCTGGTACTTCCTCACGGTGGACTACGCCTTCGGCCATTCGCTGGAGAAAGACGCCTCGGAGATGGTCAAGGCCAACGGCGGCACGGTGCTCGGCGCCGTGCGCCACCCGCTCAACGCCAGCGATTTCTCCTCGTTCGTGATGCAGGCGCAGAACTCCAAGGCGCAGATCATCGGCATGGCCAACGCCACGCAGGACGCGATCAACACCATCAAGGCCGCGCGCGAGTTCGGCGTCGGCGAAAAGGGACAGAAGCTGGCGGCCCTGATGCTGCAGGTGACCGACGTGCATGCCATGGGGTTGCGCGTGGCGCAGGGCCTGGTGGCGTCCGAAGGCTTTTACTGGAACCTCGACGACCAGACCCGCGGCTTCGCCGCGCGCTTCGAGAAGGAGCACAAGGTCAAGCCCAACCAGGTGCATGCCGGCGTGTACTCCAGCGTGCTGCACTACCTGAAGTCGGTGGCCGCCGCGAAGAGCGACAACGCCGACGTGGTGGCCGCCAAGATGCGCGAGCTGCCGATCAAGGACGCCGTGATGCGCAACGCCAGCATCCGCCCCGACGGTCGCGTGATCCACGACATGTTGCTGGTCGAGGTCAAGACCCCCGCCCAGTCCAAGGGCGCCTGGGACTACTACAACGTCATCGGCACCATCCCTGCCCAGCAGGCCTTCATGCCGCTGGCGCAATCCCAGTGCCCGCTGGTCAAGAAGTGACCGGCTTTCCGTTCCCATTGTTTCCAAGGCCTACCATGACCCTCAGCATCGGACATTTCATTGCCGGCCAGGCCGAGCCCGGAACGGGCGAGCGCAGCGGCCCGGTCTTCAATCCTTCCACCGGCGAGGAGATCGCGCGCTGCCCCTATGCCAGCCGCGCAACGCTGGACCGCGCCGTGGCGGCGGCCGGCGAAGCCGCCCGGCAATGGGGCCGCGCCTCGCATGCCACGCGCCAGGCCGTGATTTTCAAGCTGCGCGAACTGGTCATTGCCAACACCGACCTGCTGGCCGAAACCATAGGCCGCGAACACGGCAAGACCCTGGCCGATGCCAAGGGCGAGATCGGCCGGGCGGTGGAAGGCATCGAATTCGCCGTCAACGCCCCGCAGGTCACCAAGGGCGAATTCGCCGCCAACGTGGGCGGCGACATCGATGTGTTCTCGCTGCGCGTGCCGATTGGCGTGGTGGGCGCCATCACCCCGTTCAACTTTCCCATCATGGTGCCGGCGGTAATGATGACCATGGCCGTATCGGTGGGCAATGCCATTGTCTGGAAGCCTTCGGAGAAGGTGCCGAGCACGGCGCTGATCTTCGCGCGCCTGTGGCAGCAGGCCGGCCTGCCCGATGGCGTGTTCAATGTGGTGCAGGGCGACAAGGACATGGTCGATGCGATGCTCGAGCATCCGGGCATTGCCGGCGTGAGCTTTGTCGGCTCCACCGCCGTAGGCGAATATGTGTACCAGAAGGGCACTTCGCACAACAAGCGCGTGGCGGCCTTCACCGGCGGCAAGAACCATATGCTCGTGATGCCCGATGCCGACCTGGAAAGCGCCGCCAGCGCCTTTGTGTCGGCCGGCTTCGGCTCGGCCAGCCAGCGCTGCATGGCGGTCTCGCTGCTGCTGCCGGTGGGCGAGGAAACCGCCGACCGCCTGCGCGAACTGGTGCTGCAAAAGACCCGGGCGCTGCACATCGGCGCCTACAACGATCCGCGCGCCGACTTCGGTGCCGTGGTTTCGCTGCAATCGAAGCAGGCCGTGGAGCGCGCCATCGGCACCTGCATCGAGCAAGGCGGCGAACTGCTGCTCGACGGGCGCGGTCTGCGCGTGCCCGGCCATGAGAATGGCTACTACATCGGACCGACGCTGTTCGACCGCGTGACGACCGGTATGGAGCTGTACCAGCAGGAGATCTTCGGCCCGGTGCGCGGCATCATGCGCCCGGCCAGCTTCGACGAAGCGCTGGCCATCACCAACGCGCATGAATACGGCAATGGCGCGGTCATCTTCACGCGCGACGGCAAGTCCGCGCACCGCTTCATGCATGAAATCGAGTCCGGCATGATTGGCGTGAACGTGCCGGTGCCGTTGCCCGCAGGCTTCTTCAACTTCGGCGGCCTGCGCCGCTCGAAGTTCGGCGAAGGCCACCTCTACGGCCCCGACGCGGCGCGCTTCTATACCAAGATCAAGACCGTGTCGCAGCGCTGGCCCGAGCCCGACCAGCAGGCGGCGCCGGTGTCGCTGGCGTTCAATCCCAAGGGCTGAACATCGGGCGCGCTAGGGCGCCGCCACGAACCCGCGGCTCAGAAAGCGCGAGCCCTTGAGCCCGAAGCGCCAGGGCACATCCACCGCCTTGGAGATGCCGATGCGCGGCCCGGTCACCACTTCGACCGGCGCCGCCGCGTCGCGCGCCAGCAGCTCGAATGGCGGCAGCGCCAGCGGCTGCGCATTGAGCCGCGCATCGATGCCCAGCGCCTGCGCCAGCCGCCCCGGCCCGGCGCACAGCAGGCGCAGCTCGTGCAGGCCCCGGCGTTCACGCATGGTCTCGATGCCTTGCGTGGGCTCGATGGCGCGCAGCAGCACCCCCGCGCCATGGCCGGCCTCGCGGCACACGGTGTTGAAGCACCAGTGCAGCCCGTAGGAGCGGTAGACATAGGCGTGGCCCGGCGGCCCGAACATCGCGCCATTGCGCGCGGTCTGCCCGGTATAGGTATGCGAGGCTGGATCGGTCTGGTCATAGGCCTCGGTCTCGACGATGGTCCCGCCCACGCCATCGATTAGCAAGGTGACGCCGATCAACTGGCGCGCGACTTCATGGGCGGGGGCGGAAAAGTCAATCGAGGCAAGCATGCAAGGCGGCAGGAGTGGTCGGGCCGGCCATCTTCTTCGACCAGGCGGCGGCGGTCAATGCGCGGCAAATACCAGCGAGCGGTGCGCGGCCAGCCCGGCCATCGTGCCGTCGCCCACGGCCAGCGGCACCGAGCCGCCAAAACGCGCGGCATCGCCGCAGGCAAATACGTGGGCCACCGAGGTGGCCTTGAGCGCGTCGGTCTGGAGCACGACGCCCATCGGGCCTTCGGCCATCTCGCAGCCCAGCGCCCGCGCGACCGGACTTTCAACGCTCGAGCGCGGCGCGGTGAACAGGCCGTCGAATGCCAGCACCCGGCCGTCTGCCAACACCGCATCGGCATGACCGGCGATTTCACGCACCGCGCCGGCCTCGATCTGCACGCCGCGCGCCTGCAATTGCGCCAGCTGCTGCGCGTCGGGCGTGAAACAGCCGTTGAGCAGCAGCGTGGTCGGGCCCCAGTCGGGCAGCAGCAGCGCCTGGTGCATGGCCAGCTCCGACGTCGCCAGCACGCCAATGCGGCCTTGCTGCAATTCATAGCCATGGCAATACGGGCAATGGAACACCTGCCGGCCCCAGCGCTGCGGCAGGCCCGGCACGTCGGGCAGCGTATCGACCACGCCCGATGCCAGGATCAGCCGCTTTGCCCTGCGCGTCGCGCCGCCTTCGATGTCGATGGCAAATCCTTCTTCTGTGGGCCGCGCGCCCGTGGCACGGGCGTCCAGCCATTGCACCGTGTCGTAAGCCAGGATCTGTGCGCGCGCCACGGCCGCGATGTCGGCGGCCCGGCTGCCGTCCTGGGTCAGAAAGCCATGCGAATGCTCGGCAAAGCGGTTGCGGCGCTGGCCCGCGTCGATGACCAGCAGCTGGCGGCGCGCGCGCGCCAGCGGCAATGCCGCAGCCAGGCCGGCGTAGCTGCCGCCGATGATGATGACGTCGTAAAGCATGGGAACACCTTTCAAGAAACTTTTGAAGTTCCATGATAGGTAGATTGCGAATTTCATGCAATTTATAATGATTCATGAATTTCGCCAGGAGCCCGAACCATGAGAAGCGATAGCCGCCTGTCGCGCATGCTGCATGTGCTGCTGCACATGGCGCGCCAGGACGCGCCCTTCACTTCCGAGCAGCTGGCGCAGATGCTGGCCACCAATCCCGTGGTCGTGCGCCGCACCATGGCCGGTCTGAAAAAAGCCGGCTACGTGCAATCGGAAAAAGGCCATGGCGGCGGCTGGACGCTGTCGTGCGACCTCGCCGCAGTGTCGCTGCTCGACATCCATCAAGCCGTGGGCGGGCCGCGCATCTTTGCGATCGGCAGCGCCACCGAGAATCCCGAGTGCGGCGTCGAGCAGGTGGTCAACGCGGCGCTCGACGGCGCGCTGGCCCAGGCCCAGGCCCTGCTGGTGCAGCGCCTGGCCGCGGTGAAGCTCAGCGATCTGGCGCAGGAATTCGATGCACTGTGCCAAGCCCGGCCAGCGCACGCGCAGCGCCGGCAGCACGCGCATTAGCCGGGCCTCGGGGCCTTGGAGCCCCATCGTGCGTTGACGGCCGCTCTTCAATGCCTGAGCATGGGGTGCTTGCCAACCAGGAGATCTGCATGAAAAAGTTTGCGTGGCCCATGTCCTTGGCCCTGCTTGCGGGCTGCGCCAGCCCCGGCATGCAGCTGCAATCCCAGCGGCCCGCAGCCGCCCCCACCGAAGCCGGCGCCGCGGCCACCGAAGCCTGCAAGAGCGCGCTGGCCTTGCGCACCGGCACCAATGCCGTGTATGTGCTGCCCCTCTCGCACGCCCCCTATGGCCAAGGCCAGGAAGTCTTCCTGAGCCTGAACCAGGCGCAATGGCTGTGCACCACGGACGCGCGCGGCAACGTCAACCGGCTCGAGCGCCGCTGACGCTGCTGCGCGCCGTGGCCCAGGCCAGCAGGCCGGCCAGCACCAGCAGCGCCGCACTGCTGCCAAACGTCGCGCCATAGCCGCTGGCGTCAAGCAGCCATCCGCCCAGCGTCGAGCCCAGCGCAATGCTCAGCTGGACCACCGCGACCATCAGCCCGCCGCCGGCCTCGGCTTCCTGCGGCAGTACCTGGGCCAGCCAGGACCACCAGCCCACGGGCGCGGCCGTGGCCATCAAGCCCCACAGGCCCAGCAGTGCAAAGGCCAGGGCCAGCGCGCCGCCCCAGGCGTTGAGCGCCAGCGCAATCGCCGCCATGCCCAGCGGGAGCAGCACCAGCGTGCGGTACAGCCCATGCGCCAGCACGCGGCCGATCAGCGCCGTGCCGACAAACCCGGCCACGCCAATCGCCAGCAGCACCAGAGACAGCGTGCCGACATCGACGCGCGTGACCGTCTCCAGGAACGGCCGCACATAGGTGAACAGTGCGAACTGGCCCATGAAGAAGGCGCCGGCCGCAGCCATGCCCCAGGCCACCACGGGCCGCTTGAGCAGCGCGAGAACCGAGCCGCCGGCCGCAGCCCGCGCAGTGGCGGGCATCGACGGCAGGCTGATCCATTGCCAAGCCAGCGCCAGCAGCGCAATCGGCAATAGGCACACAAACGCGCCGCGCCAGCCCAGGATGCCGCCCAGATAGCTGCCCAGTGGCGCCGCCACCACCGTGGCCAGCGCATTGCCGCCATTGAAGATCGCCAGCGCCCGGGGCACGCGCGCGGCGGGCACCAGCCGCATGGCCACCGCCACCGACATCGACCAGAACCCGCCGATGACCACGCCAATCAGCGCGCGGCCCAGCATGTAGACGCCGTAGTTGGGCGCCAGCGCCACGATCAGCCCGGACACGCCCATCAGTCCAGTCAGCAGCAGCAGCAAGGTCTTGCGGTCCATGGCACCCGCCAGCCGCGCAATGCCCAGGCTGGTCAGCACCGCAAAAGCACCCGAGATCGCAATGCCATAGCCAACCCAGCCCTCGCTCACGCGCAGCGCGGCGGCCATGGGCGTGAGCAGGCTCACGGGCATGAACTCGGAGGCAATCAGCACGAAGACGCACAGCGTCATAGCCAGCACGCCGCTCCAGTGCGCGCGCGGTTCGGCCGTGTCGGCAGACCCCTGGCCTGCAGGATTCAAGGAAACCATTGTCGACATGGAACCCCTTACGCCAGGTGCTGCGTGAAGAACGCCGCCAGCCGGTCCCAGGGAATCAGCGTCACGCGGTCATAGAGATCGACATGGCCGGCGCCCGGCACCCACAGCAGTTCCTTGGGGCCAGCGGCGCGCCGGTAGGCGTCCTCGCTGAATTCGCGCGAATGCGCCTGGTCGCCGCTGATGAACAGCAGCGGCCGCGGCGCGATGCTCTCGATGTCGTTGAACGGATAGAAGTTCATGAAGCGCACTTCGCTCGACAAGCGGCGGTTTTGCGTGCGCTCCAGCGGCACGCCCGCCGGCAGGTGCATGCCGCGCGGCGTGCGGTAAAAGTCGTGGAACTCGCGCGTCACCGCATCGGCATCGGGCGGCAGTTGCAGCGGCAGGTAGTCCAGCCACTGCGGCGTGCCGCTGGCAAGTTCCTGCGCGCGCTGCTGCTGCGCCTTGGCCAGCAGCGCCTGGCGCTGGGCCGGTGTCTGCGCCCGGTTCAGGCCATTGCGCGTGACCGCGCCCATGTCGTACATGCTCACAGTGGCTATTGCCTTGAGGCGCGGATCGAGCTTCGCCGCGCTGATGGCAAAGCCGCCGCTGCCGCAGATGCCCAGCACGCCAATGCGCTCGGGCGCGATGAAATCCTGCGCGGCCAGGTAGTCGGCGGCGGCGCTGAAGGCATCGGCATAGGTGTCGGGCGCCACCAGGCTGCGTGGCAGGCCTTCGCTTTCGCCCCAGTAGGGCAGGTCGATGGCCAGCGTCACGAAGCCCTGTTCGGCGAGCTTTTGGGCATAGAGCATGGCGCTTTGCTCCTTGGTCGCGCCCATCGGATGGCCGACGATGATCGCTGGCGCGCGGCGGTCCCGGGCCAGGTTTTTGGGCAGCACCAGATTGCCCGCGATCTGCAGCTGGTACTGGCTCGGGAAGCGCACTTTCTGTACCGTCACACGGCGGCTGCGGTAGAAGTTGTCCGCGCCTTCGGGAATGGATTGCGGCGCATCGGCGGCCATGGTCTGGCGCAGTGCGCCCAGCGCCGCGAGGCCCAGGCCGGCGGTCTTGACGAAATCGCGGCGCGTAGGCGCGGCGCTGGTGTTGGCGGGAAAAGTCATGCGTGTGCCCCGTGGGGAAAATCGGAAAGCCCGATGGTGCAGGAGCCATGCGGATTTGATTAGCCACCGCAATCTTGATGCGCCTGTGAGAAAATCTCAGCAATGGCCACCCCCAAAGTCAATGACCTCCAGGCCTTCCTGGCCGTCGCGCGCAAGCAGAGCTTCACCAAGGCCGCGGCACGGCTGGGCGTCACGCCCTCGGCGCTGAGCCATACGCTGCGCGCGCTCGAGGAGCGCCTGGGCCTGCGCCTGCTGGCGCGCACCACGCGCAATGTCGCGCCCACCGCGGCCGGCGAACGGCTGATGCAGGCCATCGCGCCCTTGTTCGAGCAGATTGCCGCCGAAGTCGAGGCGCTGGGGGCGCTGCGCGACAAGCCCAGCGGCAGCCTGCGCATCACCTGCACCGACGACCAGATCGAGCTGTGCCTGCGGCCGCTACTGGCGCAATTCCTCGAGGACTATCCCGATATCCGGCTGGAGCTGTATGTCGACTACGGCTTCACCAATGTGGTCGAGGAGCGCTTCGACGCCGGCATCCGCCTGGGCGAGGCCATCAGCAAGGACATGATCGCGGTGCGCATCGGCCCCGACTGGCGCCTGGTCGTGGTCGCCTCGCCCGGCTACTTCGCGCGCCACGCGCCGCCGCAGACCCCGCATGGCCTGACCCAGCACCGCTGCATCAATATCCGCCACCGCCCTTCGGGCGCGATCTATGCCTGGGAATTTGAAAACGCGGGCCAGGCCTTTACCGTCAAGGGCGAAGGCCCGCTGGTCTTCAACAGCATCATGCATGTGCTCAACGCCGCGCTCGACGGCCTGGGCGTGGGCTATGTGCCCGAGCAGCTCGCGGCGCCGCATATCGCCGCCGGCCGGCTGCAATGCGTGCTGCAGGAGTGGAGCCCGCGCTTCCAGGGCTACCACCTCTACTACCCCAACCGGCGCCAGGCCTCGCCGGCCTTCCAGGCGTTTGTCGAGGCGGTCAGGTACCGCGGGGAGCAATAGCCGTCATCGCCGCCGCGTGCAAATCCGGTAGAGCCAATACACACAGGCCAAGCCGATGACGGCCCAGGGAAGATACCGGGACAGCGAGACAAAGCGCCAGAGCGCGCCTTCCCCCACGTAGGCCGGCGAGTGAAGAAGGGACAGGTGCAGCCACAGCGAGGCCGCGGTCGCGGCCGCCATGCTGGCAAACAGCGCTTTTTCCGCCCAGGGCTTGAGCGCGTAGTGCAGGGCAATCACGGCAAAGGCCAGGTAGCAGGCCAGGGAGAACCATGCCACCGCATCGAATGGCGCACTCCCTGCGGGAGTGAGCGCATGGGCCCAGGACTTGAGGGCTGTAATCATTTCGCTGAAGCTCGAGACCATGTGGGGGTTTTCATTGAAGCGGAATCCGTCATTGTCCTGATGCAGTGGCGGCGAAGCTGCCGCCAGGCTCAAGGCGCTGCGCCATAGGGCTGCCCCAACTCCCAGCGCGACTGCCAGTGCGCCGCATATTGCGCCGTGACCGCGGGCATGTCGTGCATGACCACCACGTTCTCCGAGTTCAGCGTCTCGGCCGAGGCGGCGTAGTTGAACGAGCCGGTCTGGACCGCATTGCCGTCGACGATCATGGCCTTGTCGTGGTGGATATGGAAATGCGCGTTGATGCGCAGTTCCACGCCCTGGCGCACCACAAAGTCCATGGCCTGGCGGCTGGCCCGGCCCAGATTGCGCTGCTTGTCGACCACGACACGCACCTCGACACCGCGCTGCTTCGCCGCGACCAGCGCCTGCATGATGTCCGGCGCCTGGAACGCGTAAGCCAGCATCTGGATGCTGTGGCGCGCGCTGCCAATGGTCTCGAGCACCAGCGCGCGCGCCGAGCCCTCGGGAGAGAAGCCGACTTGGACGCGCGGCTCGGCATGGCTGAGGCTGGCCAGGGCCAGCAGCAGCGCGGCGGTGATGCGGGGGAATGTCATATCGGTCCTCTGCTGCTGATTCTGGCGTTTGAAAAATTCCACTTTTCGGTTTTTGGGCGGAATTTTCATTACTTTTGCCAGGAAAAAATACTTTGCGCTGTTTTCACGGGATTTTTTCCACTTTAGCCGCGCGCAAAAAGCGTTTTCCGGCGCTGCCCGGCTTGCCCCATCCAGCGCAGCACTGGATACAAACCCGAAACTGGTCGATATACTGTGGTTAAATACAGTATCCGACCATGAACGCTACTGCCCACACCCTGCCCCCCTCCTCCAGCGGCTTTGACCGCTGGCAGTTGCCTGCGCATGTGGCGCAGGCCGTCTGGCGCGGCACGGAGGTCGGCGGGCCGGCCGGGCGCGCGTTGTCCACGGGTTTCGCGGCGCTGGACGCGGCGCTGCCCGGAGGCGGCTGGCCCACGCAGGGCCTGAGCGAAGTGCTGCTGGCGCAGGCCGCGCTGTGCGAATGGCGGCTGCTCGCGCCCGCGCTGCCGGCGCTGCTGGCCGACCGCCACAGCCGCATCTACCTGGTGGCGCCGCCCAAGGCCCCGCATGCGATGGGCCTGGCGCAGCTGGGCGTGGCGCCGGAACAGCTCACCTGGATAGATGCACAGGGTCCGGCCGACAGCCTCTGGGCCACCGAGCAATTGATCAAGTCCGAAGCTTCGGGCGCGGTGCTGGCCTGGCTGCCGCAGGCGCGGCCCGAGCAGTTGCGGCGGCTGCAGGTGCAGGCGCTGCATTGCGATGCGCCGGTGTTCCTGTTTCGCCCCGAGTCGGCCCTGCGCGATGCCTCGCCCGCGCCGCTGCGGCTGTCGGTGGGCCTGGGCGAAAGCTGGGGCCTCGAGGTGCGCATCCGCAAGCGCCGCGGCGCCAGCATCGACGCCGTGCTGCAGCTCGACGCCATGCCTGGCAACCTGCATTCCATCATTCCCCCGCGGCTGCACGCGTTGCCGGCATTCGGGGTGCAGCCACAGGAGGTGTTCCATGCATTGGGCCGCCCTGCTACCCCTGCCCTGCCCCGACAGCGCATCACCCATTGAGCCGCCCGCGCTCGCGCTCTGGGCACTGCAGTTCACGCCGCGCGTGGCCGCGGTCGAAGAAGCGGTGCTGCTGGAAGTCGAAGCCAGCCTGCGCCTGTTTGGCGGCGCCGAGCAGCTGCAGGCACGGGTCGGCGCGGGCGCACGCGAACTCGGCGCGCTCGTGGCCTGGGCGCCCACCGGCCTGGCGGCGCTGGCGCTGGCGCGCCAGCGCGTCGAGAACGGCTTTGCCGGCCCGCTGCAGCAGATGCTCGACGGCCTGCCGCTCGAACACCTGAGCGCCGTCGCGCGCCACCAGGCGACGCTGGCGCGCGTCGGCTGCCGCACGCTGGGCCAGGTGCGCGCGCTGCCGCGCGGCGGCATGGCGCGGCGCTTCGATGCCGCGCTGCTCACGGCGCTGGACCAGGCCTATGGCCTGCGCCCCGAAACCTATGACTGGATCCGCCTGCCCGAAACTTTTCAGGCGCGGCTGGAGCTGATGGCGCGCGTCGAGAATGCGCCCGAACTGCTGTTCGGCGCGCGCCGCCTGCTGCTGCTGATGTCGGGCTGGCTGGCCGCGCGCCAGCTCGGCGCCACGGCCTTCACGCTGCGCTGGTGCCACGATTCCATGCGCTCGCGCGCCGCGGGCACGGGCGGCGAGCTGACCATACGCACCGCCGAGCCGACGCAGAACGCCGAGCATTTCTCGCGCCTGCTGGGCGAGCATCTGGACCAGCTTGAGCTGCTTGCGCCCGCGGGCGAGCTGGAGCTGCTGGCCAGCGCCGTCGAGCCGATCGCGCAGCAGAACCGGTCGCTGATTCCCGATGCCGCGCACCAGGGCGCGTCGACGCGGCTCGCGCTCGAGCGCATCCAGGCGCGGCTGGGCGAGGACTGCATCCGCCGGCCGCAGCTCACCGCCGACCACCGCCTCGAATGGATGCAGCAGTGGACGGCCGCCGAGCCGCGCCGCGGCGCCAGGCCGCCGCCGCAGCATGGGCTGCCGCTGCCGACCTGGGTGCTGGACGAACCGCTGCGCCTGATCGAGCGCGACCACCGCCCGATCTACCAGGGCAAGCTGCAACTGCTGCTGGGCCCCGACCGCGTCGAAGGCGGCTGGTGGCACCGCGGCGAGCAAGATGGCCGTGAAGTCACGCGCAATGTGCAGCGCGACTACTGGCTCGCGCGCAGCGAGCATGCGGGGCTGTTGTGGGTCTTCCAGGCGCGGCTCGCGGGCGACGAGACCGCGTGGTTCCTGCACGGTCATTACGCTTGAAAGCGCGCCATGGACCTGGTCCTGCCCGAATACGCCGAGCTGCGCTGCATCTCCAACTTCACCTTCCTGCGCGGCGCGAGCCAGCCCGATGAGCTGGTCACGCGCGCCAAGGCGCTGGGCTACCGCGCGATTGCGCTCACCGACGAATGCTCGCTGGCCGGCATCGTGCGCGCGCATGTCGCGGCCAAGCAGGCCGGCATCACGCTGCTGGTCGGCGCGCAGTTCTGCATCGCGCCGCGCCATGAGCGCGAAGCGCCGTTCACGCTGGTGGTGCTGGCGCGCAACCTCAACGGCTATGGCAACCTGTGCCAGTTCATCACCAAGCTGCGCCGCGCCTCGGAAAAAGGCACGTACGCGCTGAACCTGGGCCAGATCCGCGGCAAGGAGCTGCAAGACTGCGTGGTGCTGCTGTGCCCCGAGCGCCAGGCGACCGATGTCCAGCTCGAGGCCATGGGCCGCTGGACGCTGAACCAGTTCACGGGCCGCTGCTGGATCGGCGTGGACCTGGTGCGCCGGCTCGACGATGAGCTCTGGCTGCACCGCATGCGCGAACTCTCGGCGCTCACGGCGCTGCCGCTGGTGGCCGTGGGCGATGTGCACATGCATGTGCGCTCGCGCAAGCCGCTGCAGGACGTGCTCACCGCCACGCGCATCGGCAAGCCGCTGACCGAGTGCGGCTATGCGCTGCTGCGCAGCGCCGAGCGCCACCTGCGCAGCCGGCTGCGGCTGGCGCAGACCTTTCCGCCCGAGCTGCTGGCGCAGACGCTGCAGGTCGCGGCGCGCTGCAGCTTCAGCCTCGACGAGCTGCGCTACCAGTACCCCGACGAGGTCGTGCCCGCGGGCCACAGCGCCGCGAGCTACCTGCGCCAGGCGACCTACGAAGGCGCGGGCCGGCGCTGGCCGCGCGGCATTCCCGAGAAGGTGCAGGAAAAGATCGAACACGAACTGGAGCTGATCTGCGAGCTCAAGTACGAGCCCTACTTCCTGACCGTCTACGACATCGTGCTGTTCGCGCGCTCGCGCAATATCCTGTGCCAGGGCCGCGGCTCGGCCGCCAACTCGGTGGTCTGTTACTGCCTGGGCGTGACCGAGGTCGACCCGGCGCGCATGTCGGTGCTGTTCGAGCGCTTCATCTCCAAGGAGCGCAACGAGCCGCCCGACATCGACATCGACTTCGAGCACCAGCGCCGCGAGGAGGTCATCCAGTACCTCTACGGCAAATACGGCCGCGACCGCGCCGCGCTGGCCGCGGCCGTGACCAGCTACCGCCCGCGCTCGGCGATCCGCGACGTCGGCAAGGCGCTGGGCTTCGATCTGGACACGCTCGATGCCATTGCCAAGGGCCAGCAGTGGTTCGACGGCAACAGCATCCGGCTCGAGCGTTTCGAGGAGCTGGGCATCGCCACCGGCACGCTGGCCGTGCAGCAGCTGATCCGGCTGACCGAGCAGCTGATCGGCTTCCCGCGCCACCTGTCGCAGCACACCGGCGGTTTCGTGCTGACCCGCGGCCTGCTGTGCCGCATGGTGCCCGTGGAGAACGCCTCGATGGCCGAGCGCACCGTCATTGAATGGGACAAGGACGACCTCGACGCCGCCGGCCTGCTGAAAGTCGATGTGCTGGCTTTAGGCATGCTCTCGGCCATCCGCCGCGCATTGGACTTCATCAGCCGGCGCCGCGGCTTTGACTTCAGCCTGCAGGACATCCCCGCCGAGGACCCTGAAACCTACGCGATGATCAGCCGCGCCGACACCATTGGCGTGTTCCAGATCGAAAGCCGCGCGCAGATGAGCATGCTGCCGCGCCTGCGCCCGGAAAAGTTCTACGACCTGGTGGTCGAGGTCGCCATCGTGCGGCCCGGCCCGATCCAGGGCGGCATGGTCCACCCCTATCTGCGCCGGCGCCAGGGCCTGGAGCCCGTGACCTATCCCAACGATGACCTGAAGGACGCGCTGGGCCGCACGCTGGGCGTGCCGGTGTTCCAGGAGCAGGTGATGCAGATCGCGATGATCGCCGCGGGCTTCACGCCCGGCGAGGCCGACGGCCTGCGCCGCGCCATGGCCGCCTGGAAGCGCAAGGGCGGGCTGGAGAAATACCATGACAAGCTGGTCGGCGGCATGCGGGAGCGCGGTTACGAACAAAGCTTTGCCGAGCAGATCTTCGAGCAGATCAAGGGCTTCTCGGAATACGGCTTCCCCGAAAGCCATGCGGCGAGCTTCGCGCTGCTGGTCTACGCCTCGAGCTGGATCAAGCGCCACGAACCCGCGGCCTTCCTGGCCGCGCTGCTCAACAGCCAGCCCATGGGCTTTTATTCCGCGAGCCAGCTGACTCAGGACGCGCGCCGCCATGGCGTGCCGGTGCGCCCCATCGACGTGATGCACAGCGACGCCGACTGCACGCTCGAAGACATCGACCACCAGCCCGCCGTGCGCCTGGGCCTGCGCATGGTGGCCAGCCTGCGCAGCAGCAGCGCCCGGGCCATCGAACAGGAACGCCACAAGGCCCCGTTCGACAGCGCCCAGGAACTCGCGCTGCGCTGCGGCCTCGACCAACCCGAAATGAAGGCCCTGGCCGCCGCCGGCGCCCTCGCCACGCTCTCCGGCCACCGCCGCCAGCAGGTCTGGGACGCCGCCGCGCTGCATGCCGCGCCGCAACTGCTCAAGCCAGCGCAGATCGACGAAGCCCCACTCGACCTGCCCGAGGCCCCCGAAGGCGAGGAAGTGCTCTGGGACTACGCCGCCACCGGCCTCACGCTGCGCTCCCACCCGATGCAACTGCTGCGCCCGAGGCTCGACCGCTACAAGCTCAAGACCTCGCAGCAACTGCGCCGTATCCCCGACGGCCGCGTGGTCCGCACCGCGGGCATCGTCACCCTGCGCCAGCAGCCGCCCACGGCCAAGGGCACGCTGTTCATCACGCTCGAAGACGAGCATGGCGTCACCCAGCTCATCGTCTGGAAGGACATCCGCGAAACCCAGCGCGAGCTGCTGCTGGGCGCACGCCTGCTGGCCGTCGAAGGCCGCTGGCAACGCGAAGGCCTGGTCTGCAACCTGATCGCCAAGCGCTTCGCCGACCTGTCCCACCTGCTGGGCCGCCTGCGCACCGAAAGCCGCAATTTCAAATAGGACCGCGCCCATGAACCAATCGAGCCTGTTTGGCGACGAAGAAGTCCGCGCCTCGATTCCCGGCCTGGTCTACCAGCCCGAATTCCTGAGCCAGACTGAAGAGCAGGAGCTGATCGCCATCATTCGCAGCCTGCCCCTGCATGCCGCCAAATACAAGCAATACCTCGCGCGCCGGCGCGTGGCGAGTTTTGGCGGGTCTTATGACTTCGACACCAACCAGCTGCTGCCCGCGCGTGCGCTTGACGAGCGGCTCTTGCCACTGCGTGATCGTGTCGCTGCCTGGCAAAGGGTGCCGGCCGATTCGCTGGTGCATGCCCTGGTCGCCGAATACGCGCCCGGCACGCCCCTGGGCTGGCACCGCGATGTGCCGAATTTCGAGCGGATCATCGGCATTTCACTGGGCAGCGAGGCCACGCTGCGGTTTCGGCCTTATCCCTACGAGCCCGGGTTGCTGCGGCAGGTGGTGGAGCTTGCGGTACAGCCGCGCTCCATCTATGTGATGCAGGGCGAGGCACGCTGGGGGTGGCAGCATTGCGTGGAGGAGACGCCGGGCTTGCGGTGGTCGGTGACTTTCCGGGATGGGCGTGTCGGCGGATAGCGCCCGCCATGGAGCTCACTTTCACAGGCCAGAGGCACCGAAGCCTTTATGCACGAGAATGCGCAGCCCAAAAACACGAATACGAAAGCCTTGCCATGACCCCCTGGAGACCCCCGCAGCACGTCAAAGTCAAAGCCATCGGCCTGCACTGGCGCGACGGCAAGCTGCTCGCGGCAGAAGTCTATGACGACCACGGCCAACTCAAAGGCGTGCGCCCGCTGGGCGGCGGCGTCGAGTTTGGTGAACCCTGGCAAGCGGCCTTGCAGCGCGAGTTCAAGGAAGAGCTGGGTGTGGAGATTGAAGTGCTGGGTCCGCCCCATGTGATGGAGAACATCTACACCCACCATGGCGCCCTGGGCCATGAGGTGCTGTTCATTGGCGAGGTGCGGTTCAGCAGCGGGGCCTTTGCGGGGCAGGACCTTATTGAATTCCTTGAAGACAGCGGGGTGCCGTGTACGGCGCGGTGGTTTGACTTGTCGGAGCTCGATCTACTGCAAGGTCCTGCGCTTTTCCCCAATGGATTGAAGCAACTGCTAGCGGACACAGTGAAGTAGCAGAAAACCACCTCAGCCATCACTATCCAGGATTTTTAATCTATACAAATGCATAGATTTTCTGCAGTTTCGTGCAAAGCCGGACGAAATCCATGCGCTCGCATAGAAAACTTGCCTGCATTTCAATTTTGATCAAAAATCTATTCAATCAAATAGATTTTCATGAAGAAACCCATCAAAACCGTTGCCGACCTCGGCCTGGTGCTGCGCGGCGTGCGCAAGAGCCAGGCGTTGCGCCAGGATGATCTCGCTGCCATTTCCGGTGTAGGACCAGTGTTTGCCAGCGAGGTCGAGCGTGGCAAGGAATCCGTGCATCTGGGCAAGGTGCTCAAGCTGCTTGAAGAGGCCGGCATCCAGCTCGTCGCGGAGTATGCGGACAGCGCAAAAAGCAGCGTCGAGGAGCAGTTTGCCAAGGGCATCAAACCGGTGAAGCCACGGTCAAGCAAGGTGGCTCAATGACTGTACGGCGTGAACTGAAGATCTGGATCAACCACCAACAGGTAGGCACTTTGGCGTCGCAGAACGATATCTGGCGGTTTCAGTATGCGCCTCAATGGCTGAGCCATGAAAAGCGCTTTGCCTTGGCGCCGGCATTCGAGTTGCGTACAGAAGAATTTGTGGATGGCTCCGACACCCGTCCGGTGCAATGGTACTTCGACAACCTGTTGCCCGAGGAACAGCTGCGAAGCGTTCTGGCCAAGGAAGCGAACATTGCCGAGGCCGATGCTTTTGGTCTGCTCAGCTACTACGGCGCCGAGTCCGCGGGCTCGCTGGTGCTGAGCGCCAGCGACGCCGCATCGGAACAAGGCTGGCTGGAGCTCCCCCTCCACAAGCTCAATGACCGGATCGTGAACTTGCCGAGAGCCACGCTCAACCAGTCGGCGCCCAAACGGATGTCATTGGCCGGTGCGCAGCACAAGATGGTGGTCGGATATAGCGAAGGGAAACTGTATGAGCCCCTGTCAGGCACAGCTTCGACCCACATCCTGAAGCCCGAAAGCCCATCGCCGCACTACCCCCACTCGGTGATCAATGAGTTCTTCTGCATGTCTCTCGCAAAGCGTGTGGGGCTTGAGGTGCCGAATGTTCACCTGCTATACGTTCCCAGTCCTGTCTATGTAGTGGACCGCTTTGACCGCGTGACGCACGGACAGGCCCCAACCCAGCGCCTGCACATCATTGATGCCTGCCAACTGCTCAACAAGTCCAGGGCGTTCAAATACGATCAGGCCACGGTCGATACGCTGGCGCAGGCCATCGAGTTGAGCAAGCAGAAAGCCGCTGACCGTATTCGCCTGTTCGACTGGCTGGTCTTCAACTTCCTGATCGGCAATGGAGACAATCACCTGAAGAACCTGTCCTTCCAAGTGGACCATGACGGTGTGCGTATTGCCCCTGCCTATGACCTGCTTTGCACTGCTGTCTACGAGACCCAGGCATTCAACGAGACTCCCATTTGGCCACGCACCCAGTTGGCAATGAGCATCTGCGGGGTGCATCACTTCAATGAAGTCAACAGCGACGCAATGCTGCAGGCAGCCCAGGCAATTGGCGTGCCGGCCCCCATTGCCAAGCGCCAGATGGCCAAACTCCTGAAGAGCATGGTTCCTGCCGCTGATGAACTGATCGAACAGCTCGAGGGACGCAAGAACCTGGGAGTTCTGATAGCGGACCCAGATACCGCAAAACGCGCCTGGGCCGGCGAATCCCGATTGCTGCGCGCCATCCGGCATAACGTGCTTGCTCAGACGGTTCAGCAATTGATGAACTGATTGACTCAGTTGCTTTCGTGAATGCCAGCCCGTGCAATTGAAGTTTCGCGTAGAGCAGCGCAAGGTGTTGCTCGGCTTCAGGCGGCTGGCCGTCAATATCCAGGGCGTGCCAAGAGACTAGCCTTCAACGGATGACGCAGCCGAGGCGGGCAGAACTTCCCGCCACATATGCAGCTTGGACTTGAAGCCCTGCTGCGCGGCAATGGCCAAAGGCTCCACGCCAAACACCTTGAAGCCGCAAGCTTCGTACAAGCCAATGGCCGCGGCATTTCCTTCTGTGATCGTCAACGTCATGACCCGCAGGCTCGGGCGCTCGGATGCCATGCCAATGGCTGCCTGCACCAACGTCCGGCCCGCCCCGCAACCACGCGCTGCCGGCGATACGAACATGCCGATCAAATGCGCCTTGTGCCGCATCTTCGGCTTGGCGCTGAACTCCAGCGTCACCGTGCCCACCAGCGCATCACCGAGAAACGCGCCGAACACATGGCTGAGGCCCTTGGGGACAGCGATCCGCGCGATCCACCACGCCTGCGACTCGGCCGCACGTTACTGCGCGGCGGAAGTAAAAGCATCCGTTTCGGCCTGGTAGGCGTACAGCATCAGGGCCCGATAGCTGGCCGCATGTTCCGCGTCGAGCTTGGCAATGCGCACGCGCTGCGGTGCATTCATGCAGCCCGATTTTTCCAACCCGAATTCAGCCATGAAGTGGTAGTTTCCTATGCAGTGCAAAGATACCCCGCGCACCGGTTCACGGAAGATCAACCGGAAATCGGCCTTGGCTGACTTATCGGATAACAGCCGTGGAGCCGACAGAGTCTACGATGTCTGATCCATGGCATTCATACAGGAGCAGCTATGAGCAAGCAGCCCAAGGCCCCGCAAACGCAACAGCAGCTCAATCATCGCGCGGATGCGCTGAACAAGAACACGGGTACCAGCGGCACCAATCCCGTGAACGCGAAAGCCCAGGGCAATCGCGGCAAACAACTGAATCCGAACCAGCGGTGATTTGTGCTTGGCGTGGAGACAACGCTGGCCTGAGCGTCTTCGCGAAAAGGCCGCCATCGCGGTGCAGATCGAATAGCGCTTTGTTTAACTAGAGTGTTGTCGATACTCGCTCGAAAGAGTGGGTCGAGGACATGGCTGTGGCGCAGTTTTGGCGCAGTTTTGGCGCAGTTTTGGCGCAGTTTTGGCGCAGTTTTGGCGCAGTTTTGGCGCAGTTTAACAAACTGCGCCACTTGACCCGAGCCTTGCTTGTCGCCCATTTTCGTCCCAGCTGTGATTAGCCGCGAATGCTGCCATTTGCGCTGTGGAGCTGTCAGCGTCTACGCTGCCTCACCGTGCCTTCAGGCAAAATCCCGAAGATCTGGGCAAGCCTGGCGTCGGGTCTGCCGGGGAGCCCCAACTGGAAGAATGGAACAGCATCAATGGCACTCACGAAGAAGGGCAAGTTCTGGTACGGGACCACGTCTGGCGACACCCAAGCCGAACTGCGCAGCTACAGCATTGCGAATCGGCATGAGGCCGTCCGGTTTGCCGCGTCCAAATGCGATTGCGGGTGCCGAACTTTTGCGCTGCAGACCGATGAAGAAGCCGGCGTGGCAATCCGCACCTGCACCGACTGCGGGCAGGAGCACCTGATGGGCGACAGCGCGGAACATATTGCAAAGGCCGCACCCGAGGCGCACGAGTGCGTGTGCGAGAACGAGGCGTTTGAGTTGATGTCCGGCGTCTGCGTGCACCAGGGCACACACAACGTGCGCTGGTACTACATTGCTTGCCACTGCGTGGAATGCAATCTGGTGGGGGTCTTCGCAGACTGGAAGTGTGAAGCGGGTGATGCGGCGGCCTTCCTCGCCAAAGTATGAGCGCGTGCCTCTCGCAGCGCGCCTGCGCGCAGGCGCGACGGCGCAACAACGCACCATCACACGCCCAGCGTTGTTGTTGAAGCGCCAGCACCTGCCCAGTGCCAGTCGGCCATGGTCACAGGTCAAAGCTCAGGCTGGGTGGAACCCACCTGCAGCCTGACTTCCTCATCACGCCCTTAGACTTGCACCAGCGCCCACGAATGCGGTTGGGCATTCTCAGACCGACCAGATGCCAGAACAAGCAGCGATGAAAACCGACCCGCATACCTACGAGCCCCGCAAAGGGCACGGACTGCCGCATGATCCCTTCAATGCCATCGTCGGCCCGCGGCCGATCGGGTGGATTTCCAGCCGGAGCGCGAGCGGGCAGGTCAATCTGGCGCCCTACAGTTTCTTCAACGCCTTCAACTACGTCCCGCCCATCATTGGTTTTTCCAGCATCGGTTGGAAAGACACGGTGCGCAATATCCAGGAGACCGGCGAGTTCGCCTGGAATCTGGCCACGCGTGAGCTTGCCGATGCCATGAACCAGACCTGTGCCGCCGCTGCGCCGGAGGTGAATGAGTTCGAGCTGGCGGGGCTGGAAGCCGTGGATTCGGAGTTGATACGGGTGCCCCGAGTCGCCCGGAGTCCGGTGAGCTTCGAATGCCGATTGACCGACATCCACCAGTTGCGCACCGCTGGCCATGAAGCAATTCCGTCGTGGCTGGTGCTGGGCGAGGTGGTCAAGGTCTATATCGATCAGCGGCTGCTCAAGGACGGGGTGTTCGACACGGCCAATGCCGGGGTGATTCTGCGCGCCGGGGGGCCGGCAGACTATTTCTCGATTGGCGAGGAGCAGCGCTTCCGTATGTATCGTCCCCGGTAACCGAGGGCATCCGCCCAAACGGCACAGCCAGCCCGAGGCGAAGAGACGCCGCCGTTGGGGTCTCCATAACCCTTCCACGAACGCCCGCCCACGTCATTCCATGCGATAAAGGCTGCCCAAGCCCTCTCCCGCTTCTGACGCGCTGTCAGCGCCACCCGGCATCGGCAGGCCCTCGCCCCATCCAGCGGCCAGAGCCTGCACGTCGCGCACGGGATCGGAGGCCTTGGCCCGTTCGTTACGGATGCGGCAGCTTTGCGGGTCGGTGGCGAACAACCCGCGTGCGAAGACCCGGCCCTGTTCCGCCAGCCTGGCGGTCTTGGGGACGCGAATCTTTGCAAATGCCTGGAAGATCTCTTCCAGGCTTCCACCTGCACCATCATCCATGCACCTCGCCAGATGCCACGCATCCTCCAGCGCCTGGCAGGCGCCTTGTCCCGACGTCGGCAACGGCGCATGTGCGGCATCGCCAATCAGCAGTACATTCGCGCGGCTCCAGGCAGGCAGCGGCTCCAGGTCATGCACCGCAATCAGCCGGATGGCATTTGCGGGCGTGGCACGGATGATGCGCGCGACCGGTTCAGGCCATTGCGCGAACAGCTTCTCGAGTTCCTCGTGCATATCAGCGGTGGATTTGGCCTCGTTCAGCGGCCGGGCCTGCGCCGCGGCCCAGTACACCCGTTCGGGCCGAATCGGCACGCAACCAAAGCGCAAGCCCGCGCCCCAGAAGTCCTGGATCGCCATATCGTCCACCAGCGCATGCGGCGCCTGCGCCACGCCGATCCAGTTCACAAAGCCTTGATAGACAGGGGTGTTGTCCCCCGCGACAAACCGGCGCGCCACCGACTCCATGCGGCCATCGGCGCCAAGGAGCAGATCCGGGCGAATGCTCGCGCCATGGTCGAAATGGGCCACGGCTTTGCCCTGCGCATCCAGCTCGATGGCCGCTGCCCGGCGCCCGAACTCCACCGCAATGCCTGCCCGTTCCGCATGCTCCAGCAACACCTGCTGCAAGTGCCTGCGCAGCACCGTGTGGGTGGGGTATCCCATTGTCCGGTCCAGCAAGCCAATATCGAGGCCTCCCAAGGCGTTTCCCATCGCATCCTGGCGGCGCATGGCCAGCGGCCGGCCGCCAAGGGCTGCGATGTCTTGCAGCAGCCCCAGTTGGTTCAGCACAAAGCCGGCATTGGGCCAGAGCGTCACGCCGGCCCCCATGGTGGCCGGCGCCGCACGGCGCTCATAGACCCGAGGGTTGTGGCCCTGCTTGCGCAATGCCAGTGCCGCGCTCAAGCCCGCAATGCCGCCGCCCAGTATTCCAATGTCCACGCTGAAGCTCTCCTGGTTGATTCGGTTAAAAGGGCATCTTAGATTCCGCCACCACAGAGAACTAGCATGCAAAAATGGGAGGTTTTCATACCTCGAACGGGATAATCCATGCGCGCTGCGCTCGACCTGAATGCGGTCCGTGTCTATGCGGCAGTCGTCGATGAGCAAAGCTTTGCGGGCGCATCGCGTCTGTTGGCCATGCCTTCGTCCAACGTCAGCCGCCACGTTGCCGCGCTGGAGCGCAGGCTCGGCACCCGCCTGCTCGAGCGCAGCACCCGCCATCTGCGCATGACGGAAGCCGGCCGGCTGCTCTATGAACGGGCCAAGCCCTTGCTCGACACCCTGCTTGCCACGCAGGAGGAGCTGGGCGCGGTGCAGCGCGAACTGCGCGGGCCGCTGAGGATGTGCATGCCCGGGGAGGCACCCCGGCTGCTGGCGCCCATCCTTGCTGAATTCTGCAGCCTGCATCCTGGCATCGAGCTCGAATGCGATACCCGGATGACCGGCCTGGAAGCACTGCGGGAGGACGTCGACCTTTGCATCGTCTTCCACCGGGGCCATCAGGAAGACAGTGCGTTCATCACCCGCGAACTCGCCACACTGCCCAGCATCGTGGTCGCGGCCCCCTCCTTGCTGGCCAGGACCGGCATGCCGCGCCAGGTGCGCGAACTGAAGTCTCTGCCCTGCATCACCACCCTCAGTGCGCTCAAGGGCCAGCCCTGGCAATTCCAGGATGCTGCGGGAGAAATCGTCAAGGTGCCGGTCAAAAGCCGCTACCGCGTCAACAGCGGAGAACTGGCCGTGGCCGGCGCCCGGCAAGGCATAGGCTTCGCAATCGTCGCCGCCCATCCCTGCCAGGAAGACCTCGCCACGGGACGCTTGCAGGAGGTCCCACTGGACCTGTGTCCCGCGCCGCTGCAATTGCTCGGCGCATACAGCCATCGCCATTCCGTGACGGCGCGTGTGCGGGCGCTGCTGGAGTTGATCCAGATGCGGCTGGCCGCAGCTGGGACCCCCATGGAACACACACGCTCTGTGCCCCGCCAATGAAACTGCGCAATGTAGGCGGGACATAAGCCGAATGCCAAACCCTGGGTCAATCGTGGACCGCGTACGCCTCAGGCAAGCATGGCATACGCGGTGAACTGCGCGCGCAACACGCCGGGTGATTGCCTCACAGACCCAGCTCGGACAACCCGGGATGGTCATCGGGCCGGCGGCCCAGCGGCCAGTGGAATTTGCGCTCCGATTCCTGGATGGGCAGGTCATTGATGCAGGCATAGCGGCGGCGCATCAGGCCGTCGGCCTCGAACTCCCAGTTCTCGTTGCCATACGAGCGAAACCAGTGGCCTGCCGCGTCGTGCCATTCATAGGCATACCGCACCGCAATCCGGTTGCCCGCATGCAGCCAGAGCTCCTTGATGAGTCGGTAGTCAAGCTCCTTGTGCCATTTGCGCTCGAGAAAAGCCTGGGCCTCGGCGCGGTTGTGGGCGAATTCGGCGCGATTGCGCCACTGCGTGTCGAGGGTATATGCCAGCGCGACCTTGGCGGCATCGCGCGTGTTCCAGCTGTCTTCGGCAAGCCGGACTTTTTGCACCGCGGTTTCCAGCGTGAACGGCGGCAGAGGTGGGCGAGTTTGCATGATGTGACCTCATAAAAATATGTAGAACGATCTGTCTACATGCCAAATGCTAGCGGAGGTAGAACGATCTGTCTACAATCTCCTCATGAAATCTGCAGAACCCCCTCTTGACGCGCTGCCGCCACGCGAGCGCATTCTGGTCGCCGCCCATGCGCTGTTCTATCGCGAGGGCATCCGGGCGGCGGGTATCGACAGGATCATTGAGCAATCGTCGGTCAGCAAGGTCACCTTCTACCGCCAATACGCGAGCAAGGATGCGCTGATCCGCGCGTATCTCGATTACCGGCATGGCAAGTGGATTTCCTGGTTCGAATCCAGCTTGGCGCAAGCCACAAGCGAGGGCTTGCCGGCAACCGAGGCGCTGGTTGCGACGCTGAGGGCCTGGTTCAGCAGCCCGGACTTTCGCGGCTGCGCCTTTCTCAATGCGGCGGTGGAGCTGGGCTCGTCGGACCCCGAGATCCTGGAAGTGGTACGCCGGCACAAGCAGGACATGGCAGCGGTATTGGACCGCCTGTTTGCAACTGATACCGTGTCTGCCGGACGCAGGCTGGCGCTGCTCATCGATGGCGCCATCGTCCATGCCCAGATGGGCCAGGCAGTCGATGCAGTGATGGAGAACTTCCAAGCATCGGTGGACGCGATTGTGCGCCAATGAGCTGGCGTCGACGCGTCACGACAGCCATTGCCGTTGCGTGACTGCGCGTTAGCGACGAGCTGGCGGAATGCGCCAGCCATAATTCACGCAAATCCGAACCGTTTTGCCACTTGCCATGTACACACTGCGCACCTCACGCCCTGAAGATGGCGCCGCTCTCGTCGACCTTTGGCGGCGCTCCGTGGACGCCACCCACGACTTTCTCAGCGCCGCAGACCGCGAGGCCATCGATGCCGAAGTGTGCGGTTTCCTGCCGCATGCGCCAGTAACGGTTGCTGTCGATGAAAACGACGAGCCGCACGGCTTCATGCTGATCGATGGGACCCATATGGAGGCGCTCTTTGTCGATCCCGATGTCCGCGGGACCGGTATCGGCCGGCAGTTGTTGCAGCATGGCTTGGCGCTGCATGGCGGGTTGAGCACCGACGTCAACCTGCAGAATCCCCAGGCGCTGGGCTTCTACCAGCGCATGGGGTTCATTGAAACGGGCCGCTCGGAAGTGGATTCACAGGGGCGGCCTTACCCACTGATCCATCTGCGTCATCAGGGCTAGCGGGAAGCCGACCGCCGCCGCGGCAAGGCCACGCAACAGAGCCGATAGCGCTTGGCCCCCGTCGCGGGTTGTGGCTGGCCTGATCTTTTTTCTGTGGTGCGCGCTTCGGTAGACGAGGACTGCATTCGACGACGAATTCAACCGGTCATCGCAATAGTGTTTTTAAGCAGGAGTCACGGGTCGCCCCGCAACGCCCGGCCTAGCTGCCGGTTGTCCAGCGACAGTAAGTTCCGGTCGAGCACCTGCACAAAGCAGGCACACCTGCGGGTAGCTCTCCAGCACCCGCTAACGCCGGCCGCAGCGTCAGCCCGCACTGGCAGGTGCGGCCGGCAAGCACCTCGTGTCAGATCGACGACCCTCAGCTGTCTGCACTACTCACGGCAGGGACTGGGGACCAGGCCGATGCCTGATGCGACGGCGATGGGTGCGCATCTCCTATTGAAGCCTATCGGATGGCGGGGGTGGGTCCGGAGGGATGTCTATTTGGCCGCTGTCCGGAATCCACTCCGCGGGTGTGACAGTTGGGCTCAGGCCGCGCCACCACCGGACGAAACAACATTACGCCGCGATCAGCACTTTCAACGCTTCACGGCGATCCATCGCCCGATAGCCTTCGGCGGCATCACTCAAGCTGATGGTTCGATCAAACACGCGCCCCGGCTGGATTCGGCCCTCCAGCACATCCGGCAGCAGCTCTTCGATGTAGGCACGCACGGGCGCAGGACCGCCGCCCACAATCACGTTCTTGACGAAGGTCTGGCCAGCGGGGATGGACTGGTAATGCGGAACACCGACGCGGCCAATGGCGCCACCGGCGCGAACGATGTTCAATGCGCTGACCATCGAATCTTCAGTGCCTACGCACTCCAGCACCGAATGCGCACCCTGGCCCGCAGTCAGTTCCATCAAACGCGAAACGGCTTCATCGCCTCTCTCGGCCACGATGTCGGTCGCACCAAACTCGCGACCGAGCACGGTGCGGGTCGGATGTCGGCCCAGCAGGATGATGCGTTCAGCGCCCAGCCGCTTTGCGGCGATCACTGCGCACAGGCCCACCGCACCATCGCCGATGACCGCGACCGTGCGGCCAGGCGCAACGCGTGCGATATGCGCAGCATGATGACCCGTACCCATCACGTCCGACAAGCTCAGGATCGACGGCCACAGCGCCTTGTCGATCTTTGCGTGCAAAGGGAACAAGGTGCCGTCCGCATAGGGAATTCGCAAGGCCTCAGCCTGCGCGCCATTCAAGCCACCGTAGCCAAAGAAGC
This sequence comes from Comamonas antarctica, assembly GCF_013363755.1. NCBI lineage: Bacteria > Pseudomonadati > Pseudomonadota > Betaproteobacteria > Burkholderiales > Comamonadaceae > Comamonas > Comamonas antarctica. The sequence continues at coordinate 257,023 of NZ_CP054841.1, forward strand.
TCCCATGCATGCACGCAGTGTGCAGCCCCTCGGCGCAGAAGTCGCAACTTCCGTCGGAGTAGGCGAACGGCATGATGACGGTATCGCCGACACGGACTTTTGTCACCTCCTTGCCTACCGCCTCGACGACCCCTACCGCTTCGTGGCCCATGCTTTGGCCCTCATCCGTAGCAGCCATGTCACGGTAAGGCCACAAATCACTTCCGCAGATGCACGATTGGGTGACGCGCACGATGGCGTCGGTCGGATGGATCAGAGTGGGATCGGGGGCATTGACGACGCGCACATCGCCTGCGCCATACATTACAGTGGCTAACATGGGTTTTCCTTCGTGCTGCCGTTGCAGCAAGATTCAAATGAGTGTTCGTTCACCGGCAGACCGTTGGTCTAACGGCAAGCCTGGCAGGCGGAGATTGACGGCCGCCGTCTGAATGCGAGATCAGCAGTTACTCCGCATAGGGCCTGAATGTTCAGATGGGCCCATCAACGGCGTACTGCGTGTCAGCGCATCACATATCCGCCGTCCACTGAGATCGCTTGACCCGTCACATAGCTGGACGCAGAACTGCACAGCCACAACACCGCATTGGCGATTTCCTCGGCTCGACCGTGTCGGCGCATCGGGATGAAGTCCACCATGGACTCCATGGCTTGCTTCTGCCCATTCGCAATCATCTGTTCCACCATGGGCGTCCAAATCAGGCCTGGGCAGACGGCGTTGACGCGGATGTTGCGCGTGGCGTATTCCAGCGCTGCGCTCTTGGTGAGGCCGTGGATACCGTGCTTGGCGCCGTGGTAGCTCGCCCGTTCCGCGGCACCGACCAAACCACCCAAGGAAGAGCAGTTCACAATCGCGCCACTGCCTTGCTGGCGCATGTATTGCAGTTCGTGCTTCATGCAGGCCCAGACGCCACGGTAGTTGACCGAAGTCACGCGATCAAAGTCTTCAGCCGTCGTGTCGGCGGTTTCAGCCAGGATGTTCTGAATGCCAGCGTTGTTGAACGCCGCATCCAGTCGGCCGAAGGCGGAGACGGTCTGCTTGACCATTGCTTCGACATCGTTCATGTCCGAGACGTCGCAGCGGATGCCGACGGCTTGGAACCCTGCCGCCTTCAGTTCATCCGCAGCGGTTCTGGCCGCCTCACCGTTTACGTCAGCCAGTGCCACGGCGGCGCCGGCCTGTGCGAAAGCCTTGGCAGTTGCCAGCCCGATGCCGGATGCCGCGCCGGTGACCAGGGCCACTTGGTTTTCAAAAGAGATGTTCATAGTTGCTGTGCTTTCTTCTGCAAGGAATGTGGATCAACGCTGTGGCAAGGGCCTCGTTGAATTGCGGGTCTCTGCCCGCTCGCCCCTGGCATGAATGTTATTGAGAAACGGCTCATAAAATTGCCTTCATTTCGCTAGCGTCCATGAGTACAATTAATAAATCGCAGCGATCTCTCCATACTTCATAGCCATTGATCTAGTCCTATGCCGCGCGAAAATCTAAATGATCTGCTTGTCTTCTTTGCCGTCGCGCAAGATCGCAGCTTCACGCGTGCGGCGGCGCGGTTAGGTGTTTCGCAGTCGGCGTTGAGTCACACCATTCGCGGGCTGGAAGAACGGATGGGCGTGCGACTCCTCTCGCGGACGACGCGCAGCATGTCGCCCACCGACGCAGGCGAGCGGCTATTGCAGAGGGTCGCACCCCGCTTGGACGAGATCGAACGGGAACTCGCTGCGGTTCGGGACATGGGCGAACGACCGTCCGGAAACATCCGTATTACGGCCATCGACTACGTGCTGGACACGGTGGTGTGGCCCCGACTGGCGCCGGTGCTGTCCCGGTATCCTGATGTCCGGGTCGAATTCAATATGGACTACCGCCTGGTCGATATCGCCGCAGACCGGTTCGATATCGGCGTGCGCTTCGGCGACCAGGTCGACAAGGACATGGTCGCAGTGCGACTGACGCCGGATGTGCAACAGACCATCGTGGCAGCACCCGACTATTTCAAAAGCCATTCGCTGCCAACGCAAGTACAAGACCTGGCACGGCATAACTGCATTCCGATGAAGCTGCACGGCGGCGGTATCTACGCCTGGGAACTGCTCGATGGCGGGCGTCCTGTCGAAGTTCGCATAGACGGCCAAGTCACGTTCAACGGTGCTTTCCAGATGCTGAATGCTGCGCTCGACGGCTACGGTCTTGCCTTCCTCCCGGAAGAGCTGACAAGGCTACACATCGAAGCAGGTCGTCTTGTGAGCGTGATGGCGGCTTGCTGCCCCAAGTTTCCTGGGCTGCATGCTTACTACGCCAGCCAGAGGCATTCGTCACGCGCTCTGCGCCTTGTCATCGACGCATTGCGGATGACTTGATAAACCCTTCGGCATCTGCCCCCAACGCTAATCACACCGGTGTCTTCGGCACGTCCAGGAAGCCTGCCCCGCTTCAAGCGCCACTGCCCGCCAACACCCTCCGCGCACAGCCAATGAAACTCCGCAAGGTCGGCGGACAATACGCCGGATTCCACACCAGCATGGCCGGCGCCAGCACCTGCTCGCCCTTGATGCCCACGAAGCGCACCCCATGCACCCGCGAGCGCGCAAGAGAGCGCGGCACCACCGAAATCCCCAGGCCATTGGCCACCATGGCAATGATGGTCAGCCATTGGCGCGCGGCGTGGGCCACCCGCGGGTGGATGCCGGCGCGGGAGAAGATCGCAATGACGTTGTCGTAGTTCGCGGGCGCGACGACGCGCGAGAACATCACGAAAAGCTCATGCTCCAGTTGCTTGAGCTCCACCGATTCGCAGTGGGCCTTGGGGTGGTCTTCGGGCAGGCACAGCAGGAACTCGTCCTCGGCCATGGGCAGGAATTCCAGCTGCGGCGGCACGGCGGCGGCGTTCACGAAACCGGCATGGATCTGGCCGCGCAGCAGTTGGTCGATCTGCTCGGCGCTGGACATTTCATTGAGCACCACGTTCACGTCCGGCATCTGCGCGTGGAACTGCTGGATGATGCCCGGCACCTCGCGGTAGATCTGCGAGCCGGTCATGCCGATTTCCAGCCGGCCGCGCATGCCGCGCGCGACACTTTTGGCCACGTTCGAGGCGCGCGCCACCTGCTCCAGGATCTGGCGGGCTTCCTCGAGGAAGGCTTCGCCGGCCTGGGTGAGTTCCACGTGCTTGCTGTCGCGGATCAGCAGTTGCACCTCCAATTCCTCCTCCAGTGACTTGATGGCGCTGCTCAGCGGTGGCTGGGTGATGGCGAGCCGGCTCGCGGCGCGGCCGAAGTGCAGTTCCTCGGCGAGAACGACGAAGTAGCGCAGGAAGTGAAGCTTCATAGGGGCGGATGGGGACCGTTGACAGCCCCATTGTGCTGCAACGATTCGCAAAAAGAATCGCACCAGCCAAATTGTGGATTGGACGCGAATGGTCATGCCATGGAAGATGGTCACACACCGCCCGCCACAAGCCACGACGGTGCGGATTCCAACGACAACAGGAGACAAAGCATGAAATCCATTCCCCGCGTATTGGCCCTCGCGGCCGGGCTGCTGGCGGCTTCGGCGGCGTTCAGCCAGAGCTATCCCTCGATGCCGGTCACCATGGTCGTGCCGTTCGCGGCCGGCAGCGGCACCGATGCCGTGGCGCGCGTCGTCGCCAAGAAGCTCGGCGAGCGCCTCAAGCAGCCGGTGCTGGTCGACAACCGCGCCGGCGCGAATGCGCAGATCGCGGCCCAGGCCGTGGCCAAGGCCAAGCCCGACGGCTACACGCTGTTCATGACGACCAATACCTCGCACTCTGCCAACCCGAGCCTGATCCTCAATCTCAAGTACGACCCGATCAAGGATTTCACGCCCGTGGCGCGCGTGGGCGAGCTGCCGTTCGCGCTGGTGGTGAACAAGGACGACCCGGCGCGCACGCTGCGCGAGTGGATCGACAACACCAAGGCCCAGCCCGGCAAGCTGTCGTACGCCACGCCCAACAGCACCTCGCTGGTGGCGTCCGAGACCATCAAGCGCATTGCGCGCCTGGATGTGCTGTCCGTGCCCTACAAGTCGAGCCCGCAGGCGCTCACCGACCTGATCGGCGGCACGGTGCAGATGTATGTGGTCGATGTGGGTTCGGGCATGGGCATGATCCAGTCGGGCAGCGTGCGCGTGCTGGGCGTGACCACCAAGGAGCCGCTCAAGTCGATGCCCAATGTGGTGCCCATCGTCAAGGAGGTGCCGGGCTTTGACCTGACCTCGTGGAACGGCATTTTCGGGCCCGCGGGCATGCCCAAGCCCATCGTCGACAAGATCAACGCCGAGCTGCAGCAAGCGCTGGCCGACAAGGAGGTGCAGAAGTCGCTGGCCCAGCTGGGCTTCGAGATCTGGCCGACCAAGACGCCCGAGGAGTTTGCGAAGTATGTGGGCGACCAGCTCGCGCACTGGAACACGCTGGTCAAGCAGGCCGGCATTCGCGCGCAGTGAACATGGACGCCACGAATCCCGCAGACCCCCGCACTCCCGCCGGCCCGCTCGCGGGCGTCAAGGTGCTGGACCTGACGTCCGTCGTGATGGGGCCGTTTGCCACGCAGATCCTGGCCCAGCTGGGCGCCGAGGTGATCAAGGTGGAGACACCCGAGGGCGACAACATGCGCCATGTCGGGCCGATGCGCCACGCCGGCATGGGGCCGATCTTCCTGCATGCGAACGCGGGCAAGAAAAGCATCGTGCTTGACCTCAAGCACCCCGAAGGCCGCGAGGCCGCGCTGACCCTGGCCGAAAGCTGCGACGTGTTCATCAGCAACGTGCGGCCGCAGGCGCTGACGCGGCTGGGGCTGGATTACGACGCGGTGCGCGCACGCAACCCGCGCATCATCCATGTGAGCTGCTGCGGCTTCGACCAGGACGGGCCCGACGCCGCCAAGCCCGCCTATGACGACCTGATCCAGGGCGCGACCGGCGTGCCCTGGCTGATGGGGCAATACGGCGCGCCCGAGCCCGCCTACATGCCAACCACGCTGGCCGACCGCGTCACGGGCCTGCACACGGTGTATGCGGTCACCGCCGCGCTCTATGCGCGCACGCAGTCGGGCACCGGCCAGGCGGTGGTGGTGCCGATGTTCGAGGCGATGGCGCAGTTCATCCTGGGCGACCACATGGCGGGCCTGAGCTTCGAGCCGCCGATGGGCGGCGCCGGCTACGCGCGGCTGCTGACGCCGCACCGCAAGCCCTATCTCACCAGCGACGGCATGCTGTGCGTGCTGATCTACAACGACAAGCACTGGAAGGGCTTTTTCGACGCCATTGGCGAGAGCGAAGGCCTGGCGCACGACCCGCGCTTTGCCACGCACAGCGCGCGCGCAGCGAACATCGACGCGGTGTATGCCGAAGTCGCGCGGCTGATGCGCACGCGCAGCACGGCGCAATGGCGCGCGCTGCTCGATGCCGCCGACGTGCCCAACATGCCGATGAACAGCCCGCAAGACCTGCTGGACAACCCGCAGCTGCGCGCCACGGGCTTTGTCAGCGACACGGTGCATCCCACCGAGGGGCCGATGCACACGCTGGCGCATCCCACCAAATGGTCGGCCACGCCGCCCGCGCGCCATTTCGCGCCCGCGCCGCAGCTGGGCGAGCACACGCGTGAGCTGCTCGAAGACGCCGGCTACGCCCCCGACCGCATCGATGCACTGCTGGCGCAAGGCGCCTGCCGCGCCGCCTCCTGAAAGAAAAATTGCCATGAACCCACGTTATCTGGTCCGCACCGCGGATGTTCCAAGCTACCAGCCCGCCAACCACCACCACACCTTCAACCAGCGCCTGATCGGCCCCGAGACCGTGGGCGCGCAGCAGATGGAAGTGCTGCTGGGCACCCTGCACAAGGGCGGCGGCGCCCTGCCCCATGCGCACCCGGGCATCGAGCAGGCCTGCCATCTGCTCGAAGGCACGGCACATGTCGAGGTGGCCGGCGAGGCCTTCGACATGGTGCCGGGCGACACCTGCTTCTTTCCCGCCGACGAAATGCATGTGTTCACCGTCACCAGCGAGACGCCGGTGAAGCTGCTGGTGATCTACAGCCCGCCCTATGGCGAGTCGCCCGACAAGGTGATCCGCCCTGCACAAGCCACCGCCCAGGAGTCCGCCGCATGAATTTCGCCCTGACTCCCGACCAGGAACAGATCCGCGACGCCATCGAGCGCGTCTGCGCGCCCTTCGATGCCGATTACTGGCTGCGCAAGGACCAGCAAGGCGGCTTTCCCGAGGACTTCCACCAGGCGCTGGCGGCCTCGGGCTGGCTGGGCATTGCCATGCCCGAGGCCTATGGCGGCGCGGGCCTGGGCATCAGCGAAGCCGCGCTGATGATGCACACCATCGCGGCCACGGGGGCCGGCCTGTCCGGCGCCTCGGCGGTGCACATGAACATCTTCGGCCTGCACCCGGTGGTGGTGTTCGGCACCGACGAACAAAAGCAGCGCTGGCTGCCGCCGCTGATCGCGGGCACAGACCGCGCCTGCTTTGGCGTGACCGAGCCCAACACCGGCCTCAACACGCTCAAGCTCAAGACGCGCGCGGTGCGCGATGGCAACCACTACGTGGTGCATGGCCAGAAGGTCTGGATCAGCACCGCGCAGGTCGCCAACAAGATGCTGCTGCTGGCGCGCACGACGCCCATCGAGGAATGCAAAGGCACGGAAGGCCTGAGCCTGTTCTATACCGACATGGACCGCAGCAAGATCGAGGTGCACGAGATCGAGAAGCTGGGCCGCAAGTGCGTGGACTCGAACCAGGTGTTCATCGACGGCCTGCGCATTCCCGTCGAGGACCGCGTGGGCGAGGAAGGCAAGGGCTTCAGCTACATCCTGCACGGCCTGAACCCCGAGCGCATCCTGATCGCCAGCGAAGCCGTGGGCCTGGGCCGCGCGGCGCTGCAGCGCGCGGCCGGCTATGCGAACGAACGCGAAGTCTTTGGCCGGCCCATCGGCAAGAACCAGGGCATCCAGCACCCGCTGGCCAAATCGTGGATGGAACTCGAGGCCGCGCATCTGATGGTGCAAAAAGCCGCGTGGCTCTATGACCAGCATCTGCCCTGTGCGGCCGAGGCCAACAGCGCCAAATACCTGGCGGCGGAGGCCTGCTACCACGCCTGCGAGAACGCGATCTTCACGCATGGCGGCATGGGCTATGCGAAGGAATACCACGTCGAGCGCTATCTGCGCGAGTCCTGGATTCCGCGGCTCGCGCCGGTGAGTCCGCAGCTGATTCTGTGCTTCATCGCGGAGAAGGTGCTGGGGCTGCCGAAGTCGTATTGAACTTCCCGTTCGCCCTGCGCTTGCCTGGGCGGCCCCGCCGAAGAATGGGATCAGCCCGTTCCGCTTTCCCCGTTCTCCGTTCGCCCTGAGCCCGTCGAAGGGTGAACCCAGAGCGTTTGCTGAAGCGAGATTCTTTTGGCGGCGCGGACATGGCACACAGATCACGCCCAGAACCGCCCTTCGGCAGGCTCAGGGCGAACGGTATCTATTTGCCTAGCGGCTTCGACTCAGGCGCATCTGTCATCGCTCAACAGAAATTGCCTCACGAAAAATCTGGAGACCAGCATGCCTTTTCACAACCTCGAAATCGAAACCCAGGGCCCCACCGCCACCGTCTGGCTCAATCGCCCCGAGGTCCGCAACGCGCTCGATGAAGTGCTGCTCGCGGAAATCACCCAGGCGGTGAACCAGCTGGAGCGCGACGACCGCATCCGCGTGCTGGTGATCGCCGGCCGTGGCAAGGCGTTTTGCGCCGGCGCGGACCTGAACTGGATGAAGCGCATGGCCAGCTACAGCGAGGCGCAGAACCACGCCGATGCGATGGGCCTGGCGACCATGCTCAAGACGCTGCACGGCGTGCGCAAGCCGACGATTGCGCGCGTGCATGGCGCGGCGTTTGCGGGCGGCATGGGCCTGGCCGCCGCCTGCGATGTGGTGGTGGCCGAGCCCACGGTCGAGTTCTGTCTGTCCGAGGTGCGCATCGGCCTGATTCCCTCGACCATCTCGCCCTATATCCTCCAGGCCCTGGGCACGCAGGCCGCCAAGCGCTACATGCTCACCGCGGAACGCCTCGGCGCCCAGGAAGCGCACCGGCTGGGGTTTGTGCAGGCCTTGTCGGAGCCCGGCGGTATCGACCACAGCGTCGCGCAGATTGCCCAGGCCTTGATTGCCGGCGGCCCGAGCGCGCTGGCCCGCACCAAGGCGCTGATCGATGCGGTGGCCAACCGCGCGCTGGACGATGAGCTGGTCACCGAGACCGCTGGCTTGATTGCCAGCGTGAGAGCCTCCAGCGAAGGCCGCGAAGGCGTGGCCTCGTTTCTGGAGAAGCGCCGGCCGGCGTGGCTCGGGTCCGCGCGCGGCTGACGCTGGCTCATCAAACAAGGGGATCGCCCACGCCATGAACACCCGCACCTGCAGCGGCAGGTGCGCGCGGGCGGGATACATCAGCGTCAGGGAAATCGTGCCCCAGTCCACCGCCTCCAGCACCGGAACCAGCGTGCACGCGGGCAATGCCGACCGGCGCCCGGTGGAGTGTTGCGCTGGGGCGCGAATGGCTGGCGCAGCTTCATACCGGCGAGATCCAGGCGGTGGCCGATTACGCCCGCTGCGCCGGGCGGCTGCGTGCTGCGCGCACGCAATGCTTCGGGAGAGCATCCGTTCGAGACGTCGGATGCGCAGTTCGACTTGATCAGCAGCTATTTCGTCGCGCCGGCTGATGACGAAGGGTTCGACGTGGTGCGCCATCGGACACCGTGACGCACGCCGACAGGCCCGGCGCGAATGGGGGCGGCATTAAGCGCTATGCTTGGCCTCCCCTCACTCTCCGGACTCTTGCGCACCCATGCCGACATCGAAGCCCGCCGTACTGGTCACCGCAGCCACCGGCCGCATTGGCGGCAGTGTCGTGCGCAGCCTCGCAGAGGACGATTCCATCTCCCTGGTTGCGGGCGTGCGTTCGGCGGCGAAGGCGCAAGCCCTTGCCGACCAGGGCATACGCAGCGTGCTGCTGGACTTCGACAAGCCGCAAACCCTGGGCCCGGCGCTGGCAGGAATCGACCGCGTGTTTCTTGCCACCGGCTACAGCGTGGACATGCTGCGCCAGAGCAAGGAATTCCTCGATGCGGCCAAAAAGGCCGGCGTGCGGCATGTGGCGCATCTGGGCGCCTGCGGCCCGGACGACACCAGCGTCGCCCACTGGGCCTGGCATCAGCTCGTGGAGCGCTATATCGAGTGGAGCGGCTTCTCGTTCACGCATCTGCGGCCCGAAGCCTTCATGCAGAACCTTTTGCACTACGACGGCACCCAGGCCACACACCGGGGCGTGGTCCGGCAGTTCATCGGCGACGCGCGCATCAGCTGGGTCGATGGCGACGACGTGGCGCTGGTGGCCAGCCGCGCCTTGCTGCAGCCGCAGTTGCACGCCGGGCAGACCTACCGGCTGGGCTACGATGCCAAGTCCTATGCCGAGGTCGCGGCCATCATGACCGCCGTGCTGGGCCAGCCGTTCCGCTACGAAGCGCAGCCGCCCGAAGTCTTCCTGGAGGAGATGCGCGCCGCGGGCGCCGAGATGGCCTATATGGCCTGCGTCTACGACAGCTTCAAGCGCACCGCCAGCGGCGCGATTCCGGGTGTCGACCAGACCTTCGACAACTTCGCGGCGATCACCGGCAGGCAACCCGTGAAGTGGGAAGAATTCGTGCGCAAGCACCGCACGGCACTGGCTTACTGAGAGCGCCGGCGCGGCGCCCGGGTCAGCGCCGCTTGTCCGAATAAAGCTCCAGCCCATTCGCCTGCATCCGATACCCGCTCTGCCCCATCTCGGTCTTTTCGCGCCCGGTGCGCAGCACGCCGGTGAGCCAGACCGCATCCATGGATTTGGCCAGCCGCGAGGGCTTGTCCAGCCTCACATGGATGATCTGGTTCGCGGGCGGCGGCGGCGTGTGGATGCAGGCGCCGAAATACGGCACCAGCAGGAATTCGCGCAGGCCTTCGCGGCCCTCCTCCAGCGGCACCACATAGCCGGGCAGGCGCACGGCGCGGCCGTTCATGGCCTGGTTGACGGGCGCTTCGTCCCAGCGCTGGCGCAGGCGCGCCAGCAGTTGCTGGGCGCGCGGGTCGGAGTCGGACAACTGGTCCGGATTCACGCCTTCGAGGCCGGCGGCGGGGTCCCAGCCGGCAGGGACCAGGGCGTCCCAGGAGATGGTTTCGGGCGCCGGCTTGGCGGGCGCGGCGCGGCCGGCGCCAGCCAGCGGTGCGGCGAAGGCCAGCGCCAGCCACTGGCAGGCCAGTCGCCGGGACGTGGATGGGAGGGTGCGAACCATGGAGGCTCCTGGTAACTGCGTGGCCGGAATTTTTTAGCGGCTAAAAGGCGAGGCCGCCATGCGCGGCCCGGAGAAGCTGCGCGTTTCATGTTCATGGTCGTCGTGCGGCGCCACGCCCTCGCGCGAGCGCCGCAGCCAGACCTGGGCCAGCGTCGCGTCCTGGGGCACGCCGTAGCCGCGCGCGTAGTTCTGTCCCAGCGCCTTCTGCGCCGACGGGTTGCCGGCCAGTGCCGCCTCCTGCAGCCAGCGCAGCGCTGCGGGCAGGTCGCGGCGCACGCCGTGGCCGGCCTCGTACAAGCGGTAGAGCTCGTATTGGCTCTTGGACGCGCAGGGCGCATCGGCATGCGCCGTCTTGGCGTACCAGGCGTGCGCCTGCTTGCCGTCCTTGGCCACGCCGCCCGTGCCATCGCGGTAGAAATCGCCGACCATGCATTGCGCGGTGACCGAGCCCGCCGCAGCGGCCTGGCGGAACCAGCGCAACGCGGTGGCCAGGTCGCGCGGCGCTGCTCTGCTGCCGTTGAGATAGGCAAACGCCAGCTCGAGCTGCGCCGGAACATGCCCCTTGGCCGCCGCTTGCTGCAGCAGGCCCAGCGCGCGCGGCAGGTCCGCGGCGGCGCCGGTCTGGCCGCGGTAGTGGCGGCTGAGCGCATGCAGGGCCGCGGCATGGCCGCTGGCCGCGGCCTGTTCGTAGAGCTGCAGGCTGCGCTCGCGGTCCAGCGCGACGCCGCTGCCCTGGCTGTAGCGGTTGGCCAGTGTATAGCGCGCGCTGGCCGAGCCTTGCAGTGCCTGGCGCTGCAGCTGATCGAGGTCCGGGCTGCTGGCGGCGGCGCTGGCGCAGGCCAGGGCCAGCAGCAGCGCGGCAGGGCGCAGCCGCTTGCGGGGGGACGGGAGAGTGTCCATGGTCGTCATCCTGGGCAGGGAGCAAGAATGCGATCCCCGCGGCCGCGTTGCACGGCCGCGGGGATCCGCGCTGCATCAGCGGAAGGTCTGCGCCGGGTTGCCCGCGGGCACCACGATTTCGCTGGCCGGCGTGAGCGAGATCGTCACCGTATTGCCGCTGGTGATGCGCGCCAGGATCTGCTGGGCCTCCTCCAGCGTCGCCACGCGCTGCGTGCGCAGCACCTCGGGCGGATGGAACGTGCCCTTGGCGGCATGCACCGACTCCACCGGGCCGCCGCTATAGGTCACGCTGCGACCCAGGCCCGGGCTGTTCTGCACGAAGCCATCCGGGATATAGCCCTTGTACCCGGGGTCCTGCACATCGATCGAGACCTGCACGAAGTAGCCGTCCGGATCATTGGTGTAGCGGTCGGTGGCGGTGACGATGCCCTCGGCCAGCAGCGGCAGCGCGGGGTTCTTGTTCTGCGCGCCGACAAAGCCCTGGATGATCTTGCCGCCATCGAGCAGCCTGGCCGACACGTTCGTCAAGCCGTTCTCGCGCCCGGGCTTGAACGGGCCCGAGGTCTCGATGCTCTTGTAGGTCGCGTTGTTGGCGTCGCTGGCCTTGTACGAAGCCACCGAGCGGCGCTTTTCCAGCTGGTTGGAGAACTCGCCGGTGAGCTTCTGGCCGTTGACCAGCGGCGAGTCATGGACCTTGCGGTTCATGGCGTCGAACATGGTCAGCTGCCTGGACACATTCGCCGGGTCGCGGTTGTAGGCCTTGAGCGCCTGGAACACTTCGACGATGGGGAACTGGTTCGTGTGCTGGGGCGAGACGAAATCCACATCGAGGTTGTTTTGCAGGTAGCTGAAGCCATGCTGGAACGACAGGCGCAGCCAGCCGTTGGCGGGCGTCGGGCTGTTGAGCCCGTTGAAGCCATAGCCGCCGTGGTAGCCAAAGGTATAGAACTGGTTGTCGGCCGGGTTCTTGACCTTGAACAGCATGTTGGTGGTGCCGGGCGTATGGCCGGGCGACCAGATCACCTTGATCTGCACATTGCCGTAGTCATACCACTTGTCGTACTCGTAGAAGTTGCTGGTGCGCGCGCGGATCACGGTTTCCGAGGCGGGCAGCGCGCCGGCAATGTTCCAGGTGTTGCCCTGCAGGTCGCTCTTGACGCCTTCGACGTCCTCGCGCGAGGCCCAGAGCTTGATGGGCTTGCCGGCGTTGTCCATCATCTTCAGCTGCTCGACCACCGTGCCGTAGTGGTCGCCATGGCCGTGCGTGAGCCAGATGTCGGTGACCGAGCGCGGGTCCACGCCCATCAACTCCATGTTCTTCCAGTACTGGTAGCCGCTGTTGGGCCAGCCGGCATCGATCTTGATGACCTTGTCGTCGGACGGATCATTGGGCGTGCCCATGTCGGCCTTGAGGATGTACGAGGCCACTTCGTTGTCGCCCACGTAGTACATGGTGTTCTTCACCATCTCGAAGGGCTCGGTGCTGCGCGTGTAGGGCGCGGCCGTGACGCCGGTGGCGTTGATGCTCATGAAGGGCTGGCCGGAGACCGGGTCGCTGCCCTTGTCCGCCAGCATCGGGCTTTGCGACGGCACTTCCCAGACCGGCTTGCCGTCCGAAGTGGACTGCGGCGTGAAATACCAGACGGCCTTGACCTTGGCATTGTCGGCGCCTTCGTAGTTGTCGTCGAACAGCACATAAACCGCCTGGCGCGCGGTGGTCGCATAGTCGTAGTTCGCGGTCACGGGCAGGTCGGCCAGCGACGAGACCCGGCTCTTGCTGTAGTCCGAGGTGTCGACGTTGTAGATCTTCGCGTCGGCCGCGAGCGTATAGGTTTCCTCGTAGCGGCGGATCGGCTGCGCATAGGCGCGGCCGGCCTGGTCGGCACTCACGCTGGTGCCGTCGCCCACGGTGATGGTGCTGTCGGTCTTGTGGTAGACCCAGCCCGCGGCCACCATGCGGCCCGGCGTGCCGTCATGGCGCGTCACGGCCGCACCGTATTTCTTCAGGTTGAACTGGGCATTGGCCGACTTGCCCTTTTGCAGGATCACATTGAAGGTCTGCGCCGCGTCCGCTGCGAGTGCCACGCGCGCGCCCGCGCCGGGGATCCAGTCGATCAGATTGCCTTCGACGAGATTGGCCTGCAGCGCCGTGGCCACTTCGGACGACACCGACGGCGTGCGCAGGTACTCGACGCCGCTGGCGGTGAGCACCGGCACGCTGACCACCTGGCCGCCCGCGGCGTCGGAGGTGACGGCGGCGGCGCCATAGACCAGACCGGCATCGCGGAAGTTCTTCACCACCGGCACCGTGGGCTCGGGAGTGGGCGCGGGACCCGGGCCGGGGCCTGCACTGCCGCCGCTGCCGCCATCGCTGCCGCCGCAGGCGACCAGCGCCGCCGTGGCCAGCGCCACCGGCAGCATCTTCCATTTGAATTGAACCATCTGCATGTTGTCTCCTTGTTTGCTGGCACGAAATACCGGGGCTTGCACTGCAGGCAGCGCATGCGCGCGAAAAAAACCCGGCGTGTGGCCGGGTGAAACGCCTTGCAGCGCTTATGGGGCGGCAATGCCGGAAGCAACCGTGTGGGATGTTGACATGGGGTCTCCGGCGGGCGTATGGTGAACTAAAAGATAACGTTACCATTTACGGTTTCGGCAATTGTTAACGTTATCTTCATGAATTTATCCCGGGCAAACCCGCAGATGGCCCAGTGAATGGCGTGTACAGCACAGCCTGCGCACGGCGTTGAGGGAGCGCGGGATCGGCGCCGGCGCTGCAGATTGCCGCTGCGGCGGGCGCGGGCGCGGGAAGCGCGATGGGCGTCCCAACAGGCCGCCGGAAGGACCGGCGCTCTCCTTCTACGGCGTGCCCGCGCCCACGCAGCCTTGCAGCGCCGGATCCCGCATGTCATAGCGCGCGGGTGCCAGCAGCGCCACCAGGCCGCAGCCCAGCGCGCCCTGCCAGTGCAGATAGTCATGCCCGCTGGCATTTTCGCGCTGCGTCACGGCCAGGCCGCGCGCGCGCAGGATATCGGCGAGTTCGCGGTTGGTTTCAAGAATGCCTTCGCGGCCGCCGCGGCCGCTTTCAAACCAGCCGGCGTCGAGGTAAAAGCGCACCGCGGGCACGGGCGCGGGCAGCCCCTGCCAGGCGCGCTGCATCCAGCCGGGCTTTCCTTCTGCCGGAGCCCACCAGTACGAGCCCGACAGGCTCAGCACATTGCCGAACAGCTCGGGATGGGTCAGCCCCAGATAGGACGACACCAGTCCGCCATAGCTGCTGCCCGCGACCACGGTGCGGCGCGCGGTCTGCGCCAGGCCCTGGCGCTTGGCCCAGGGCATCAGCTCCTCGGCCATGAAGCGCGCGAACTGCGGATTCGGCGGCAGCTCGGTGCCGCGCGCCTCAGGGCTGGCGTTGCCGACGATCAGCGCCGCCATGGGCGGCAGCAGGCCGTCGGCCACCAGGTTGTCGAGGATGCGCGGCGTGGGCACGTCATGCACATAGGATTGGGCGTCGAACAGCACCAGCAGCGCCTGTGGATCGGCGCCCGCGGGGACGTAGGTCCAGACATCGCGATGGTTGCCGAGAATGGCGCTGTCGATGCTGTGGCGCGTCAGCGTGCCCTGCGCCACGCCGGCGCGCGCCTTGACCCAGGGCTGGGGCGGCGCCTTGGAGAGCACCAGGCTCGAGCGCCCCTGGAAACGGTCCTGCGCGCCGCTCCACGACGAGGCGGGAAAGGGCTGGCGGTTGAGCGGATCGCGCTGCATGGTCGCCAGGATCATGCGCCGCTGCTGCGCCGCCTGGGCCGCGGGCAGTTGCGGCACGTCGGGAGCAAAGGCATAGCTCAGGCGCGTGCGCGGATCGAGCACCGCCGAAGTCCACCAGACATCGCTGCCCGCCAGGCGCTGCAGCGGGTCGTGATTGCCGCTCGGGTTGCCGAACAAACGCACATTGGTATTGCCCTGGTCGCGCCAGACAAACGTCACCAGCAGCTTGCCATCGCTCCAGGGCTCGACCCAGGGCGTGCCACGCTGCTGCGCTTCGCGCCAGAAGGCGGCACTCGCTGCTTCGCCCTCGCCTCGGGCCAGCGCCTGCTGCAAGGCTTGCAGGCGCGGACCCATCTGCGCCGGGGCCGCGGGCAGTGGCTGGGGACCGTCGCTGGGCCAGCCTCCGAGCAGCTTCAGCGCGTAGCTCTGCGACGTGGCCGAGGGCGCGGCTGGCGTGACCCAGAGTTGCTCCTGCTGCGCACCCTGGCTGTACCAGGTGGCGGTCTGCACGCCGCGGCCGTTTTCCGCCAGGCGGCGCAGATGGCGGCCCTGCGCATCGCGCAGGTCCAGGTTCACGCCCGCGCCTTCGAACTGGATCTGCACCACATGCCTTGCCGGCAACTCCAGCGCCAGCGCACGCGGCTGCATCTGCACTTCGCCCTGCACTGCCGGCCAGGCGGGTGCCGCGGCGGCGGCTTCGGCGGCGCCAACCCATTGGCAGGTCAGGGCCAGCACGGCCGCGGCGGCCCCGTGAGCGGACCAGGAAATATTGGTCATATCAGAAGTCCACGGTCGCCGACAGCAGCAGCGTACGCGGCGCGCCCACGGTCATGAAGTTGTCGTTGAAGGCGCCCGCCCAGTACTTGCGGCCAAAGGCGTTTTCCAGGTTGGCGCGCCAGGTCACGGCGTGGTTGGAGAGGCGTGTGGCATAGCGCACGCCGGCATCGAAACGCGTCCAGGCCGGGGCTTGCAGGGTGTTGCTGGAGTTGACCTGCTGGGCGCCGGTGTAGACCATGCGGCCCGACAGCGCCAGCCCGGGCACGGCAGGCACGGACCACTGCGCGCCCAGGTTGGCGGTCCAGCGCGGCACGCCATAGACATCGTTGCCGTCCTTGAGGCCGCCCTGGGTCTTGGTCTGCTTGGCTTGGGTGTAGGAGATGCCGCCCAGCACGCTCCAAGCCGGCGCCAGCTGGCCCGACACGGTCCATTCCACGCCGCGGTTGCGCTGCTCGCCGTCTTCGACCAGTGTCGGCAGGCTCGCGCCCGCGCTGGTGACCGAGATCGCCGAGGGCTTGGTGATCTGGAACAGCGAGAAGGTATGCATCCAGCCCGTGCCCTGCCACTTCACGCCGGTCTCGAGCTGGCGTGTCTTGTAGGGCTTGAGCGTCTCGCCCGCATTGGCATAGCCCGCGGCGACCGTGGTGCCGGCGCTCAGGCCTTCGATGTAGTTGGCGTAGAGAGCGAGGTTCGGGCTCCAGGGCTTGGCGACGATGCCCAGCATGGGCGTGACCGCCTGCTCGTCGTAGCCGGCCATCTTCTGCTGGACCTGCTGCAGGCGCGCGCCGGCCGTCACCGCGAGCGTGTCGCCCGCAAAACGCAGCGTGTCGGCCAGCGCATAGCTGGTGATGACGTTGTCGCGCTCCTGCTTGTAGGCCGTGGGCTGGTTGGCGATGACGGTGTCCAGCGTCGGGTGGTAGAGGTCGCTGACATAGCTCGCGGTGGGGATGCCGCCCTTGGCATTGAGCGCGCGGCCGCCTTCCTGGCGCAACTGGTTCATCGACAGCACCACCTCATGCGCGACCGCGCCGGTGCGCAGCCGCCCGCGCAGGCCGGCGTCGCCGGTCCAGCTGCGCGTGAAGCCGTATTGCTGGTAGTTCTGCGTGTCGAGCGTGTGGCCGTCGGTGCGCAGGATGCCGCGTGTGCCGTTGAGCATGCCGGTGTAGGAATGCTCGGCCCAGCCCAGGCTGGCGTAGGCCGTCCAGTCCTCGGACAGATCCACGCTGCCGCGCAGCAGCGCGCCGTCGCTTTGCTGCTCGGCATTCATGCCGCGGAACTGGTTCAGGTTCGCGGCAGGCGCGGCCACCATGCGGCCCACGGTGGCAAAACCCACCATCAGCGGGCTGCCGTTGGCGATGTGCGAGCGGTAGCTGTAGGCATCGAGGCCCAGCGACCAGCGGTCGCCCTGGTAGTCGAGCGCCAGCGCGCCCAGGCGCTTGCGGCGCTTCTGGTCATCGATATCGGTTTCGCCGCTGGCCATGCTGCCGTTCACGCGGATGCCCAGGCGGCGCTCCGGGCCGAAGCGGCGCGACACGTCGGCCTGCACGCCCAGCTGCGCGTCCGAGGCATACGACGTGATGACCTGGGTGCGGTCATCGGCCGTGGGGCGCTTGGTGACGACGTTGACCACGCCGCCCACAGCGCCGCCGGGCGTCATGCCATTGAGCAGCGCGCCCGGGCCCTTGAGCACTTCGACGCGCTCGAGCATCTCGGTAGGAATGTGCGCATCGGGCGCGAGGCCGTACAGGCCGTTGAAGCCGACTTCGGTGGCGTTCACCTCCAGGCCGCGGATGCTGAAGTTCTCGTAGGCGTGGCCGGTATTGGTCGTGAAGCGCACCGATGGGTCGTTTTCCAGCACCCCGGCGACGGTGGCGCTTTGCTGGTCGGCCATCAGCTGCTGGGTATACGACGTGATGTTGAACGGAGTATCGAGCGCCTCGCGCTGGCCCAGCAGGCCCAGCCCCGCGCCCTTGGCGACCTGCCCGCCCGGCGCCGGCGCCGGCAGGGCCTGCGCATCGGGCTGCGCCTGGACCTGGATTTCTTCGAGCGTGGCCTGGGCCAGGGCGCTGGTGGCGCCGAGCCCCAGGACGCCGGCCATGGCCAGCACGTGGGGAGACAGCAGACCGCGCGGCAGCAGCGGTTGCGAATGACGGAAAGGGAAACGCATGCAGACGGGACAGCCGGTGGCGGCCGTCAAAATATTAAATGGGAATCATTATTATTCCATATTTGCAAGGGTTAACCCTTGAAAGCGGGTCTGCTGCTGCCTCAGCCCTTGCCCGCCTCCGGCAGCAACAGGATCTTGCCCACGTTCCGGCCCGATTCCATGCGCCGGTGTGCCGCGGCCGCATCGGCCAGCGCGTAGGTGCTGTCGATCACCGGACGGATCGTGCCGTCGGCCAGCGCGCCAAGCCAGCGCTGGGCAAAGCGCTGCACCATGGCCTGCTTGACCTCGGGCGGGCGCGACTTCATCACCGTGCCGAAGATCTGCAGGTGGCGGTACAGCAGCACATCAAGCGGCATGGGCGCGGGCGCCGGGCCGCCCAGCAGGCCCACGACCACCATGCGCCCGCCCACGGCCAGCGAGCGCACATTGCGCTCCAGATAGCTCGGACCGATGAAATCGATCACCACATCCACGCCCTTGCCCGCGGTCTGCTCGGCCACCACGGCCTGGAAATCCTGGCTGCGGTAGTCGATGCACACATCCGCGCCGCAGCCGCGCACCGCGTCGTGCTTGTCGGCGCTGGCCGTGGCAAACACGCGTGCGCCCGCGGCATGCGCGAGCTGCACCGCGGCCGAGCCGACGCCGCCGCCGGCCGCGTGGATCAGCACCGATTCGCCGGGCTGCAGCCGCGCCAGATGGAACATTGCCTCATGGGCGGTGACGAACACCTCGGCAATCGCGCCGGCCTCGATCAGCGTCAACTGGTCAGGCACCTTCATCGCCATGCGGTGGTCGATGCGCGACAGCTCGGCATACGAGCCGCCGCCGACGATGCCCATCACCCGGTCGCCGACGGCAAAGCCCTGCACCTGCGCGCCCACGGCCTCGACCGTGCCCGCGATCTCCAGGCCCATCAGCTCCGAATCGCCGAAATTCGCGCGCCCGAACGCGCCCTTGCGCTGCAGGATGTCGGCGCGATTGACGCCAATGGCCGCATTGCGCACCAGCAGGTCATGCGGGCGCAGCTGCGGCGCCGCGACTTCGCACGCCACCAGCACCTCGGGGCCGCCGAACTCATCCATGTCGATTGCTTGCATCGTGTCTTCCTCAAATTGCAGATAGGTGCCGAGCTTAATCGCTGCAAACGCAGCAGTTTCGCTCTACAGTGATGCAAATCTGCATCACCCTCAGCACCATGAACTGGGACGACACGCGCATTTTCCTGGCCCTCACGCGCACGCCTTCGCTGCGCGCGGCGGCGCGCAGCCTGGGCATCGACCAGGCCACCGTGGGCCGGCGCCTCGCGGCGCTGGAAACCCAGCTCGGCGCCAAGCTGTTCCTGCGCGCCAGCCAGGGCTATCTGCTCACGGCCGCGGGCGAGGCCGCGCTCGATGCCGCGCAGCGCATGGAGCACGCAGCAATGGAGTTGCGCAGCCGCATCGAGGGGCATGATGAAACGCCGGGCGGCCTGGTGCGCGTCACCAGCACCGACTCGATCGCCACCGAATTCCTGCTGCCCGCGATCGAGCGCCTGCAGCAGCGCTGGCCGCAAATCCGCGTCGACCTGGAGGTCTCGACGCAGATGCTGAGCCTGGGGCGCCGGCAGTCGGATATCGCGTTTCGCAACCAGCGCCCCGACTCCCCCGAGCTGGTGGTGCGCCGCGTGGTGGCCTGGCCCGTGGGCCTGTTTGCCAGCGCCGCCTATGTCCAGCGCTTTGGCACGCCCGTGCCCGACGACGGGCTGCGCGGCCACCATCTCGTTGCCTACGCGCCGCACCTGGCGCAAAAGTCCTTTGCCACCTTGCTCGACGTGCCCGCGCGCCAGGCGCGCATTGCGCTGGCCGCGAACTCCAGCCTGCTGGTGCGCAAGGCAGTGGCTGCCGGCATCGGCATCGGCGAGATGCCGGTGCCGCTGGGCGAGCGCGAAGGCCTGCTGCGCCTGTGGCCGCAGCAGCGCCGCAGCAAAGACTACGAGGTCTGGCAGGTGCTGCATCCCGACCTGCAGCGCACGGCGCGGGTGCGCGTCACGGCCGAGTTCCTGGGCGCCGCGCTGGCGGCGTCAAGCGCGTGAGCGTTTAGCTGCCAGCGGGCGCCGCGCCGCGGGCCAGCGCATCGGCCGTCGCGTTCTTGTGGCGCGGAATCCATTGCACCTGCACCTCGTCGAACTGCGCCAGCAGCGTGCGCGCCTGTGCGTAGACCGCGGCCAGGCGTTCGATGCGCTTGGGCTGGGCCCGCCCGAGCTGCTCGGCAAGAATGCTGTTGTCGGTGTGCAGCAGCACCTGCTGCGCATGCTGCGCCTGCAGCCACTGCAGCGCGTGGATGGCGGCCAGCGCTTCGGCTTCGTTGTTGCAGCCGTGCGCGGCCAGCGCCTGGCTGAAGCGGTGCGCGCTGCCGTCGGGCGCATAGGCAATGCCGCCAATCTGCATCCGACCCGGATTGGGAAAGGCGCTGCCGTCGATATAGACCGTCCATTGCTGCGAATCCATGCGGCCAGCTTACACGCGAATGCCAGGCTGCATGGCGCGGCAAAGCCGCCATGCGGATGACCGCTGTTTTCCTACAGCCTCGCCCCCCGGGCCGCCACTACAGTGGTTCTTTGACTTGACAAGGACCCCTGGCCATGAAGAAAACCGACAAGAAACCCACTGCCGCCGTCGAGAAAACCGTGGCCAAGCAAAAGGACATCCAGGCCAAGCAGGATGCTGCGGACAAGAAGCCGAAGAAAGCCAAGTCCGCCGCGGCCGCTCCCGGCCCACACCGCGCCGAGCCCACCGCGCCCATGAGCCGCCAGCATCTGGAAAAGCCCGGCAAGGAAGGCCAGATGCAGCAGCCGCCGCGCTACGAGGCTCCCGGTTACCAGGGCAGCGGCAAGCTCAAGGGCATGAATGCGCTGATCACCGGCGGCGACTCGGGCATCGGCCGCGCGGTGGCGGTGCTGTTCGCGCGCGAAGGCGCGAATGTCGCGATTGCCTATCTCAGCGAGCATGAAGACGCGCAAAAGACCTGCGCGCTGATCGAGGCCGAAGGCGCGAAGAGTTTCGCCATCTCCGGTGACGTCAAGGACGCGCAGTTCTGCCGGCAGGCGGTGCAGCAGGTGGTCGAGCAGTTCGGCGGCCTGAACATACTGGTCAACAATGCCGCCTTCCAGGAGCATGCCGAGTCGCTCGAAGACCTGACCGAAGAACGCATCGACGAGACCTTCCGCACCAATATCTTTGGCTACATGCTGATGGCCAAGGCCGCGCTGCCGCACCTGTCGAGCGGCGACTGCATCATCAACACCGGCTCGGTCACCGGCCTGAGCGGCAGCAAGAACCTGCTCGATTACTCGGCCACCAAGGGCGCGATACATGCCTTCACCAAGGCGCTGGCCTCGAACCTGGTGGACCAGGGCATCCGCGTCAACGCCGTTGCGCCCGGCCCGGTCTGGACCCCGCTCAACCCGGCCGACAAGAGCGGCGACGAACTCGCGAAGTTCGGCGCCGACACCGACCTGGGCCGCGCCGCCCAGCCCGAGGAACTGTCGCCGGCCTATGTATTCCTGGCCGCGCCCTGCTGCTCGAGCTACATCACCGGCATCGTGCTGCCGGTCACGGGCAGCGTCGGCGCCTGACGCGCGCCGTGACACTTCCACGCTACACTTACCTGTCGAACGGTCAGCACAATGGCTTTGGCGGGTAACAACCCTTGTCAAAGCCGGTCGTGCCCGCCACGCTATGGCGGCAGCGGCCGGCGCCCGCAGCCGGCTTGCAGGTGAAGCGTGGGGGTCACCTATACTTTTCCCTCCAATAAAACCAATGGGAGCACGATGGCTACTCGTCGTCCAAAAGAAGACACAGCCGCAGCAGTGGAGGAATTCCGCCCGCGCGTCGACAACCGCCCCGAGCAGATCATCGGCATTGCGTGCCGGCTGTTCGCGCGCCGCGGCTACGAGGGCACGTCCCTGCGCGACATCGCCGAAGAAGCCAAGATCACCAAGGCCGCGCTCTACTACCACTTCCCCAACAAGGAAGCGCTGTTCCACCGCATCGTGCTGGGCTCGCTGCGCACGCTGATCGACGTGGTGCGCGCCGCCGTCGAGGCCGCGCCCACGCCGCTGGAGAAGGTGCGCCAGTACATGCTGGTGTCGGCCGACTTCATGGATGCCGACCGCGACTCCTGGATGGCCGGCTCGAACGCGTTCTGGATGGGCGCCGAAAGCGAGCAGCGCACGCTGACCATCGCACTGCGCAATGAGTACGAGACCCTGCTGCGCACCTGCATCGAGGAAGCGATTGCTGCGGGTGAATTCAAGCCGCACAACGTCGCGCTGACCGGGCGCTTCCTGCTCTCGTCGCTCAACCAGATGACGCGCTGGCACAACCCCAAGGGCAAGCTGTCGACGCGCGAGGTCATCGAGGAATATCTGGATATGGCGCTCAATGGCTTGAAGGCCACAGAGCGCAGTTAAGCGTCGGCGGGGCCGCTCGCGCCATGCGGCCAGCCACCAGCGGGGACGCTTCCGTATGCTGCTTTCCTTGAAGTTCTTCGCCAAAGGGGATGGGTGCGCGCACGCCCCTGCGGGCGCAGCGACCTGCGCCGAGCCCCGCTGCGACGAGGCGTCGAAGAATTCTGCCTTGCCTGAAGCCAAATAGCGGTCCATCCCTCTGCGAGCAGTGGGGGCCGTACACCCGCTGCACAGGCGCTCGAGCCCTCATTGAAACTTCATCCCTACCCGGCCACTGCCACCTGGTTGCGGCCGGAGCGCTTGGCGTCGTACAGGGCGCGGTCGGCCATGTCGACCAGCGTGGCGCAGGCGTAGTCGGGCGCGCAGTGGATGGCGCTGGCAATGCCGATGCTCACGGTGATGCGCACCGCGCCGGTATGCTCGTTGCCCAGCGCCATGGCCGCCACCTGCTGGCGCAGGAACTCCGCGAGCCTGGCGGCGCTCGCGGCATCGGTTTCGGGCAGCAGGATGGCGAATTCCTCGCCGCCATAGCGCGCCACCAGGCTGCCGGGGCGCTGCACCACATGCGTCAGCACCGTGGCAAAGCTCTTGAGCACTTCATCGCCAAACGGATGGCCAAAGGCATCGTTGACCTGCTTGAAATGGTCGACGTCCAGCATCAGCAGCGCCAGCATGGTCTCGGACTGCCGGTACGCGCGGCATTGGGCCTCGAGCACCTCGTCGAAGCGCCGGCGGTTGGCCAGGCCGGTCAGGGCATCCTTGCCCGCGAGCGAAGCCAGGTGCCGGGTCATCTTGCGCAGCTCGTCCTGCTGGCGGCGCGCGGCGGTGACATCGACATGCGAGAAAAAGCTGCTGCCGTTGGCCTGGGTGCCGCGCAGCTCGAGAATGCGCACCCAGCGGTTGTGCGGCAGCGCCAGCACATAGGGCGCACCGGAAAAACGCTGGCGCTCGGTGAGGATGGCGACGCCGCGCGCATAGTCCGCCGACGGCTCGGCGCCGCGCCAGGCCTGGGCGTAGATCTCTTCGAAGCGGCACGCACCCAGGCTCTCGATGTCCGGCTGGCCGTACAGCACCAGGAACGCATGGTTGGCCCACACCGCCCGGTCCTGGTCATCGACCATCAGAATGCCGTCGGCGAGGCTTTCCAGCGCGCGCGCGCGGTATCGGCCGAAATCCGTGCCGGCAGCTGCACCAGGCGCGGGTTGATGCGGTCCTGCATGCCCGTCAGCAGCGGCGCGGTCTTGCGCCACAGCCGCACGCGCCCGAGCGGCCCCAGCGATACCGAGGCCGCGCGCACGCGGTAGCCATGGTGGTCGAACTCGAAGGCGCGCTGCTGCAAATGGTGGCGCTGAATGCCTTCCTCGATGTAGCGCTCCATCGAGGGCAGCTCCTGCGCGCTGAGCCGGGCCAGATAGAAGCGCCGCAGGTTCTCGCGGTAGTCCTCGCCCTCGTGCACATGCCCCGCGTGCTCGGGAAAGAACTGCAAGAAGGTCTCGTTCCAGAGAAGCGTCCTGTGGCGGGCATCGAAGACGCACATTGCCACTTCGAGCTGGTCAAGGGCCAAGGCCACCAAACGCAGGATGGAGATCAACGGTATTCAGAAAAGATAAGCAACCCGGCGATTATCGGTGAACTTGCCGCGCAGGCGGCCTGGTCCAGCGCTGGCGATCAGCTGCCGAAACCAAAAAACGACGCCGCCGATTGGGTTTCGGGCAGCACATAGATGACCCCTGCCTGCTTGCCCCACACCGGCGCGATATTGCGGTTGTAGAACGCCCTTGGCACGTTCACGCAGCCATAGGAGATGCGGTTGTCGGCGACGGTGGCGCTGGCCAGGCGCTGCAGCCGGCGCTCGGCGGCGTTGCCGGTGCGCACGCGGTGCAGCGATACGGCCACGTCGTAGTCGATCCAGACGATGTCCTCGCCTTGCAGATTCTGCCCCGGCTCGGAGACAAAACGACCGGCCGGCGTGGTGCGCTCGTGCGGCGCGATGGCGGATATCGGCCGCTCGCCGATGCCGGGCACCGAATGGTCGCCGCGCGCCGCGCCCAGCAGCACCGGCGACGAGTCCTGCAGCCGGCCCGCGGCGTCGAACACATGCACGCGCGCGGCGCGCTTGTCGATCAGCAGATACGGCAGGCGCTGGTTGTCTTGCGTGCGGTGGATCCACTGCGCGACCTGCCCGGCTTCGGCACTGAGTTCCGCCGTGGCCGCGGCGCTGGCCGGCGGCGCCGCATGCAGCCCGGGCGCAGCACCCAGGCACAGCGCCGACGCGCTGGCAACGCGCGCCAGCAGGCGCGTCAAAGGCAGTGAAAACAGCATGGCAACAAAACTTCAAAAGCAGGGACTGGGGACGCCAAAAGAAATGGGGACGCCAAAAGCCAGGCGGCCATCTCCGCAGAAATGGCCGCCTGGCAAGCTTGCGCCATCGGCGTCAGGCTAGGTCAGCTCAGCGGTAGACATGCTCGCCGCGATTTTGCTTCCACTGGTCTTCCAGATACAGCGCATCTTCCTCGTTCTTGGCGCGCATGCCCATCAGGATGCCGCCTTGCTTGATGCCTTCTTCGTAGTGCTTGACGCGCTCTTCGGGAATGTTCCAGCCGATCAGCGCGCCAATCACGCCGCCGCCCGCAGCGCCGGCACCGGCGCCGGCCAGGGCTGCGGCCAGCGGGCCGGCGACGACCAGGCCGATGCCGGGCAGTGCCAGCGTCGTGCCGACGGCGGCGACAGCCGCGACGATCGCGCCGACCGTGCCGCCAATCGCGCCGCCGATACCGGCGCCTTCGGCGGCCTTGTTGCCCAGTTCGGTCTCGACATTCTCGTTGGCGAAGTGGCGGCTGCGCGTTTCATCCGACATCACCAGGTTCACGTCATCCTTGGAATAGCCGCGGGACGAGGCGGCGTTGTATGCCGCTTCTGCGCTGTCGCGGTCACGGAACAGGCCGGTGACCAGGGGACCGCCCGAGGTGGTGGTGGCGGCGGTGGCGTTGTAGGGACGGGTATTGGTGTTGTCGATCATGAGAAATCCTTTTTCTGATGGTAGGGAGAGAGGCTCAACAGTTCCTGCAGGGCCGCTTAGTTGCGGTCGGCGCGGGCGCGGCGCGGCATGGTGCCGGTAGTCGTGCCGTCATTGGTGGTGTTGTTCATGGTGCTGGGCATGGAGTTGTTCTGCGCCCGGTTGGCGGCATCGCGCGCCTGCTCGGCGGCGGTGGCGTCGGTGCGCACCAGCGTGCCGGTGTCGGAGCGTTGCACCGCCCGCTGGTTGGCTTGATTGGCCTCCTGCGGCGACACGCCCACCGTGGCCGGCGTCTGGGTGCTGTTGACAGTGCTGTTGTTGGTCGTCTGCGCAAAGGCGCCGGTGGCAGCGAATGCCAGTGCCGCGCCCAGAGAAAGCGTCGTGAGGGATTTCTTCAGCATGGTCTATCTCCTGGTTGGATAACGAAGAAAAGCATTTGCGGATTCGCCCCATGCTCCGTTTCTGGAGCGGTGCCAAGCTGCAAGGCTTTTGCTTCGAAGGGAGCCTCAGTGTGGACTTGGCTAAGACCCGCAGGAAAGAAAAAACCACCCGTGTGCATGTAGGTGGTTGCCCCGAGCGCAGGTCGAAAACGCAGCCGCAGCGCGGTTTGTGACACGCGCTTTCAAGCCACCGGTTGGCGCAATGCTGCGCCCCACCGGCTAGGGTTAGCCCCCATTCTTCCACTTACCTGCCGAACGGTAGAATTATTTTCACCAGGAAGGTCCAGGCCCTTGCCGGGGCATGCGCAAGGCATGTCCCCAGCCCATTCAAAAAGGATTGCCGCAGCATGTTGATTCGCCATTTACGCCTCGGTCTCGCCGCCCTTTTCTGCGCCGCCTCGGCGCAGGCGCAGCCGGTGCAGAACTTCCCGACCAAGCCGGTGCAGATCATCGTGCCTTATGCCGCCGGGGGCGTGACGGACATCCTGGCGCGCATCGTCGCGCAGCGGCTGTCGGAGCGCTGGAAGCAGCCGGTGATCGTCGACAACCGCCCTGGCGCGGGCACGGTGATCGGCACGGCCGCCGCGGCCAAGGCGCCGGGCGACGGCCATACGCTGCTGATCACGGCGTTTGGCTTCACCGCCAACCAGGTGCTGGTGCCCAACCTGCCCTACAAGCCCGAGGCGCTCGCGCCGCTGGCGATGCTGGCCGACTCGTACAGCTACCTCTATGTCAATGCCGCGGTGCCGGCCAACAACATTCCCGAACTGATTGCCTATGCCAAGGCGCATCCGGGCATGACGTTTGCCTCGTCGGGCAACGGCTCGAGCCCGCATATCGCGGCCGAGGGCTTTGCCGCGCGCACCGGCATCGACATCGTGCATGTGCCCTACAAGGGCAACGGCCCGGCCATCAACGACCTGGTCGGCGGCCAGGTGCAGGCGCTGTTCGACAGCTCGGCGACCATGAGCTTCGTGCAGACCGGCAAGCTCAAGGTGCTGGGCATAGGCAGCCGCGAGCCCATCAAGCGCGCGCCCGAGCTGGTGCCGATCGCCAGGTCCGGCGTGCCGGCGCTCGCCGACTTCACGGCCAGCGGCTGGTTCGGCATGTTCGTGCCCGCCTCGACGCCGCCGGCGCTGCAAAAGAAGATCTACGCCGATGTGCAGGCCGTGCTGGAAACCAAGGACATGCACGACGCGATCTACAAGACCGGCCTCGAGCCCGCGCTGATGACGCAGCAGGGCTTTGACGACTACCTGAAGAAGACGCTCGCCACCTGGGCGCCGGTGATCCGCGAACGCAAGATCCGCCTCGACTGAGCAGGACCCCATGACACCTACCACCACTTCCATTCCCGAGATGCCCGCGCTGGGCCGCCTGGCCGGCCGCCGCATCGTCGTCACGGGCGCGGCCTCGGGCATTGGCGCGGCCATTGCCGAGCTGTTTGTCGCCGAGGGCGCGCAGCTTGCCGCGCTCGATCGCCATGCCGAGGGCATCCGGCACGGCACGGCCCTCACGGCCGATGTCTCCGACGAGGCTTCGGTGGCCCAGGCCATCGAACAAGCGGCCCGCGCCATGGGCGGCATCGACGGCCTGGTCAACGCCGCCGGCATCGCCAATGGCGAACTGCTCAGCGAAGTCAGCCTTGAAGACTGGCGCCGCGTGATCGATGTCAATCTCACGGGCAGCTTCCTGATGGCGCGCGCCTGCTATCCCCATCTGCGCGCGGTCCAGGACAGCACCATCGTCAACTTCTCCTCGGGCCAGGGCCTGCAGCCCTTCCTGCGCCGCGGCGCGTATGCGGCATCGAAGGCCGGCGTGATCTCGCTGTCGAAGTCGCTGGCCATGGAATGGGCGCCGATCCGCGTCAACACCATTTGCCCCGGCGCGGTCGACACGCCGATGGTGCGCAACGGCTACGACCCCGAGGTGCTGCGCACCCAGGTCGGGGCGCGCTATGCGCTCGGCCGCGTTGCCGAGGCCGTGGAAATCGCGCGTGCCGCGCTCTACCTCACGGGCGGCGAATCCTCGTTCATCACCGGCGTCGCGCTGGCGGTCGATGGCGGCCGCAGCTACCACTGAATCCTTCTCCCTCTGCTTCCATGACACAGAACCCTCCCCTCTCCGCCGCCGATCCCTACGCCGCCTTCCGCGCGGAACTGCTCGCGTTCACGCAGCAGCCCGAGCTCGCGCCACTCAAGGAAAAAGTGCGCAGCAACCAGAAGATGACGCGCGCCGAATACAGCGCCTGGCAGCAAGCCCTGCATGCGCGCGGCTGGGGCGCGCCCAACTGGCCCGTCGAGTACGGCGGCACGGGCTGGGACCTGCAGCAGCGCTACCTGTTCGAGGAAATCACCGCCCAGGCCGATTGCCCGCCGGCCTACCACCATGGCATCGGCCATATCGGGCCGGTGATCATGCATTTCGGCAGCGACGCGGTAAAGCAGCGCTTCCTGCCGCGCATCCTCGACGGCAGCGAACACTGGTGCCAGGGCTACTCCGAGCCCGGCGCCGGCTCCGACCTGGCCTCGCTCAAGACCACGGCGGTGCGCGACGGCGACCACTATGTGCTCAATGGCCAGAAGATCTGGACCTCGCACGCGCATGAAGCCGACATGATGTACACGCTGGTGCGCACCTCGACCGAGGGCCGCAAGCAAGCCGGCATCTCGCTGCTGCTGGTGCCACTCGACACGCCGGGCATCGAGATCCGCGAGATCCGCACCATCGACCAGTGGCACCATGTCAACGAGGTGTTCCTCAACGATGTGCGCGTGCCCGTCGCCAACCTGGTGGGCGTCGAGGGCGAAGGCTGGAAGTGCGCGAAGTTCCTGCTCGACCGCGAGCGCCTGTCGCCGGCCACGGTGCCGCGCCTGGCGCGCCAGCTCGAGCAGGTGGCCGAACTGCTGGCGCAGAAGATGCAGGCCCGGCCCAATCTGCCCAGCATCCATGCGCTGCAGGAGCGTTTGTTCCTGGCCCAGGCCTCGGCCAAGGGCGCGCGCCAGATGCTGCTGAGCGCGATCCAGGAGGAAATGCGCGGCACGCTGGCCTCGTCGAAGTCCTCGGCGCTGAAGCTGCATACCTCCGAGCTGTCGCAGCAGATCGTCGGCATTGCCTTCGATATCGCCGGCCCCGAATACGCGGCGCGGCTGGAGCCCGAGGTGGAGGCGCCCGATGGCAGCGACGAGCTCGACCTCGAACGCCAGCTGACCCATACCTACCTGTTCTACCGCTCGCGCACGATTGCCGGCGGCACCAGCGAGGTGCAGAAGAACGTGATTGCCCGCGACCTGTTTGGAGCCTGAGATGACTTTCCAAGTGACCCCGATGTTTCCCGGCGACCTGTATGACTCCACCGACCGCATGGCCGGCGCGGGCGCGGCCGACTGGAGCCAGATCCTGGCGCTGGGCTGGCAAGGCGTGCTGGTGGACGAGAACCATGGCGGCGTGGGCGCCTCGCTCAGCGAGTTCTCGGCGATTGCCGAAGCCGCGGGCCGGCATGCGCTGGCGCTGCCGCTGATCGCGCGCTGCGTGGTCGCGCCCATGCTGCTGGCCGCGGCCGGGGCGTCGGCGCCAGCGCGCGCACTGCTTGAACAGCTGGCGGCGGGCGCGGCGTCGGTCTGCCCGGTGCTGGGCAGCGACGTCCAGGCCACGCCCGAGGGCGCGGGCCGCGTGCGCCTGCAAGGGCAGCTGCGCGGCGCGGACCTGAGCGCCGACGCCAGCCATCTGCTGTTCGATACGCCGACGCAGCTGGTGCTGGTCGAGGCCGCGGCGCTGCCCGCGGCGCGCTATTACACCGGGCTCGACGGCCGGCGCAGCGCGGATATTGCGCTCGATGGCGTGACCGTCGACGCGAGCCAGCTGCTGCTGCAGGGCGAAGCCGTCGCGGCCGCGGTCAAGGTCGCGACCGACACCGCGGCCGTGATGACGTGCGCGCAGACCGTGGGCGCGCTTGGCGCGATGGTCGAGCAGACCATTGACTACCTGTCGACACGCACCCAGTTCGGCGTGCAGCTGTCGACCTTCCAGGCGCTGCGCCACCGGCTCGTCGAGATGTACGTGGCCTATGAAAGCGCGCGCGGCCTGGTCAAGGACGTGACCGAGGCGCTGTCCGCCGATCCCACGGGCCAGTCGCGCGATGCGGCGCTGACCAAGCTGTACCTGGCCAGCGTCGGCCGGACTGTGGCAGAGTCCGCGATCCAGTTGCATGGCGGCATGGGCATGACCACCGAAATGCCCGCCGCGCGCCTGGCCATGCATACGCTGATGTGCAACCTGCAGTATGGCGACCGCTTCCACTACCTTGATGCGCTGTCGGCGCAGATGGCTGAGGATGTGGCAGCCCTGCCGGCTTGATACCTGTTGACCCGGTCCGTTCGGGCTGAGCCTGTCGAAAACCGCACTTCGACAGGCTCGGTGCGAACGGTTTTGACCTTTCGCCCGCCGCCAACCCAAGGCTCGGGATCAAAGGTTGGTATGACCTTTCTTCGCAACGCCTTTCCCATGCAAACCATCCATTCCCTCTTCTTTCCCGAATCGGTTGCCCTGATTGGCGCCTCCTCCGACCCGGAGCGCATTGGCGGGCGCGTCTTGCGCTTCATGCGCGAAGGCGGCTTCCAGGGCACCATCTATCCGATCAACAAGGGCGAGGCGCTGGTGCAGGGGCTGCCGGCGTACAAGAGCATCTCCGATGTGCCCGGCCCGGTCGACCAGGCGGTGATCATCATTCCCGCGGCCGGCGTCGAGACCGCGCTGCGCGAGGCCGTGGCCAAGGGCGTGAAGTCGGTGCAGATCCTCACCGCGGGCTTTGCCGAGATCGATGAGGCCGGCAAGGCGCTGCAGCAAAAGCTGGTCGATATCTGCCGCGCCGCCGAGGTGCGCATGCTGGGCCCGAACTCGCTGGGCTTGCTGAACCTGTCCAACCAGTATTCGGCGACGTTCTCGACGGCGCTCAACGGCCTGCGCCCGGTCAAGGGCCATATCGCGCTGGCCACGCAAAGCGGCGCGTTTGGCTCGGCCACCTATGGCATGGCCTCGCTGCGCGGGCTGGGTTTCTCGAAGATCATTGCCACCGGCAACGAGGCCGATGTCGATGTCGCCGAATGCATCGACTACCTCGCCGATGACGCCGAAACCCGCGTCATCTGCGCGGCGGTGGAGTCGTGCAAGGACGGCACGCGCCTGCGCCAGGCGCTGCTCAAGGCGGCCCGGGCCGGCAAGCCGGTGCTGATCATGAAGGCCGGCCGCACCGAGGTCGGCGCCTCGGCCGCGGCCACGCATACCGGCTCGCTCGCGGGCAACGACACGGTCTACGACACGGTGTTTGCCGAGTGCGGCGCCTACCGGCCGCAGTCGATCGAGGAGATGCTCGACATCGCCTATGTCTGCGCCGTGACGGGCCACCTGCCAGCCAATGACGATGTCGCCATCCTCACCGGCTCGGGCGGCATCGGCATCCTGATGGCCGACCACGCGAGCGACCACGGCCTGGCGCTGCCGCCGCTGTCGGCCGGCGCCAGCGCCGCGGTGCGCGAGGTGCTGCCGTTTGCGGTCGCGGCCAACCCGCTCGACACCACGGCCCAGGTCACGGCCGTGGCCAGCGGCGTCACGCGCACGCTCGAGGCGCTGCTCACGCATTCGGCCTACGGCACGGTGTTTGCCTATCTGGCGCATGTGGGCCTGTCCCCCACGCGCTTTCAGTCGACCAGCGACGAGCTGATCGCGCTGAAACAGAAATTCCCCGAGCGCGGCCTGGTGATGGTGATGCTGGCCACGCCCGAAGTTGCCGCGGCGCTGGACGCGCATGGCATCCCGACCTTTGCCGACCCGTCGCGCGCGGTGCTGGCCATCGCCGGCGCGCGCCAGCTCGCGCGCCGCCAGGCCGCGCTCTACACGCCGTCTTCGGGCCAGCGCTCGGCGCCGGCGCTGGGCGATGTCTCGACCGAGGCCGCGGCCAAGAAGGTGCTGGCCGAGGCCGGCCTGCCGATGCTGCCGGAAAAGGTCTGCACCAGCGCCGAGGAGGCGGCCACCACGGCCGCCCGCTATGGCTTCCCGGCGGTGGCCAAGATCTCCTCGCCCGATATCGCGCACAAGACCGAGATCGGCGGGGTGCTGCTGAACCTGCAGGACGCCGAGGCCGTGCGCCAGGCGCATGGCGAGCTGCTGCGCCGCGCCCGGGCGGCTGCGCCGCAGGCACGCATCGACGGCGTGCTGATCACGCCCATGCTCAAAGGCGGCGTCGAGACCATCCTGGGCCTCCATATGGACCCGACCTTCGGCCCGATGCTGATGTTTGGCTCGGGCGGCACGGCCGTGGAGCTGTTCAAGGATGTGGCGTTTGCCTCGGCCCCGGTCGATGCGGCGCGCGCGCGCCAGCTGGTCGACGCGGTGCAGTCCTCGCGCCTGCTGCGCCAGTGGCGCGGCGGCCCGCAGTACGACGAGGCGGCGCTGGTCGATGCGATCTGCAAGCTGTCGGCATTTGCCGAGACCCATGCCGCGCAGCTGCAGAGCATCGACCTGAATCCGCTGGTGGTGCGCGAAAAGGGCGCGGTCTGCCTGGATGCGGTGATTACACTGCGCGAAGCCAGCGCGATCTGACTTCAGGGGCGGCAAACGCCCCTCGACAGGCTCAGGGCGAACGGCGGTGGGGTTTGCGTTCGCCCCGCGCCTGCCTGCGCGGCCCGGTCGAAGGACAAGCGGCCTGCCCGACAAGAACTTGCATGAACACCTTATGTCCCCCCACCTAGAATCCCAGCTCCAAGCCCTGCTCGACCGCGAAGCCATTCGCGAAGTGATGTACGCCTACTGCCGCGGCATAGACCGCGGCGACGAAGCCGCGCTGCGCTCGGCCTATTGGGAAGACGCTACGGACCGGCATGGCGCCTACCACGGCAGCGCCAGCGGCTTCATTGAAAAGGCGCTCAAGTCGCGCAGCAGCGGACTGCGCATGATCCACCAGGTCAGCAATATCTCCATCGTGCTGGAAGGCCGGCATGCGGCCGTCGAAAGCTACTTCCAGGCGTTCCAGTACGACACCGACCCGGCCACGGGCCGGCTGCGCGAGACCTTTCTGTGCGGCCGCTATGCCGACCGCTTCGAGAAACGCGCTGGCGAATGGCGCGTCGCGGCGCGCACCGTGATCTATGACTGGCTGAAGGAAGCGCCCGCGCCCGAAGGCGACGAGGCCACGCGCTTTGGCGTGCGCGCGCCCCAGGGGCAGATGAAGCCCGACGATGCCTGGTACGCCTTGCTTGCGCAGGCGCCGTTTGCGCAGTAGACGGCTGCGCTACCCTCGATTTGAGGACAGGCCGTTCATCCTTCGACAAGCTCAGGACGAACGGGTTAGCGCATCTCTCTCAGGTTCAAGCCCCCCAACGACCGTTCGCCCTGGGCTTGCCTACGCGGCCCGGCCGAAGGGCCTTCAAGGCGTGGTCTACACGCTCCCCCTTGCCAATACCGTCTCTTTTTTAGCCGCTAAAAAAGCGGGCCTGGTCTCCCAGCCCCGCATCAAACGGCAACCCGAAGGCCGCCTCCCTGCCACAGGTGTCAGGCTTCCACTGACTCCCGCGTACGTTCGAACACAAAGCCCCGGTAGCCGTCGCGCACGGCGGCGGAAGTGAGTTCGCGGTACTTCGCGAAACCGCCGGTGAACAGCGTCAGGCCCAGCGGCTTGTCCTTGACGTTGGCGCCGACATACCAGGTCTTGGCCTTGGTCAGCAGCGTGCGCTGCGACAGCTCGTAGACCAGGTCCATCCAGCCCTGCTCGGCCTCGGCCGTGGGCTCGATGCTCGCCAGGCCTTCTTGCTCCATGTGCACCATGGCCGCGGCAATCCAGTCGACGTCATGCTCGCTGATGCGGATGATGTTGGCCAGCGCCGCCGGGCCGTTCGGTCCCGTGGTCATGAACAGGTTCGGGAAACCTTCCATCATCAGCCCCAGATAGGAGCGCGCGCCGTCCTGCCATTTGTCGTTGACCCTGCGGCCGTCCTTGCCGACCACATCAAAGGCCAGCAGAGCGCCGGTGAGGCCGTCGTAGCCGGTGGCGAAGATCAGCACGTCGAGTTGGATCTCGCCGGACTCGGTGCGCACGCCCTTTTCGGTGATCTCGACGATCGGGTCGGTGAGGCAGTCGACCAGGTGCACGTTGGGGCGGTTGTAGGTCTCGTAATAGCTGCTGTCGAGGCAGGGCCGGCGCGCGAAGATCGGGTAGCCGCGCGGCTTGAGCGCCTCGGCCGTGGCCGGATCCTCGACCATTTCGCCGATCTTGCCGCGCACGAATTCCGCGACATGCTCGTTGGCCTCGGGGTTGCTCATCAGGTCGGAGAAGGTGCCGAGCATCGCCAGGCCGCCGTTCTTCCACGCGTCTTCGAGCAGCTGCTGGCGCTGGCGCGGCGTGACGCTGAAGAACGCGCGCGTCGACTGCGGCCGCACGCCGCCCACGGCGCTGTTGCGCGCCGATTCGCGGATGCCCGCGTAGTGGCGCTTGACCTCGGCCACGTATTCGGGCTCGAGCTGCTCGTTGCGCATCGGCATGGTGAAGCTGGGCGTGCGCTGGTAGACAAACAGTTCGCCGGCCTCCTTGCCGACTTCCTGCACGATCTGGATGCCGGTCGAGCCGGTGCCGATCACGCCCACGCGCTTGCCGGCAAAGCTCACGGGCTGATGCGGCCAGCGCGCGGCGCGCAGCAGCTGGCCCTGGAAGCGCGCGATGCCGGGAATCTCCGGGTCCTTGGGCACGGACAGCGGGCCCGTGGCCATGATGCAATAGGTGGCTTCGAGCGTCTCGCCCTGGTCGGTCTTCACGCTCCAGAGCTTGCGCGCCTCGTCCCAGACCGCGCTGGTGACGCGCGTGTTGAACTGGAAGTGTTGGCGCAGGTCCAGGCGCCGGGCAACGAAGTCGATATACGCCAGCAGCTCGGGCTGGGCCGCGAACTGCTCCGACCAGCTCCACTCCTGCTCGACCTCGGGCGAGAACGAGAAGCTGTAGTCGATGCTGGGCAGGTCGACGCGCGCGCCGGGATAGCGGTTCCAGTACCAGACGCCGCCCAGGTCGCCGCCGGCCTCGAAGCTCTGGATCCTCAGCCCCATCTCGCGGAACTTGTAGGTGGCGTACATGCCGCCGAAGCCGCCGCCAACGATGACGACATCAAGGCGGCGCGGGGGTGTTGGAGGGTTGTTTTGCATGTTGTCTCCTGCATTTTCTTGAAAAACGATTCGGCCTAAACCGCCAGCGTGCCGCCATCGACGGGCAGCGTCACGCCATTGATATACGACGCCAGCGCCGACGCCAGGAACACCGCCGCGCCCGCGAGCTCCTGCGGCTGGCCGACGCGGCCCGCGGGAATGCGCGCCATGAAGCGCGCCAGGCGCTCGGGGTTGGCGCGCGTCACGTCGGTCATCGGGGTCTCGATCACGCCGGGCGCGAGCGCGTTGACGCGGATACCGTCGGCGCCGAGATCGGCGGCCATCGATTGCGTGAGCATCTTCACCGCGCCCTTGGAGGCCGAGTAGCCGAGCGCGCCGGCCTGGGCAATGAAGGCCGCGCCCGAGGCGATATTGAGGATGCAGCCGCGCGTCGCGCGCAGCGCCGGCAGCCAGGCGTGGATCACATTGAAGGTGCCCAGCAGGTTGACGTCGACCACGCGCCGGATGTTGGCGTGCGCGCGCGGGCTGTCGAGGCCTTCGCGCAGGATCACGCCGGCGTTGTTGACGACGATGTCCACCGCGCCGATGTCTTCGCCCACGATCCCGGCCAGCGCCGCCGCGGCATCGGCATCGGTCACATCCAGCGCATACGCCCAGCCCTCGCCGCCCGCGGCGCGGATCTGCGCCAGCGTGTCTTCGCAGCGCGCGGCGCTGATATCGGTGGCAATGACGCGCGCGCCTGCATGGGCAAAACCCACGGCAATCGCCTGGCCGATGCCGCTGGCCGCACCGGTGACCAGCGCCAACCGGCCTTCGAGCAGGCGCGCGCGCTGCAAGGCGGCCATCACGGCCTCACGCGATGCGGCGCTCATGGCTGCTCCTTGCCGCGCAGCGCACGGCGCTCGAGCCAGGCATAGAGTTCGCCGATCAGCCCCTTGCGGAAGGACAGCACAACCACCACGAACACCAGGCCCTGGATCATCAGCACCCACTCGGCATACGAGGCGAGGTAGTGCGACATCGAGACGATCAGCACCGCGCCCGCGATCGGCCCGAGCAGCGTCTGCATGCCGCCCAGGATGCAGATCAGCAGCGCCTCGCCCGAGGTCACCCAGGTCAGGTCGTTGAGCGTCACCACCTGGAAGGCCACGGCCTTCACCGCGCCGGCCAGGCCCGCGAGCGATGCCGACAGGATGAACACCACCAGCTTGTAGCGGTTGGCGCGCAGGCCCAGCGAAATCGCACGCGGCTCGTTGTCGCGGATGGCGCGCAGGATCTGGCCGAACGGCGAGTTGACGATGCGGTAGATCGCAAAGAAGCCAAACCCGACCAGCGCGAACACCGTGAAATACATCACCAGGTTGTTGCTCAGGTCGATGATGCCAAACATGGCGCGCCGCGGCACGTCCTGCAGGCCGTCCTCGCCGCCGGTGAAGGGCATGCGCAGCGCGAGAAAGTAGATCAGCTGCGAGAAGGCCAGCGTGATCATCGAGAAGTAGATGCCCTGGCGCCGGATGGCCAGCGCGCCGGTCAGCACGCCGATCAGCGCCGCCACGGCCACGCCGCACAGGATGCCCAGCGCCGGGTCCAGCCCCCAGACCTTGATGGCCTGCGCCGTGACATAGCCCGAGGCGCCGAAGAACATTGCATGGCCGAAGGACAGCAGTCCGCAGTAGCTGACCAGCAGGTTGAGCGCGGCCGCGAGCAGCGCAAAGCACATGATCTCGATCAGGAACTGCGGGTAGAGCACGAAGGGCGCGACCAGCAGCAAGGCGACGAAGGCCGCCAGCAGCAGGCGCTGCGTGCCGGGAGAGAAGTGTTTCATCGGGCCTCCTGGCCAAACAGGCCGTTGGGACGGATTGCCAGCGTGATGATCATCACGATGAAGATGACGACGCCCGCGGCGTCGGGGTAGACCAGCTTGGTCAGGCCCTCGACCACGCCCAGGCCGAAGCCGGTGATGATCGCGCCGATGATCGAGCCCATGCCGCCGATCACCACCACCGCGAACACCACCACGATCAGGCTGTTGCCCATCAGCGGGTTGACCTGGTAGATGGGCGCGGCCATGGCGCCGCTGAAGCCGGCCAGCGCCACGCCCAGGCCGTAGGTCAGCATCAGCATGCGCGGCACGTTGATGCCGAAGGTGCGCACCAGCGCCGCGTTCTCGTTGGCCGCGCGCAGGTAGGCGCCGAGCTTGGTGCGCTCGATCACCAGCCAGGTGCCCAGGCACAGCACCAGCGAGGCCGCGATCACCCAGACGCGGTAGGCCGGGATGTAGCTCACGCCGACATCGAAGCCGCCCGCAATCGGGTTCGGGTAGGGCTGGCCCGTGGCGCCGAACTTCCAGCGGAACGCGCCTTCCATCAGCATCGCCAGGCCAAAGGTCAGCAGCAGCGCGTAGACATGGTCCACGCGGTAGAGCCGGCGCAGCATCAGCCGCTCGATCAGCAGCCCCACGCCGCCGACCACGACCGGCGTGATGAGCAGCGCCCACCAGTAGCTGATGCCGAAGTACTCGAGCAGGCCCCAGGCGACAAACGCGCCCAGCATGTACTGCGCGCCATGCGCGAAGTTCACGACATGCAGCAGGCCGAAGATGATCGCCAGCCCCAGGCTCATCAAGGCGTAGAACGAGCCGTTGATCAGCCCGATGACCAGCTGCCCGACCAGGGCCGACATTGGAATGCCGAAGATTTCATCCATGGTGGACTCTCCCGTGCCACGCGGCGCCGCGGCGCGCGTGGGTGTTTGTTGTGCGCTTGAGCTTCATAGTCCCAGCAGTCCCTCGATGCGTGCCAGATCGCTGGCGATGTCCTCGCGGCGGAACTCGTCGACCACCACGCCCTCGTCGATCACATAGAACCGGTCCGCAACCTTGGACGCAAAGCGGAAGTTCTGCTCGACCATCAGCACCGTGAAGCCGCGCTCCTTGAGCAGGCGAATGGTCTGGCCGATCTTCGCCACGATCACCGGCGCCAGGCCCTCGGTGCATTCGTCGAGCAGCAGGAACTTGGCGCCGGTGCGCAGGATGCGCGCGATGGCCAGCATCTGCTGCTCGCCGCCCGAGAGCTTGGTGCCCTGGCTGTGGCGCCGTTCCTTGAGATTCGGAAACAGCGTGTAGATCTCGTCGACGCTCAGGCCGCCCGGGCGCAGCACCGGCGGCAGCAGCAGGTTTTCCTCGGTGCTCAGGCTGGCGAAGATGCCGCGCTCCTCGGGGCAGTAGGCGACGCCGAGCCGCGCTATCGCCTCGGGCAGCATGGCAATCGTCTGCTGGCCGTGGATCTCGATGCTGCCGCGGCGCTTTTCCAGCAGGCCGACCACGGCGCGCAGCGTGGTGGTCTTGCCCGCGCCATTGCGGCCCAGCAGGCACACCACCTCGCCGGCGCGCACTTCGAGGTCAATGCCGTTGAGCGCCAGGTTCTCGCCGTAATGGCCGACCAGCCCCTTGACCGACAGGCACAGCGGCTTTGGCATGGCTTCAGTCATTGGCGCCTCCCACATAGGCCTCGATCACCGCCGGGTCGCGCGAGACCTCGTCATAGCTGCCCTCGGCCAGGATCTGGCCCGACTGCAGCACCGTGACGCGGTCGCACAGCTCGGCAATGACCTTCATGTTGTGCTCGACCATCAAGATGGTGCGGCCCTTGGCCACGCTGCGGATGATCTCCATCACCGGGGCGATGTCCTCGTGGCCCAGGCCGGCCATGGGCTCGTCGAGCAGGATCATCTCGGGCTCAAGCGCAATCGTCGTGGCGAGTTCAAGCACGCGCTTGCGGCCATAGGACAGCTCCACCGCCGGCGTGTGCAGCCAGCGCGTGAGGCCGACCATCGCGATCAGTTCGAGCGCGCGCGCATCGAGCACCTTGAGCGCGCGGTCGCGGCGCCAGAAGGCCCAGGTCATGCCGGCCTTTTGCTGCAGCGCCACGCGCACGTTCTCCAGCACCGTCATCTGGCCGAACACCGCCGAGATCTGGAACGAGCGCACCAGGCCCATCGACGACACCGTGGCCGGGTCGCTGGCCGAGATCTCGCGGTCGTTGAACTGGATGCTGCCCGTGGTCGGGCGCAAGAAGGTCGTCAGCAGGTTGAAGCAGGTGGTCTTGCCCGCGCCGTTCGGGCCGATCAGCGCATGGATGCTGTGGCGGCGCACGCGCAGGTTCACGTCCTTGACGGCGTAGAAGCCGCGGAACTGCTTGCTCAGGCCCGTGGCCTGCAGGATGTAGGACTCCATGGCGCGGCCTCAGAGCATGGCGTGCGTCACGCCGCCATCGACCAGGATCGAGGTGCCCGTGACCCAGCTGCTGTCGGCCGAGGCCAGGAACATCGCGGCATTGGCGATGTCCTCGACCTCGCCCAGCCGGCGCAGCGGCGTGCGCGCGATGCGCACCGCGATCTTGTCGGGGTCGACATTGCCCTTCATGCCTTCGGTCGGCACCGAGCCCGGGCAGACCGCGTTGACGCGGATGCCGCGTGGCCCCAGGTCCACGGCCGAGGAGCGCGTGAGGCCCAGCACGCCGGCCTTGATGCCGCCATAGACCATGGCCTCGGGCACGCCCAGGAAGGCCGCGGCCGAGGCGATGTTGATGATGCTGCCGCCCTGGTCCATGGCTTCGGCGCCGACCTGAATGCCCCAGACCACGGAGTTGAAGCCGGTGCCGACCATGCGCGCCAGCATCTCGGGCGTGATTGCCGAGATCGCGCCGTAGCGCACCCAGATCGCGTTGTTCACCAGGATGTCGAAGCGGCCGTGCGCCTGCTTCATTGCCTGCACCGCCTGGGCGAAGGTCTCGCGCTCGGCGACGTTGCCGCCAAAGGCCATCGCCTGGCCGCCCTGCGCGCGGATCTCCTCGGCCGCGGCCTGGGCCAGGTCCTCGCGCAGATCGAGCACGCCGACCACGGCGCCGGCCTCGGCCATCGCATTGGCAATCGCCCGGCCAATGCCGCGCGCGCCGCCCGTGACCAGCGCCACTTTGCCTTCGAGTTTCTTGTTCATGGCTGTCTCCTTGCTTTCTTGCTCTCTTGGTTCATTCAGGCCTGGTCGGCAAAGCGCACTTCGCGCAGCCCGCGCACGCCCGTGCCATGCACGGCAAACAGCGCGCCCGCGTCGGGGTGCTCGTCTTTCAGGGCATTGCCGCTGTGGCTGATGCTGGTGACGTAAAGCACATCGAGATCGGGGCCGCCAAAGCACGGGCAGGTCACATGGCGCACCGGCATGTCGATCAGCCGGTCGAGCCGGCCGTCGGGCAGGAAGCGCGCCATCTGGCCGGTCTCGACCAGCGCGGTCCAGAGGCCGCCTTCGCGGTCCACGGTGGCACCATCGGCGGCCGAGTTCAGCGCCGCGGTGTCGACCCAGACCGTGGGCGTGCCGACGCGGCCCGTGGCCAGGTCATAGGGGTAGCGGCGGATCTTGCGCGTGCGGCTGTCGGTGAAATAAAGCCACTGGCCGTCGGGACTGAAGCAGGTGGCGTTGGCAATG
Organism: Comamonas antarctica; assembly: GCF_013363755.1. NCBI lineage: Bacteria > Pseudomonadati > Pseudomonadota > Betaproteobacteria > Burkholderiales > Comamonadaceae > Comamonas > Comamonas antarctica. The sequence goes on from NZ_CP054841.1 coordinate 297,483, forward strand.
GCAATGCCCTGCTCCAGCACCTGCACGCGGCCGCGCGCATCCACCTGGTAGAGCGCGCCCAGCGGTTCGTTGCGGCCCAGCACCAGCGAGCCCGCAACAAAGCGCCCGGCGCGGTCGCAGCGGCCGTCGTTGAGGCGGATGCGCTCGGCGGCGTGCGTGACACCGGCCAGCGGCGTGACGGCGCCCGAGTCCAGATCGAGATAGCTGAAGCCGTCGGCCAGCGCCGCCAGCAGCCGGCCGCTTTCGCACAGCGCAATCGAGCCGATGGCCGTGGGCAGCTGCCATTCGCGCAAGGCACCGCTTTCGGGCTCGAGCCGGCGCACCAACTGGGCATGCGAGTCAATCCAGTACAAGGCCTGGGCCTGGTCGTCCCAGAGCGGGCATTCGCCCAGCTGGTCACGCACGGGGGTGACGATTTCAATACGGGTCATGGCAAAAACCTGGAGGCAATGGCGCGGGCCGGCGCAAGGCCGCCGCGCCGAAAGGACAGCCCCGGACCGGGCCGGGATACAGACAGGGCGGCTTACTTCTTCACGAAGTCGCAGCCGCCTTCGGCCAGCGGGCGGAACACCTTGTCGCCCGGGATTTCCTCGAGCACCTTGTAGAGGTCGTTCTTGCCCTTGGACTCGGCCGGCGTCTTGACCTGGATCGCATAGGTCGGACGGATCAGCTGGCCGTCCTCGCGGATCATGGCGTTCTTCATCGAGAAGTCGTTGACCGGCGTGGCTTTCATCTTGGCCATCACCGCCACGCCCTCGTCCGTGCCCGCGGCCTGCACCGCCTTGAGGTAGTGCAGCGTGGCGCTGTAGGCGCCGGCATGGATGTAGGTCGGCACGACGCCCTTGTTCTTGTCCATGAAGCGCTTGGCCCAGGCGCGCGACTCGTCGTTGCGGTCCCAGTAGTAGGGCGCGGTGATCTGCAGGCCCTGCGCCACCTCCAGCCCCATGGCCGAGACGCTGTTGATGGTCATGCCGAACACGCCGACCTTCTGGCCGTTGCGCGCGAGCTTGTACTCCGCGGCCTGCTTGAGCGCATTGGTCAGGTCCAGGCCCGCATTGAGCACGACAATGGCCTGGGCCTTGCTGGCCTGGGCCTGCAGCAGGTACGACGAATAATCGGACGCGCCCAGCGGGTGGCGCACCGAGCCCACCACCTTGCCGCCGCCGGCCTCGATGAACTTGGTGGCATCGGCCTGCATGGCCGCGCCGAACGCGTAGTCGACGGTGATGAAGAAGAAGCTCTTGACGCCCTGCTTGAGCAGCGCCGTGACGCCGGCGTTGGCCAGCTGGTAGGTGTCGACGATGAACTGCACGGTCATCGGCGAGCACATCTTGCCGGTGAGATCGGACGACACCGTGCCGGCGATCAGATACGGCTTTTTCTTTTCCTTCATCATGCTCGAGACGCCAAACGCGATCGACGAGGCCGAGCCGCCGAGGATGGTGTCGAACTTCTCGTTTTCTATCCACTGGCGCGCCATGTTGATGCCGACATTGGGCTTGTTCTGGTCGTCGGCGGTAGTGACCTCGATCGGCTTGCCCAGCACCTTGCCGCCGAAGTCCTCGACGGCCATGCGCACCGCCAGCGACGAGCCCGGGCCGCCATTGCCCGAATAGGTACCGGTCTGGTCGGCCATCACGCCGATGCGCACCACGTCATCGCTGATCTGCGCCTGCGCCGGCAACGCGGCCAGCAGGGTGCTGCCGGCCAGCAAGGCCAGGCGCGACAGCGGGGAAATCGAAGGAAATGCGTTCATGTCTGTCTCCTGGTAGTTATGGAATGCGCTGACTGTCTTCAAACCCGTGTGGACCATTCAGGCGGGGTCGGTGCTGAGCCGGTGCCCCTTGAACTGCTCGCGCAGCTGCGTCTTGAGCAGCTTGCCGGTGGCGGTGTGCGGCAGGCCGTCGACGAACACCACGTCGTCGGGCAGCCACCAGCGCGCCACGCGGTCCTTCATGAACTCGGTCATCTCGGCGGCGGTGAGGCTCTGGCCCGACTTGGGCACGACGATCAGAAGCGGCCGTTCCTGCCACTTGCTGTGCGCGACGCCGATCACCGCGGCTTCCTGCACCTTGGGATGGCCGACGGCGACGTTCTCCAGGTCGATGGACGAAATCCACTCCCCGCCCGACTTGATCACGTCCTTGGTGCGGTCGGTGATCTGCACGAAACCCTCGGTGTCGATCAGGGCCACATCGCCGGTGGCAAACCAGCCGTCCGCGCCGAGCGCCGCGCCGGCCTGGCTGCCGTAGTAGGCCGACACCACCCACGGCCCGCGCACCTTGATCTCGCCCACGCTCTTGCCGTCATGCGGCAGGCGCTGGCCGTCGGGGCTGAAGATGCCGACCTCGATGCCGAACACCGCGCGGCCCTGGCGCGCCTGGATGTCATAGCGCTGCGCCGCCGGCAGCGCCTGCTGCGCGGGCAGCAGGTTGCCAATCGTCGCCAGCGGGCTGGTCTCGGTCATGCCCCAGGCCTGGATCACGAAGGTGCCGAGCAGCGTGCCGAACTTCTCGATCATGGCGCGCGGCGCGGCCGAGCCGCCGACCACGACGCGCTTGAGCTTGAGCCGCGAGAGGTCGAGTGACTCGCGCTGGCTCTCGAGGTACTGGAAGAAACCGAGCCACACGGTGGGCACGCCCAGCGAGAAGGTGCAGCCCTCATTGACCATGTGCGCATACAGCCGCTCGCCGCTCACGCCCGGGCCGGGCAGCACCAGCTTGGCGCCGCACATCGCTGCCGCATAGGGAATGCCCCAGGCGTTGACATGGAACATCGGCACCGCGAGCAGCACGCTGTCGCTGGTCGACAGGCCCAGGCCGTCGACGGTGCAGGCGGTCCAGGCATGCAGCACCGTCGAGCGGTGGCTGTAGAGCACGCCCTTGGGGTTGCCCGTGGTGCCCGAGGTGTAGCACAGCGACGAGGCGGTGTTCTCGTCGAATTCCGGCCAGTTGAAATCGGGCGAACCTTGGTCGATCAGGTCCTCGTAGCACAGCAGATGGGGCAGCGCCAATGCCGGCAGTTCGCTGCGCTCGCACAGCGCGACAAAGCCTTTGACGGTGGGCAGCTGCGACGCCAGCGCCACCAGCTGGTCGGCGAATCCCAGGTCGAAGAACACATATTCATCGGCCGCGTGGTTGATGATGTAGCTGATCTGCTCGGCAAACAGCCGCGGGTTGACGGTGTGCGAGATCGCGCCCATACCGGCCACCGCGTAATACAGCTCGAGATGGCGGTGCGTGTTCCAGGCCAGCGTTGCAATGCGCTGGCCGGGCTGCACGCCCAGCGCGGTCAACGCGCTCGCCAGGCGCTTGGCACGCGTGCGCAGCTGGCCCCAGTTCGAGCGATAGACCTGGCGCTCGGATACATGGGAAACAATCTCCACCTGCGCATGGTGCGTTGCCGCATGCTCCAGCAATTGCGAGATCAGCAAGTCCTGCTGCTGCATCAGTCCCGACATCGTCATCAACGCGCTCCTTGGCTCGAATTTGTGTGCTTACATGCCGACAGGTAAGTAAAACCAAGGATAGCAGCGCGCCCGATGCCAAGACCTAGGGACAAATCTGCTTGCCCGCCGCATTCTTTGCGGGTATTTGCGCGCCGCGCAGCGCAATTTTCGGCCTGCACCAGGTGCCGCCAAGGTGACTTGCAGGGGGCGCGCGCCGCGGTTAGGATGGCTCAGAATTTACCGTTCGGCAGGTAAGTTCAGCCGCAACGACGGCACCCATCACCAGGAGACTTTCATGGAATTCAACACCCTCACCGTGGCCATCGACGCAGGCGTGGCCGTCGTCACGCTCAACCGCCCGCCGGTCAATGCGCAGAACATCGAACTGCGCGAGGAGATCACGCGCGCCTTCGACCTGCTGTCCGACCACGACGACGTGGCCTGCATCGTGCTGACCGGCGCGGGCAAGGCATTCTCGGCCGGCGCCGACATCCGCGAGCGCCCCAACCTCGCGGGCGTGGCCGGCGCCTATGGCGCACACAACCGCCGCGTGCGCGAGTCCTACTATGCCGTGGTCGAATGCTCCAAGCCCATCATTGCCGCGATCAACGGCCCGGCGCTGGGCGCGGGCTTCGGCCTGGTGATGGCCTCGGACATCTGGGTCGCGTCCGAGGACGCCTATGTCTCCATGCCCGAGATCAATGTCGGCCTGGCCGGCGGCGTGACCTTCCTGCAAAAGGTCTTCAGCCAGTCGCGCGCGCGCCGCATGTTCTACACCGGCATGAAGGTCTCCGCACAGGAGCTGTACCGCCTGGGCCTGGTCGAGGCCTGCCTGCCCGCCGACCAGCTCATGCCCTACTGCATGGAGATCGCGCGCGACATCGCCTCCAAGAGCCCGATTGCCATGCGCCTGGCCAAGGAAGCCGCGCGCATGACACTGCTCATGCCGCCGCGCGATGCCTACCGCTATGAGCAGGGCAATACCGTGGCGCTGTCCAAGACCGAGGACTCCAAGGAAGCGCAACGCGCCTTCCTGGAAAAGCGCGCGCCGGTCTACACCGGGCGCTGAGGCCGGGCCACGCTTTGCAGGCGCGGCGCCCAACTAAACGTTCGTCCTGAGCCTGCCTTGCCGGCCGCGTCGAAGGATGAACGTCCTCACGTTTGGACAACTGGCCGTCAAGGTCCGACATGGATGCCCCGCGCCAGGCTCACAACGAACGGTTTTCAAGGCGCGGCGCATCATCAACCGTTCGTCCTGAGCCGCATCGAAGGATGAAGGTCCTGCCCTCACGATTAGGCAACTGGCCGTCCATGGTTCGACAGGATGCCCTGCGCCAGGCTCACCACGAACGGGTTTTTAAGACGCGGCGCATCACCAACCGTTCGAGCCGCGTCGAAGGATGAACGTCCCGCCTTCACGTTTAGACAACTGGCCGTCCATGGTTCGACAGGCTCACCACGAACGGTATTTTTAGAACGCAGCGCTCAATCACCCGTTCGTCCTGAGCCACGTCGAAGGATGAAGGTCCTGCCGTCACGTTTGGACATCTGGCCGTGCATGGTTCGACATGGATGCCCTGCGCCAGGCTCATCACAAACGGTTTTTTTAAGGCGCGGCGCCCCACCAACCGTTCGGCCTGAGCCACGTCAAAGGATGAAGGTCCCGCCCACACGATAGACACTGGCCGTCCATGGTTCGACATGGATGCCCTGCGCCAAACGCACCACGAACGGTATTTTTGGAACGTGGCGCCTCATCCACCGTTCGTTCTGAGCCGCGTCGAAGGATGAACGTCCCGCCCTCACGTTTAGACAACTGGCCGTCCATGGTTCAACATGGATGCCCTGCGCCAAGCTCACCACGAACGGATTTTTAAGACGCAACGCCCCACCAACCGTTCGTCCTGAGCCGCGTCGAAGGATGAACGTCCCGCCTTCACGTTTAGACAACTGGCCGTCCATGGTTCGATAGGATGCCCTGCGCCAGGCTCACCACGAACGGATTATTTAAGGCGCAGCGCATCATCAAACGTTCGTCCTGAGCCACGTCGAAGGATGAAGGTCCTCTCCTGACGTTTAGACAACTGGCCGTCCATGGTTCGACAGGATGCCCTGCGCCAGGCTCACCATGACCGGATTATTTAAGGCGCGGCGCATCATCAACCGTTCGTCCTGAGCTACGTCGAAGGATGAAGGTCCCACCCTCATGTTTAGACAACTGGCCGTCCATGGTTCGACATGGATGCCCTGCGCCCAGCTCACCACGAACGGGATTTTTAAGACGCAGCGCCCCACCAACCGTTCGTCCTGAGCCATGTCGAAGGATGAAGGTCCCACCCTCATGTTTAGACAACTGGCCGTTCATGGTTCGACAGGATGCCCTGCGCCAGGCTCACCACGAACGGACTTTTTAAGGCGCGGGTCCGAAGTAACCGTTCGTCCTGAGCCACATCGAAGGATGAAGGTCCTGCCCTCACGTTGGACAACTGGCCGTCCATGGTTCGACAGGATGCCCTGCGCCAGGCTCACCACGAACGGATTTTTTAAGGCGCGGGTCCGAAGTAACCGTTCGTCCTGAGCCACGTCGAAGGATGAAGGTCCTGCCCTCACGTTGGACATCTGGCCGTGCATGGTTCGACATGGATGCCCTGCGCCAAGCTCACCACGAACGGATTTTTTAAGGCCCGGCGCATCACCAACTGTTCGTCCTGAACCACGTCGAAGGATGAAGGTCCCGCCCTCACGTTCGGACCACTGGCCGTCCATGGTTCGACAGGATGCCCTGCGCCAAGCTCACCACGAACGGATTTTTAAGGCGCAGCGCATCACCAACCGTTCGTCCTGAGCCACGTCGAAGGATGAAGGTCCCGCCCTCACGTTTAGGCAACTGGCCATCCATGGTTCGATATGGATGCCCCATGCCAAGCTCGCCATAACGCTTGAGCGGGCTTCATGCGGCCACGGCCGGCCCAGCGGACAGAAAAAAGCCGGGGACTCGGTCCCCGGCTCCCGTGGCAAGCCGTCCCGATCAGAACGCGTGGCGAATGCCCAGATGCAGTGCGTCGCTGTTGCCATTGCTGCCCGGCGCTGCCTGGCTGGTGGCGCCGGTGAGCGCGTAGGCCGCGCCATTGCGGTTTTTCACGCGGCCGTAGTCGGCATAGAGGCTGGTGCGCTTGGACAGCGCGTGGATATAGGCCACGCCGAACTGGGTCGCATCGCGGTTGAGCGGGCCGCGGTCGTCGACGTGGATTGCCTGGGCCAGCAGGGTGTTGCGGCCGAATGGAATGGCCACGCCCAGCGAGGCGCTGCGGTCGTCCTGGCCGGCGTAGTAGCCCACCGTGGGGAAGCCGGCAAAGCCCTGGTTGTTGTCGGCCGCGGCCTGGGTCGCGGGCGTGATGGCGGCGCTGGGGTTCTTGAAGGTCGCAAACGAGCCGAAGACCTTGGCGACGCCGAAGTCATAGGCCAGGCTGGAGTTGAACCACTTGACGCTGCTGTCGTCGACGATGTGCTTGAACACCGTGTACGACATCGCGCCGCTGAGCTTGCCACTTGCATAGAACAGCGCGGCGGCGGTGCTCGAGCCGGCGCTCGAGCTCAGGCCGCTGCCGGGCGCGGGCGAGGTTTCGCCCGGTGCATAGGCCAGCTTGCCGATGAAGCCGCCGATCGATGGCGTCTGGTACCAGATGGTGTTGTTGACGCGTCCCGAGGCGGGCTGGATGCCCTGCAGGTTGCCGCCGCCGCCCAGGCCGAAGGCGTCGCCCACGGCCTGCACTTCCGAGCTGACCGCGGTCACGGTGCGGCCCAGGCGGATCTCGCCGAAGCTGCCCGTGAGGCTGACCAGCGCGCCGCGGCCAAAGCCCTTGGCGCCCGCGCCCTGGTTCTGGCCCAGCGTGCCGGCGTCGCTGTTGAGGCCCATCTCCAGCAGGAAGTTGGCGCGCAGGCCGCCGCCGAGGTCCTCGCTGCCCTTGAAGCCCAGGCGCGAGCCGTTCATGTGGCCGCTGTCGACGCGCCACAGCCGGCCGCCAGGGCTCGTCACATAGCCAATGCTGGTGTCGATCAGGCCATAGATGCTGACGCTGCTCGACGGCGTGGCGGCGAGTCCGCCCGCCGGGGTCGTGATCTGGCGCAGCTCTTCCTTTTGTGCCTGCTGGGCCAGTGCCGGCAGACCGGCGCACAGGCAAGCCGCGGCAACGGCGATGGAAAAGGACGATGGGCGCGATACGCGCTGGGGGTTCGGTTGCAACAAGACTGTCTCCTCGTATGTGTCTACGTTTTGGCGGCACCTGCGGACGCAGGATCCGGGCTTCGCCGATCCACTTGTCGGCCGGCAAGTAATGATAGAAAGCAAATACTTACCGGCCGACAGGGAAAACACGCGTGAACGGCACACAACGCTGGCTGCGGCTGTTGCGGGACCAAAAAAAAACCCTCCGCGAGGAGGGTTCGTGAGGAGCAGCGCGGGGCTGCGCAAGCTGGGTCAGCGCTGGGCCGCCGCCTTGCGCTTGGCCAGCTCGAGCTTGGCAATGGCGTTGCGGTGGACTTCGTCCGGGCCGTCGACGATGCGCACCGTGCGCTGGTGCGCATAGGCTTCGGCCAGCCAGAAATCCTGGCTCACGCCAGCCGCGCCATGCGCCTGGATCGCCCAGTCGACCACCTTGCATGACATGTTGGGCGCGACCACCTTGATCATGGCAATCTCGGCGCGCGCCTCCTTGTTGCCCACGGTATCCATCTTGTGGGCGGCGTTGAGCGTGAGCAGGCGCGCCTGGTCGATCATGCAGCGCGACTCGGCAATGCGCTCATGCCACACCGACTGCTCGGACAAGGGGCGGCCGAAGGCCACGCGTGCGCTCAGGCGGTCGCACATCATCTCCAGCGCGCGCTCGGCGGCGCCGATCGAGCGCATGCAGTGGTGGATGCGGCCGGGGCCCAGGCGCCCTTGCGCGATCTCGAAGCCGCGCCCTTCGCCCAGCAGGATGTTGGCCACCGGCACGCGCACGTTCTCCAGCTGCACTTCCATGTGGCCATGCGGCGCGTCGTCATAGCCGAACACCGACAGGTGGCGCAGCACGGTCACGCCGGGCGTGTCGCGCGGCACCAGCACCATCGACTGCTGTGCATGGCGCGGCGCCTCGGGGTCGGTCTTGCCCATGACGATGAAGATCTGGCAGTGCGGGCTGCCCGCGCCCGACGAGAACCACTTGGTGCCGTTGATCACGTATTCGTCGCCTTCGCGCGTGATCGTGCACTGGATATTGGTCGCATCGGACGAGGCCACGGCCGGCTCGGTCATCAGGAAGCCCGAACGGATCTCGCCGCGCAGCAGCGGCTCGAGCCACTGCTCCTTTTGCGCCTCGGTGCCGTAGCGTTCGATGGTTTCCATGTTGCCGGTATCGGGCGCCGAGCAGTTGAACACCTCGGCCGACCACATGACACGGCCCATCACTTCGCACAGCGGCGCGTAGTCGAGGTTGGAGATGCCGGGCACGCCGCGGTGCTCGTGCGGCAGGAACATGTTCCACAGGCCGGCCGCGCGCGCCAGCGGCTTGAGCTCCTCGATCAGCGGCGAAATCTGCCAGGCATTGCCGGCGCGGCGGAATTCATCCATCTCGCGTAGATAGCGTTCCTCGTTGGGATAGATATGCTCGTCAAAGAACGCGTTCAGGCGCTGCAGCAGGTCGCGGGTTTTCTCGGAGGGTTCTGCAAACATGGGCTTCCTTGTGGGATGGCGGGCGACCCACCCGAGCCGCCCTGATGAAAAATATTGGAGCATTGCCGCGCGGCAAACACCGTCCCGCACGTGACGGAAGCCGCCGCGCACCGCATTGCGCTGTGCGCGGCATGGCCTTCAGCGCGGGCGTGCGCCAGCGCGCGCCGTTGGCGCCCCCTTCAGCCGACGCGCAGGCCGGCGCCGCGCGCAGGCTTTGGCGCCTGGCGCACGGCATCGCCTTGCGGCGCGCGCTGCAGCCGGCGTTTCTCGATCGCATCCTGCACCGCCGGTCGCACCTGGCGATCGAGCCCTTGCCGGCCCAATGCGCTGCGCTGCGCCAGGTCATTGAAGTCGGTCATGCCCTGCATCTGCGCCAGCGCCGCAAGTTGCTCGGCGGCCAGCCCGTTGCCGGTGCGCAGGTGCTCGCGGTAGTTCTGCGGCGTGATCGGCGGCAGTCCGGCCGGATAGCGGTTCTCGCCCACCGCGAAGACCGGCAGCAGCACCGTGCCGCCGGTGCTTCTGGCCGCCTCCCTGGCCTTGGCCCGCCCCGGGTTGATGCCCTGGGTCAGCTCGAGGTGGCGGTCGTCGTCGGCGGCAATGACCACCGGTTTGCCGGGAAAGCGTGCATGCAGGGCCTTGGCCACGGCCGGCAGGTTGCCGGGCTCGAAGGCCGCCACCGTGGCAAAGCCCAGCGACTGCGACAGGCTGCTGGCGGTGGCATAGCCCTCGCCAATGACCAGCGCCGGCGCGCGGGCCAGCGCATCGAGGCCGCCGACCGCATGGAAGCAGCCATCGCGGCGCCCATCCTGGGCAAAGCGGCGCGCGCCGTTCTCCTCGATGTATTGCATCGACCACTGCCGGCCCCCGGCATCGACCATCGGCACGCAAGTGCGCTTGCCCTCGCCATCGGTGAACACCCCGGCTTGCGGCGCGATGCCCTTGGCTTGCATGTAGGGCGTGGGCTGGGCCGCGGGCAGCAGCTCGCCCATCTGCAGGCGCACGCGCTCCGCCGCCTGCTCCTGCATTTGCAGCAGCGCATCGGCACGTGCGCGCAGCTTGCTGCCGGCCTCGGCCAGCATGCGCTGCTTTTCGCCGGGCTCGAGCCGATAGCCCTTGGCCTTCCACTGCATGTCGATGCCGGTCTGCGGGTTCTTGATGTAGCCACTGGAGCGCGCGGCCAGGTGGCCGATGTAGAAGGCCTCGCCCCCGGCCTCGCCGTTGCCCGCTCCCGCGCCTTCGACCGCGATGCGGTGCTTCTTGCCGTCCATGACCGGATGCTCGCCGCTGACCACGCAGCCCATGGCGCGCAGCGCCTGCGCAAACTCCTCCTGCGGGCGCATGGCCGGGCCTTGTTCGGCGCCAAGGCTGCCGGGCTGCCAGCGCGTGAGCTTTTGCACGTCGGCATCGGGGCCGACAAACCAGGACCGCGCAGCAGGGTCCCAGGCCGCGCCCGCGGCCTTGGCCACCTTGCGTTCGCCATAGGGCACGGCCAGGTAGGCGCGATCGGGCTGCAACGCGCGCTCCTGTGCGGGGGACGTGCGCACCGGGTGCGTCCACTGCGAGAACGGCGCGGCATCGACGCCCGCAGGTACGAACCAGGCCTGCGCCTGGCGGTGCCAGCGCGCGCCCAGCGCCTTGGCTTCTTCCTTGTGCTCGAAGGGCACATGCAGGAAGACGGCGCGCTGCGCCTGCGGGACGCGCTGCGCTGGCGACTGCGCCAACGCCGGCGCTGCCGGCCCGGCCTGCTGCGCCTGGTCATGGTGCTGCTCCAGCCCGCGCACATAGCCCTGGATCTTCTCGGCATCGGCCGCGGCGCGAAAGACTTCCAGCGGATCATTGCGCAGCAGCGTGATCCAGTTGCCGACATAGGCGGCATGCTGGCCGGGGTCGTGCCCAATGCCCAGCTCTTCGCCCAGCATCATGCTGGCGATCTCGGCGCGCAGTTCCTCCTGGGCATAGCCCACGCTGGCATAGGGATGCGACTGGTCGCGGTCGAGGCGCGACGCATGGCCGCTCCAGTGGCCCAGCTCGTGCAGCGCGATGGCGTAATACTCGGCCGGCGTGGCGAACTGCGTGCGCGCCGGCAGGTGGATGGTGTCGGTGTCGGGCCGGTAGAACGCGCGGTTGGACTCGCCGTGCTCGATGCGCGCGCCCGAGGCCTGCAGCAACTGCTCGGCGCGCTCCACCGGGTTCCAGTCCGGCGCGCGCAGCGCCAGCGGCGGCAGCCCGTCGATCTGCTCGGCGTTGAAGACCGTGGCAAAGAACACGCGCGGGCGCTCCAGCCGCACGGTCTGCCCCTGCGGCTGGTCCTCGGTGAATTTCCAGTACTGGATCGAGGTGCCGGCCTCGCCCGGGCGCACCCGGGCGCCCGCGGCCTCGGCCTGCTTATAGGTCATCCAGCGCGGATCGGCATGTCCGCGGCTCGCCAGCTGAATGGCATTGATGCCTTTGTAGCGCCGGCCGGTCGCGGGATTCATCGGCAGCGGCGCCGGCGGCCCGCCCGCGCGCCAGGGCTTTTGCCAGGGCGCCGTGCCGGCCTCGAGCTGCTCGATCAATCTTTCGGCCACGGTGGCATAAAACGGCTTTTGCGATTCCATGTCTGTCTCCTGTTCGCGGCTCTGCGGCCGCATGGCGGTGCGGCGCGCCATGGCGCCGTGCAGTGCGCGCGCGAGGCGCGGCTCAGGCCTGGGCGTCCCTCAGGTCGTCGCTGCTGTCCAGTGCATCCTGTTCATCGAGCGCGTCCTCGGTGAACGCGCCGACGCGGTCGGCTTCCTCGGGGTCGAACTCGGCCTGGAAACCAGGTGTGAGCGCATCCAGCAGCTTCTCGTCGACCATTGCTATGCCGTCATGCGGATCGTCGGCCGGTGCCACCGGCGTATCGATCTGCCAGGGCGTTTTCAGTGGGTTCATGGCTATCACTCCTTTTCATGGGTGGGGCGCGGCGCGGCATGCGCGCCGCGCCAGGGGTTTGCCGGCGCGGCCGCCGCGCGCGCGTCCGCCGGCCGGCAAATGCTTTGGTCCGTTTGCCCGCCGGGCGGCCAGGTCAGCAGGGGCACGATCACGCTTTTGACCTGGGCCTGCGCCACCGGCCCGAAGTAGCGCGCATCGAATGCCTGCGGGCGCGCCGGCGACATCAGCAGCAGCTCGCCCGCAGCCAGCGTCAGTGCCCGCGGCGCGGTGCGCGGCAGGGGCCGGCCGGCCAGGTCCGCGGCCAAGGGGGCGCTGCCGACCAGCAGCCGGCCGTTGACGGACACCCCGCGCGCGGCAAAATCCACCTGGTCGCCCGGCAAGGCCAGCACCTGCTTCATCAGATAGCCGTAGCCGCCCGCGCAGAACCCCGCGCCCAGGTAGCCGCGAGCGCGCGCCAGCGCAAAGACCGGCGTGGGCGGCGGACACAGGAGCACGCAGGCGCCGCGCACCACGGGCGCAGCGCTCACGCGGTACAGGCCCGGCGGAATGCTCGGGCTGGTGTTGACGCGCAGGCCCGCCAGGCCGCCGGCCGCGGCGCACAGCAGCCAGGCCGCGCCGGCCCAGGCAACGACCTGGTGCGCTGGCCGCCCGCGCGCGCGCCGCAGACGCAGTGCATGCCGGGGCAGCTTCACAGCGTGATCTCCCTGCCGGCTGCGGGCGCCAGCGCGCGCAAGACATCGCTGGCCGCGGGTTCGGGCACGGCCGCGCGCGCAGCAAACACCGGATCCTGGAAGTACAGCGGCTGGCGCCCGTAGATCGCCGGGAAGCCGGCGACATACACCACCATGTCGCCGGCTTCGGTGATCTGGCCCTGCGCGTCCTTTTTCGGGCCCGGCATGCGCAGGCATTCGTCGGGCGTGAGCAGCGGGCGCTGCGTCTCCTGCGTGGTGCGCGAGACCTGGCCCAGGATGGCGCTGGTGCGGCGGCCGCTGGTGGTGATCTGCTGCTTGACCACCGTGGTCTGGCCGGTCAGCTTCGACAGGTGCTCCGCGGTCTCGATGCGGTTGGGCGGGTAGGCATTCTGGATATGGCAGTTCGAGGTGATGGTCTCGTCGGGGCCGTAGCCGGCCTCCTTGCTCTTGAGCTGGTTCACGTCCTGGCAGATCAGGTAGAACTTGATGCCGTAGCTGGCCACGAAGGCCAGCGACTCCTGCAATATCTCGAGCCGGCCCAGGCTGGGGAATTCGTCGAGCAGGCCCAGCAGCCGGTGTTGGTAGCCCTGGCGCGCGCGCAGCACCAGCGTCGGCGCCGCACGGCGCGCACGCCCCCAGCGCCGCGGCGGCGCCATCGGCACGCGCTCGAATTCCATGCGGTCGGCCAGCAGCCGCACGATCATGTTGACCATGATGCGCACCAGCGGCCGCAGCCGCGCCTTGTCGTTGGGCTGGGTGATGATGTAGAGACTCACCGGACTTTCGTGGTGCATCAGGTCCTTGAGGCGGAACTGCGAGCGGCTGACGTTGTGCGCCACCACCGGGTCGCGGTACAGCGCGAGATAGGACTTGGCCGTGGACAGCACCGACCCGGCCTCTTCGGGCGGACGGTCCAGCATGTCGCGCGCCGCCGCTGCCACCGCCGGGTGCGCCTGCCCCGCGCAGTGCGGATAGCGCGTCATTTCGTCCCACAGCGCGCTGGAGTCGCGCGCGGGATCGGCAAGCATCGCATCGACTCCGGGCAGCGTCGCGCAGCCGCCTTCGGCGCGCGCCTTGTAGAGCGCATGCAGGATCACCCCGACCAGCAGCGCCTGGCTGGTCTTTTGCCAGTGGCTTTCCAGCCCCTTGCCGTCGGGGTCGACAATCAGCGTTGCGAGGTTCTGCACATCGCCGACCTCGTACTCGCTGGCCACGCGGATCTCGTCGAGTGGGTTCCAGCCCAGGCTGGCATCGGGCGACGCCGGCTCGAAGCGCAGCACCTTGTTGTGCGCATGCAATTGCCGCCAGCCGGCCGTCATGACCCAGAGTTCGCCCTTGAGATCGGTGACCACCGTGCTGTGCGGCCACGACAGCAGCGTCGGCACCACCAGCCCCACGCCTTTACCCGAGCGCGTCGGCGCATAGGTCAGCACATGCTCGGGGCCGTTGTGGCGCAGGTAGTGGATGGTGCCCGATCTGTCGGCCCACGCGCCAACGTAGACGCCCGCGCCGGCTGCAGCCGGCTTGCCGCGCAGCCGCTCGTGCCAGCTGCGCGCCGGCGGCAGCAGGCCGGCGCGCTCGATGTCGTGCCGATCGGCCCAGCGCGCCGAACCATGCAGATAGGCATTGGGCCGGCCCGAGTGGGCTTGCAACATGCGCGCCACCGCCAATGCCAGCAGCGCCGCGCCGGCAAGCGTCGTGCCCACGCCCGCCGCGCGCACAAAGACATCGGGATACGCGCCGTACCACTGCATGGCCCAGCGCACGCCGTCCCAGGGCAGGTACAGCCGCTGCCAATGTCCGCCCAAAGCCGCCTGGTAGTGCAGCGCATGCGCGAGAAACTGCGTTGCCGCCTGCAGCCCGGCCAGCAACGCCAGCAGTGCCAGAGCCGGCACCAGCCGGCGCGCGCGTGGCCGGCCCGCCCTGACCTGGGGTCCCACTGCGTTGTTGAAGCGCTCGCTCATCTTGGCAGCCTCCGGCATGGCCCGGCACGGGCATCGGCACGCGTTGACAGGTTCTCCCGGCACCATGCCGGGCCCGTCTGCGGCGGGAGTATAGCCACGGCAATTCGTTATAACGAATTATTTACAAGGCATGCCCTCGCCTGAAACATTGGATTTATCGAAGGCAAAAGTTTTTTTAGCCGCTAAAAAATCGGCGCTGCCGTCTGTGCAGGCTACCGCTTTCGCCTGACAGGACAACGCATATATCGAATCTTGTGCCGCTTTTCCCTACAATCCAGGCCCGGACTCGCGGAGATATCGCATGACCCAAGTGCATTGCGTGCTGCACGCCAAAGGGGGTGTCGGCAAGTCGCTGGTGGCCGCGCTGCTGGCGCAGTATCTGGTGCACGCCGGCGCCGAACCGCTGTGCATCGATGCCGATCCGCTGCACGCCACGCTGGCGCGTTACGCCGGCCTGGCGGTGCACCCGCTGCCCTGGCATGCGGGCAATGCGCTCGATGCCCGCGCCTTCGACACGCTGCTGCAATGGGCTGGCGAGGCGACGCAGCCGGTGGTGATCGACACCAGCGCCAGCATCCATCTGCCGCTGCGGCACTATCTCGCCAGCGCCCGCGCGCAGCCGAGGCTGGCACGCATGCGCCACGGCTGGGTGCTGCATACGGTGGTCCCCGGCGGCCCGGCCTTTCTCGAGAGCGTCAACGGCCTGACGCAGCTGCTGGCCGATTGGCCCGAGGGCACGCGCTGCGTGCTCTGGCTGAACCCATACTGGGGCGCGCTGGCCCACGCGGGCCAGGGAATCGAGGCGCTTGCCGCCTACCGCGCGCAGCGCCAGCGCATCGCCGCGCTGCTGCACCTGCCCGCGCTGCGGCCGCAAACCGACGGCCGGGCGCTGGCGGCCCTGCTGGCGCGGCATATGACCTTTGCCCAAGCGCTGGCCACGCCGGCGTTCGGCATCCTGGAGCGGCAACGCCTGCGGCAGCTGCAGCGCGCGCTGTTTGCCCAGCTCGACATGGCGATGGTGCGGTGATGGAGCACCGCTTCACCTCCATCGAAGCGCTGCTCGAGGAGATCGCGGCCGAGAACCACCTGGACCTGGCGCGCGACGATCCGATCCTGGTGCTGCACACCATCCACCGGCGCGTGCTGCAGGACGGCCTCGAAGCCCAGCAGGCCCAACTCGACCAGTACCAGCAGGTGCTTGAAAGCCTCAGCCTGCGCTGGAGCGAGGACGCGCGCGACAAGGCCGAGCGCAGCCTCAATGCCGCGCTGGCCGCGGCCAGGGGCCTGCTCGCGCAGGCCGCGCACGAGCATGCCGCGGCCGGCGCCGTGGCGCTGCGGGCGCAACTCGATGCGGCGCTCGCGCGCCTGGATGCCTCGCTGGCCCAGGCGCAGCGCCACGCCTGGCTCCACCTGCTGGCTGCCGGCATCACGCTGTGCGCGGCCGCCGTCGCGGCCTGGGGGCTGCGGGCATAGGCCGAGCGCGCGCAGGTCGGCGATGATAGGCAGCTGCGCGCGCTGCCCGGCGCCGCGCCCGTCCATTGCCACGCCCCATGAAATCTTCTGCGCCCGCTTCCTTCATCACCGTCGAACAAGGCCTGCGCGCCGCTGGAGTCGGCAAATTCCAGTACCGGCTGTTCGTGATCTTCGGCCTGGTCTGGCTGGCTGACGCCATGCAGGTGCTGTCGATCGGCTTCAGCGCGCCGTCGATTGCCAAGAGCTTCGGCATCACCCTGCCCCAGGCCTTGAACACCGGCACGCTGTTCTTTGTCGGCATGCTGGTCGGCGCGTTTGCATTCGGCCGCCTGGCCGACCGCATCGGCCGGCGCCCAGTGCTGCTGCTGGCCGTGCTGCTCGACGCCTGCGCGGGCGTGGCCTCGGCGTTTGCGCCCGATCTGGCCTGGCTGCTCGTGCTGCGCTTCATCACCGGCGTCGGCGTCGGCGGCACGCTGCCCGTCGACTACACCTTGATGGCCGAGTTCCTGCCCAGCCAGCGCCGCGGCCGCTGGCTGGTGCTGCTGGAATCGTTCTGGGCCGTGGGCACCATTCTTCTCGCCGTGCTGTCGCTGGCGGCGGCCGCCTGGGGCGACGACGCCTGGCGCGTGATCTTCTTCGTCACCGGCATTCCCGCGCTGATCGGCGTGGTGCTGCGCTGGTACATTCCCGAGTCGCCGCTGTTTCTCAGCCGCAATGGCAAGCCGCAGCAGGCGCAGGCCGTGCTGCAGCGCGTGGCCGACACCAATGGCAGCGCGGCCGTGATCGGCGCGCTGCAGCCCGAGGCGCAGCAGCGCCGCTCGGCCCTTGCGCTGTTTGCGGGCGAACTGCGCCGGCGCAGCATCGGCTTGCTGCTGGCCTGGGCGCTGATCTCGATGGCTTATTACGGCGTGTTTGTCTACCTGCCCATCCAGCTGTCCGGCGCAGGCTTTGGCTTCATGCGCGGCCAGGAGTTCCTGGTGCTGCTGGCGCTGGTGCAACTGCCGGGCTTTGCGCTGTCGGCCCATGGTGTCGAGCGCTGGGGGCGCAAGCCGACGCTGATCGGCTTCCTGCTGCTGAGCGCCGCGGGCTGCCTGCTCTACAGCCTGGGCAGTACCACGCCGGTGGTGGTCGGCGCGACGCTGCTGCTGAGCTTTGCGCTGCTGGGCACCTGGGGCGCGCTCTATGCGTTCACGCCCGAGGTCTACCCCACCCCGCTGCGCGCCAGCGGCATGGGCCTGGCCGGCGCGGTGGCGCGCTTTGGCGGACTGTTTGCGCCGGCCATCATCGCGCCCCTCATGGCCACGCATTTCACGCTGTCGCTGTTCGTGCTGGCCGGCATGCTGCTCGCGGGCGCGCTGGCCATCGCCGCCGTCGACGTCGAATCACGCAACCGGGTGCTGGACTAGCTGTCGGCGCGGCACTGCGCCACGAACGACTGCACCCGTTCGAGCACCTGCGCCGCGCACTCGCGGTGCGGCACATGCCCGCAGGGCAGCGTTTGCACACCGACCGGGCCCGCGGCCAGCGCCGCAATGCGTTCGGGCTGGCGCGCCGAGCCGAATTCATCGTTGGCGCCCTGGAATGCCAGCACCGGGCAGCGCACCCGCGGCAGCACCGTATCCAGGCTCCAGCCGCGGAACTGCGGCGACAGCCAGGTATCGACCCAGGCGCCGAGCACCCAGCGTGCCTTGCCCGGGTGGTATTTCTCCAGCCGCTCGATCTGCCCCGGCGCCGCAAAGGAATCGCGCGCCGCGCGAATGCCATCCAGGGTCAGCGCTTCCACGAAGGACTGCGCCGACTCGGTGACGACCGCCACACAGCGTTCGGGATAGGCCGCGGCAATCGACAACGCCATGCCGCCGCCAACGCTATGGCCCAGCAGCAGGAAGCGATCGACGGCGGACGCCTCGAGTACGGCGGCAAAGCTGCCTTGCGCTTCGGTGCCGACGAAATCGGCGGCAAGCACACCGGGATGGGGAGCGGAGCGGCCAAAGCCCAGCCGGTCATAGCTGATGACCGGATGCCCCGTGGCCCGCGCCAGCTCGGCCGGAAAACCCCGCCACAGTTCGGTGCAGCCCAGCGAGTCATGCAGCAGCACGATGGGCGGGAGGGCGTCGCGCCCGGCAGGCGCCCAGCGCTGCGCATGCAGTGGGCCAGCGTCCGTGGACACGCGAATTTCCTGCACGGCCAGATCCCCGGATGCACTCATGCATGACCCCGCGTGGCGTTCGGAACTGGCGCAAGCTGGCATGGCTGACCCATCTTCATCTCCGTGGTGGTGAAGCTCGATGGTAAGCGCTGCCCGGTCGTGCGCCGTGCGCTTCAGTGCAGGGATTCCCCGCAGTAGGCGCTGCCCTTGCCCCAGGCGGCCTGCCCCGCGGCATCACTGGCCAGCGGGAAACGCGCATAGACTTTTTTCTCGCCGCGCGCGTGCCGGCCGGCCAGGCACTGCACCCCGCCCGGTGTCCATGCCGCACCGGGCAGGGCCGCATGCCGGGCGCGCGCGCTGATCCGGGTCGCATCGGGAAAGCGCTGCATGGCATCGGCGACGGCTTCACAGGTGCTGGGAGAGAACGCGGTGTAGCAAAACCCGCCGACATTGATGACGCAAAACCGCATGGAACTCCTGGAGTGCATTTGTATTCACCCTGTCTATCGGCAGGTCTGTGTCAAAATGAAACAAAAGATGCGATCTTCGTAGGTCCTGACAGATCCAAGACCGCGAAAAGCCGCGATCCGCCCGGCTATCTCGGGCGTTCGGCGCACAGCGCCCGCCAGGGACGGTGCGCCATTCCCGCGCGTAGGGCCATGCGTGAAAAATTCCCTGCGCCGCGCTGCGAAGAAACTAGAATCCGCGGGTTTACCCTGATTGCCACGCCACAGCCACCCGATGGCCGTCATGGCGATGTTTCCCACGTTCTCGATCCAGCAGCTCCCCCGATGTTCCCCCCCGATTCCCTTTCCCGCCGGCAAGCCCTGCTTGGCGCGGCGGCCGCCGTGCTGACGGCGTATGCCGGCCCGCTGCAGTCTTCCGCCCTGGCCGGCAGCGCTGCCGGGCCCGCGGCCGCCGCGGGCGCCTCGCCTTTCATGGCCTTGTCGCAGCTTCTGGTCAACCATGGCTTGAACGCCGCTGCCGGCGCCAAGATGGAAGCCTACGCGCGCGCGCACTTCCAGAATTTCGCCGACAGTTCCGCCGCCATCCTGCAGCTCGCGCAGCAGCGCCAGGCCACGGCCGTCGAGGATTTCTACGACGACATTCCCGAAGGTCCGCAGCGCGAACTCGCGCAGTGGATCATCTTTGCCTGGTACAGCGGCATGGCCGGCGCCGGCAACAAAGATGCCCTGTTCACCTACGAGCATGCGCTGACCTTCCAGGTCACGCGCGATGTGGTGCCGATTCCGTCGTATGGCTTCACCGCGCCGAATGCGTGGCAGGAGCTTGACAACGCGCCGCTGCTGCCGATTCCGCAATTCTGACAAGCGCGTGCCGACGGCGCGCGCCGGTACTGCCGGCGCGCGCGGGATGCCGTGCCTGCACGCCGGCGGCACGCCTGCGCAAAAAAACATTTCCACCATGAACCAGAATATTTCCGCCGACGTGGTCATCGTCGGCACGGGCGTCGTCGGCCTGACGATTGCCGAGCAAATGATCGATGCCGGCATCAGCGTGCTGATGCTCGAGGCCGGCCCGCGCGTCTACCGCAACGAGATCGTCGAGAACTTCCGCAACATGCCGCTGTCGAACAAGGGCAGCGCCAACTCGATCTACCCGCCGCGCCCCTGGGCGCCGCACCCCATGCCGGGCGACGACTATCTGCAGCTCTCGGGCCCGGACAGCTACGACCAGACCTATATCCGCTACGCCGGCGGATCGACCTGGCATTGGGCCGGCACCAGCTGGCGCCTGACGCCCGAGGACATGCGCCTGCACTCGCTCTATGGCGTGGGCCGCGACTGGGCTTTTGGCTACGACGTGCTCGAGCCCTACTACGTGCGCGCCGAACACGCCATCGGCATCTGCGGCCCATCGGACCCCGAGCAGCAATGGCCGCGCCTGCCGCGCTCCGCGCCCTACCCCATGCCGGCGCTGCCGCTGTCGCCGGGCGAGCAGAAGTTCACCGAAGTCGTCAAGGCGCAGCTGGGCCTGTCGAACATCCACGTCTCGCAGGCGCGCAACAGCGGCATGCCCTACCACGGCCGCCCGGCGTGCTGCGCCAACAACAACTGCGTGCCGGTCTGCCCGATCGGCGCCAAGTACGACGGCGAGACCGCCTTGCTGCGCCTGGAGCGCAAGGGCGTGAAGATCCTCTACGATGCCGTCGCCTACAAGATCGAATCGGGCGAAGGCAACCGCATCACCGCCGTGCACTACCTGGACCCGAACAAGCAGAGCCACCGCGTCACCGGCGGCCACTTCGTCACGGCCTGCAACGGCATCGAGACGCCCAAGCTGCTGCTGACGTCGGCCGACGCACGCAACCCCCGGGGCATTGCCAACAACAGCTCCGACCAGGTCGGCCGCAACATGATGGACCACCCGCAAAAGGGCTTCACCATCACCACCACCGAACCCTACTGGACCGGTGCCGGCCCGGTGGTGAACTCCGGCATCATGGAAACCTCGCAGGGCGACTTCCGCTCGCGCCATGCGGGCGCCTATTTCCGCCTCAACAACTTCGGCCGCAACCGCTTCGTCACCTTCAATGCGCTCAAGACCGGCAAGGTCGGCCGTGCGCTCGACGAGGAGATCCGCCGCCAGGCCGGCTGCACCACCAACGTGGTGATCGCGTTCGAGACCCTGGCCAATCCCGAGAACCGCCTGACCCTGTCGGACAAGAAGGACTGGCTGGGCCTGGCCAAGCCGGCCGTCCATTACGACGTGGGCGACTACACGCGCCGCTCGGCCGACGAATATGGCGTGCCGCTGCTGCACCGGATCGCCAAGGCCATGGGCGCAATCAAGGTGCAGGAGCCCAAGGGCTTCGCGCAAAGCAAGCACATCATGGGCGGCACCATCATGGGCAACGACGCCGCCACCTCCGTGGTGGATGCCGACTGCCGTGCGCACGACCACGCCAACCTGTTCATCCCGGGCGGCGGCGCCATGGCCAGCACGGCCTGCGGCAACTCGACCATCACCATGGTCGCCCTGGCCCTCAAGGCCGCCGATGCCTTGCAAGCGCAAGTGCGCAAAGCCTGAGCGCGGGAGACAACATGCTGCGAAACACCATCTCCCTCCTGTCCCGCCTGTCCCGCCTGTCCCGCCTTTCCCGCTTGCGGGCCGCGCGCCATGCCGGCGTGCTGGCGCTGGGCACCCTGGCCGCGGCCGGTGCCGCGCTGGCGCAGAACTACTCGCCCGAGCTGATTGAAAAGGGCCGCTACCTGGCCACGGCCTCGGACTGCATTGCCTGCCACACGGCCAGCAAGGCCCAGCCCATGGCCGGCGGGCATGCGATCTCGTCTCCGGTGGGCGAGATCGTGGCCACCAACATCACGCCCTCGAAGTCCCACGGCATCGGCAACTACAGCGAGCAGCAATTCGCCGACGCGCTGCGCAAGGGCGTGCGCGCCGACGGTGCGCGCCTGTACCCGGCCATGCCCTATACCGCGTTCGCGCGCTTCACCAACGAGGATGTGCACGCGCTCTACGCCTATTTCATGGAAGGCGTGGCACCCGTCGATGCGGCGCCCAAGGCCAGCACCGCGCTGCCGTTCCCGATGAACGTGCGCGCCTCGATGATCGGCTGGAACCTGCTGTTTGCCGATGGCAAGCCCTTCGAGCCCGACCCGGCGCAGACGCCGGAATGGAACCGCGGCGCCTATCTGGCCCAGGGCGCGGGCCACTGCGCGACCTGCCACACCCCGCGTGGCGCGCTGATGCAGGAGCTGGCCAGCCAGAGCCTGAGCGGCGCGCAGATCGGTGCCTGGTGGGCGCCCGACATCACCAACAGCCGCACGCATGGCATCGGCAGCTGGTCGGTGGACGATTTGACGCGGTATCTGGCCACCGGCCATTTGCCGGGCAAAGCCCAGGCCGCGGGCCCGATGGCCGAGGCGATCACGCACAGCTTCAGCCGCCTGCATGAGAGCGACCTGCGCGCGATCTCCCGCTATATCCTGTCGGTCTCGAGCCACCAGCCCGAAGACAGCGCCCAGCGCAACCGCTTTGGCTTCGGCCAGGCCACGGATGCCACCGCCGGCTTCCGCGGCACGTCCTTCGCCGAAGGCATGAAGCAAAGCGGCGTGGCGCTGGGCGCGCAGGTGTTCACCGCCAACTGCGCCTCGTGCCACGGCGCATCGGGCCAGGGCACGCAGGACGGCTACTACCCGGCGCTGTTCGGCAAGTCGATCACCGGCGAAGCCAATCCGTCCAACCTGATTGCGGCCATTCTCAACGGCGTCGACCGTGAGACGCCGCAAGGCGGCCATGTGTTCATGCCGCCGTTTGGCGACCAGGTCAATGCGATGGTGCCGCTGAAGAACGAAGAGGTGGCTGCGGTCTCGAACTTCCTGCTGACCAGCTATGGCAACCCCGCGGTTTCGGTCACGGCCGATCAGGTGCAGGTGATCCGCGAAGGCGGCGCGAAGTCCGGTCTGATCCTGCTGGCGCGCATCGGCATGGCGCTGGGCGCGGTCGTGGTGCTGGGGCTGGTGATGCTGGCGACCAAGCGCCGCCGCGCACGCCTGGAGCGTTAAGCCAGGCAGCCAAGAAAAAGCGCCGGGGCGGGCCCGGCGCTGTGGCTTAGAAACTTTCCCAGTCGCTCGCGCCGGCATCAGGCTTGCGGCTGGCGGCTTCGAGGCGTGCAGGCGGCGTGGCCGGGCGCTTGCCCGCGGCATGGGCCGGCGTGCGCAAGGCGGCCACGGGCGTGCCAGCCGCGTTGCCGGACTGGCCCGCGCCCAGCGTGAACACCGCCATGGCCTTGACCAGCTCGCCGGCCTGCACATTGAGCGCGCTCGCGGCCGCGGCCATTTCCTCGACCAGCGCCGCATTCTGCTGCGTGGCCTGGTCCATCTGTGTGACGGCCTCGCCAACCTGGCCCACGCCCGCGCTCTGCTCGCTGCTGGCGGCGCTGATCTCGCCCATGATGTCGGTCACGTTGCGGATCGCCTTGACCACTTGCGTCATCGTCGCGCCGGCCTTGTCCACCAGCGCGCTGCCCTGCTCGACGCGCTCGACGCTCGCGGTGATCAGGCCCTTGATCTCCTTGGCCGCCTCGGCGCTGCGGTGCGCCAGGCTGCGCACTTCGCCGGCTACCACCGCAAAGCCGCGGCCCTGCTCGCCCGCGCGCGCCGCCTCGACGGCGGCGTTGAGCGCGAGGATGTTGGTCTGGAAGGCAATGCCGTCGATCACCGAGATGATGTCGGCAATGCGTGCGCTGCTGGCGTTGATGCTCTTCATGGTGTCGACGACCTCGGCCACCACCTCCCCGCCTTGCGCGGCCACCGTCGATGCCTGCACCGCCAGTTCGTTGGCGGTGCGCGCATGCTCGGCGTTCTGGCGCACGGTCGAGCCCAGTTCCTCCATCGAGGAAGCGGTCTGCTCCAGCGCCGCGGCCTGCTCTTCGGTGCGTGCCGACAGGTCGTTGTTGCCCGAGGCAATCTGCACGCTGGCCGAGGCCACGCCTTCGGCATTGCGCCGCACCAGGCCGACCGTGGCGGCCAGGCTGCTTTGCATCTGCTGCATGGCACGCAGCAGCTGTCCGGTTTCGTCCTGGGAATGGACCTCGATCTCGGCGCTCAGATCGCCGCCGGCAATGCGCTCGCAGACCGCCACCGCGCGCCGCAGCGGGCCGATGATGGAGCCGATGATGCCC